>NZ_JH417826.1:13579-14928 GCF_000239295.1 Flavonifractor plautii ATCC 29863
CCTGCGCGGGGAGATGGAGGCCTGCTGCCAGCTCTCCGTACCGGCCGCACACTGGCACAGCAGTACAACCATCTGCTGGTGCAGAAGGAGGTGGAGCCGCCGGAGCTCACGGCTGGGACGCGCCGCATCCCCGTGGACAAGGTGAGTTTTGCGGATGAGCTCTCAGAGTGCGATGGGCTGCTCCAGTTCTATATGCCGGTGACCTTTGACCCGGACGCGGTCTTTGGCACCCACGTGGCGACCGCGGAAAACGACGACTGGCTCAACGTGTACGCCGCCTATGACCTGAACGCCAGCCGGCCGTGCTCCGCACTAGACGTCATCCTGGTGTGCGGAGACGGCAATGAGTTCGCCTTCCGGTATCCGCTGGCCCAGCAGGAGCAGGCCGCGCTGCTGGAAAAGATGGACGCCTACTGCCTGGAGCAGACCGGCATGGCGCTGGCGGATTTCCGGGCCCGGTATCTGGTGGAGGAACCGCAGCCCCGCCAGGCCCCCAGTCTGGCCCAGCTGTGAGCACGCCGTCGGCCCCGTGTGCGCCCTGTGTGCCGGTTTCAGGCAGAGGGCGGGCCAGGGCCCCGCCCAGACGGGAAACCGCCCCGTTGGGGCCAGTTTCGCCCCAGCTTGGGGCGTTCGATTTTAGTACGAGGATAAAGGAGCGCCGTGGTGAGCCCCGGCGCTCAGGCCACAAAGCCCCGCAGTGCGGGGCTTTTCCCGGATTTGGGTACCGCCGTCGGTAAAGGCCCGTTCCGGGTTTTAGAGCGGTGGTGCGTTTGAAAAAACACGGCGTTGCAGGCGGTTGAGGCCCTTTTGCACCGCCGTGGTGAACGAGGAGGAAGCATGGACGAGGAAAACAGGCTGAAAATCACCCTCTGGCTCAAGCCGGGCATCGTCCGCCAGATGGATGGCTGGCTGGAGGAGGACAACTGCAAAAGCCGCGGGGAGTTTGCCGAAAAGGCCCTGCGGTTCTACATGGGCTACCTGGCCGCGGAGGATACCTCGGAGTACCTCTCCCGCGCCCTGGTGGACACCCTGCGGGGTACATTGGCGGACAACGAGAACCGGCTGCGTACTTTGCTGTTCAAGCTGTGCGTGGAGGTGAACATGATGAGCCACACCGTTGCCGCCCACTTCCGCGCTGATCCGGTGAACCGCCGGGAGCTGCGGGCCTATGCGGTGGACGAGGTGCTGCGCACCAACGGGAAGATCAGCTTCGATGATGCCCTGGATCTCCAGCGCCAGGTCTACCCTGACCGATGAGCCGCATCCGGTTCATGTCCCCCTACCTGAAGGGGGGCAGGGATACGGCCAAGCTGGTCAACCGGGCCCGCTACATCGCCACCCGCCCCGGC
>NZ_JH417826.1:14938-19793 GCF_000239295.1 Flavonifractor plautii ATCC 29863
TCGCCACCCGCCCCGGCGTGGAGGTGCTCAGGGGTGAGCACGGGGACCAGCCCGCTACGAAAAAGCAGCAGGCTTATATCCAGCACCTGCTCCGTGACTTCCCCGGCGCGAAGGAATTGCTGGAGTATGAAGACTACTGCAACGTGCCCACCCAGGCAAACGCCAACACTTTCATCCGCCAGGTGCAGGAGGACTTCGCGGAGCCCATGCGCCGGATGGAGAACTACCTGGACTACGTGTCCCACCGCCCCGGCGTGCAGCTGAACGGTGAGCACGGCCTGTGGTGCGCCGGGGGCAAGGTACGCAATCTCTCCCAGGCCGTCCGGGAGGTGGCGGAGCACACCGGCAGTGTGTGGACGCCGGTGGTGGCCATCCGCCGGGAGGACGCGGAACGGCTGGGCTACAACGACGCGGAGAGCTGGCGGCAACTGGTGTGCGCCTGCGCGCCTGAGATCGCCAGGGGGTATAAGATCCCGCTGGAGCACCTGTGCTGGTACGCCGCCTTCCACCGCAAGGAGGACAGCGTCCATATCCACATGGTGGTGTTCTCCTCCGATCCCAAGGAGGGCTACCTCACCAGGCAGGGTATCCAGCAGGTGAAGTCCGCCTTCGGCCGGCGGATCTTCCAACAGGATTTGCTCCACGTCTACGAACAGAAAACCGAATACCGGGACGCTCTGGGCCGGGATGCGGAGCGCACCATGGCAGAGCTGATCACCCAGATGGAGACTGGCCAGCTCCAAAATGAAAACCTGGAGCGGCTGGTGCTGGAGCTGGCCCAGCGGCTGCACAACACCCAGGGCAAAAAAGTCTACGGCTACCTGCCACCCAAAACCAAAGCATTGGTGGATGCCATCGTGGATGAGCTGGCAAAGGACGAGCGCGTAGCAGCCGCCTACAACCTGTGGAACCAGATGCGGGAGGAGGTATGCCGCACCTATTCTGAGCAGCTGCCGGAGCGCCTACCTCTTTCCAAACAGAAGGAGTTCAAGGCCGTGCGCAACATGGTCATACGGGAGATGCTCCGGCTGGGGCGACGTGAGCCGCCTGCAACAGATGAGGTGGTACACGGGTTTACCCCATCTGGCACACCGCCTGCACAATCCGGTATGCCGCATGGGGCACATCACCCACAGCAGAAGGTCACGCACCACCAGCGTACACAGACACATCGGGCGGTATCCCACGCGGATACCGCCCGATGTGTCCTTCAGCTATTCCACAACATGGGCCGCATCTTCCGAGAGCAGTCCGCCTCCGATGCCATCCAGGCTTGCCTGCACATTGACAAGAAGCGCCGCCGGATGCTCCGGGAGAAGCGTATGGCCCTAGGACATAAGGCGGATGACCATGAGGAACTGCGGATGAACTAGTGGGGCTCGGATCAGTCCAAGCCCCAACTTCAACTATTCATCCAACTTGTGAAAGGAGTCGAGTCGAAGCTCCCGCTTCAACTCATCCTCCGTGGGCAGATAGGTTTTGTACTTGGAGGTGAAGATCTGGGTGTTGTTTTCCGGCAGCGTATAGCGTACCACCGCGTCGTTTTTCTCCGCACACAGCACAATGCCAATGGGCGGATTGTCCCCTTCATTCATCATCTCACGGGTGTAGTAGTTCACATGCATCTGCATCTGGCCGATGTCCTGGTGGGTCAGGGTATCTGTTTTCAGATCGATCAGCACAAAGCACTTGAGGATGTAGTTGTAAAACACCAGGTCAATAAAGAAACTCTGCCCGTCCAGAGTAAACCGCTTCTGGCGGGAGACGAAGGAAAAACCGCGGCCCAGTTCCAGGAGGAACTGCTGGAGGTGATCAATAAGGGCCTGCTCCAGATCACTCTCGTAGACATGGGTATCCGGCTGGATCTGAAGGAACTCTATGACATAGGGATCCTTTATGATCTTCTCGTATTCGGGCTTGGGCTCTCTGAGCTGAATTTCCGCAGCGACAGACGCCTTGTCCTGGCTGGCCAGGATCCGCCGGTAGTACATGGTGTTGATCTGGCGCTCCAGCTGGCGCACACTCCAGGCTGATTTGGCACACTCCTCCGCATAGAATGCGCGTGCCTTCTCGTCTGATATACGCATCAGCAGGCGGTAGTGGGACCAGCTCAATTCGCTCCACAGTGTGGAGCGAATTGGGAACGTGCAATAGAACTGGCGCATATTTCGGAGCCCCTGCACACTGAAGCCTTTTCCGAATTCAGCAGTCAGTTTTGCGGAGAGGTATTCTAAGAGCCTGCTTCCATACTCCGCCCGGTCATTTTCTCCACACGCCTTGTAGATCTGCTCTCCGATCTCCCAATAGGCGGTCACCATGGCGGAGTTGACCGCTTTGGCTACGGAGTGCTGGGCAGTCACAATGGAGCCGCGGATGGCGTGGTAGGTCTGCTCTGGGCTGACAGTTAAAATCTCATCCTGCTTGTTCATGGTCAGCCTCCTGGCACAGTCAAATTCTGTTTCTTTTATTTTACACAATCCAGGGAAAGACAGCAACCAAAACCGAGGTGATTTCTCACGGGAACCTATATCCACTTTACCTCTGAACAGAAGGAGCAGGCCAACTCCGTTGATCTGGAGGAGTTCCTGCGGCGGCGGGGCGAGAAGCTGCTCCGCGCTGGGCGGGAGTCCCGGCTGGCCAGGATCCGTCATATTACTGTCCGGGGCAGCGAATGGTACGACCATATTGCCCGGCGGGGCGGCCACGCGGTCAGCTTCGTCCAGCACTACTACGGAACAACCTATCAGGAGGCCATGGAGCTCCTGCTGGGGAATGAATTGGGGGAGGCATATCCCGCCGCGCAGCCAAAGCGGGAGGAGCCGCTCAAGCCCTTCGCCCTGCCGCCGCCCCACACCGATATGCGACGGGTGTACGCCTACCTGATGAAGCAGCGCCACATCAGCCGGAAGGTTATCACCCACTTCGCCCGGGCCGGCCTGCTGTACGAGGACGCCCAATATCACAACTGCGTCTTTGTGGGGACAGACGAGCAGGGCGTCCCCCGCCACGCCCATAAGCGGAGCACCAACAGTCTGGGTAAGTCCTTCAAGGTCAACGTGGAGGGCAGCAGGCCCCAGTACAGCTTCCGCCACGTGGGACAGGACGGCCTGCTCTATGTGTTTGAGGCCCCGATTGATCTGCTGAGCTTCCTCACGCTGTACCCGGACAGATGGCAGGAGCACAGCTATGTGGCCCTGTGCGGTACCGGCGGCCAGGCCATGCATTGGATGCTGGAGCAGAACACCCGCCTCCGGGATGTGGTGCTCTGCCTGGATCACGACGAGCCCGGACAGACGGCGGCCAAGCGCCTCCAGGAAGAGTTGCAGGAAGCAGGATACCACAGCGGCATCCTGCTCCCTGTGCATAAGGACTGGAACGACGATCTGGTGCAGGGGCAGGCCATGGCTGGCCCTGCCATGACTATGGGGCAGAGCATGTAGCCCCATCCCCGTGCCGAAATCGTACCATGCCCGCCAAGGGGGTGGTGCGCCCTGCCGCTGGACCGGGCCCCGGTTCATCCTGGCCCACCAAAGAAGGTCACACTGGAAGATAGATCAAACACAGAGAATGACCAGAAAGAGGGAGATATACACGTGAGTAACGATACCTGGACGCTGATTCTCCTGTTGGCAGCAGTATTCGGAGCCCTGGCGGCCATCGCCGCCTTCTCCAGCCGGGGCAGCCTGGACAGCATCAAGAGCAAGGACGTGGGCGACGGCCAGCACGGAACCGCCCGCTGGGCCACACCGGCGGAGGTGAGGAAGACCTTCCGTTCCGTGCCCTTCCAGCCCGCGCTGTGGCGGAAGGGGGAGCAGCTCCCGGACGCACAGGGGTTGGTGCTGGGCTGTGTGGGAAAGCTCCCGGCTCCGCCGGAGTTCTCTTTGCTTGGGAAGACCGTCCATCCGCTCATCCCAGAGAAGCTGTGGAAGCACGGTGGGATTCGGGCCCTGGTAGACTGTGACGACATCCACTGCCTCATGATCGGCGCCTCCGGCGTGGGCAAGACCGCATATTTCCTGTACCCCAATATCGAGTACGCCTGTGCCAGCGGTATGAGTTTTTTCTCAAGTGACACGAAGGGAGATCTGGCCCGGAACTACGGCGCCATAGCCCGGGACTGCTACGGCTACCAGGTGTCGGTGGTGGATCTTCGGAACCCCACCCGCTCCGACGGCTACAACCTACTCACCCTGATCAACCACTACATGGATGTCTGCCGGAAAGATCCCACCAACCTGGCTGCCCGGGCCAAGGCGGAGAAATATGCTAAGATCCTGTCCAAGACTATCATCAACCCAGACGGGGAGAACTTCGCACAAAATCAATATTTTTATGATGCAGCTGAGGGTGTGCTTACCGCTGTGACCCTCTTACTAGCGGAATATTTGCCGCCAAAAAGGATCCACGGGGAGCTGCGGGAGCGGAGGCACATCGTGTCTGTGTTCAAGCTGGTGCAGGAGCTCTTGGCCCCCAGTATCCTGCCGGGGAAGAATGAGTTCCAGCTTCTCATGGACCGCCTGCCGGAGGAACACAAGGCCAAGTGGTTCTCCGGCTCCGCCCTCACCGCCGCGGAGCAGTCCATGGCTTCCGTTATGTCCACTGTGCTCTCCCGGCTGAACACTTTCCTGGACTCGGAGCTGGAACAGGTGCTCTGCTTCGATAGCGCCATAGACGCCGAGAGCTTTGTCTCGAAGAGATCTGCAATATTTCTGATTTTACCAGAGGAAGATGCCACGAAAAATTTCATGGCTGGGTTGATGATCCAGACCCTGAGCCGGGAGTTGTTCTCCGTGGCGGACGAGCACGACGGGAAGCTGCCCCGCCGGGTGGTGTTTTTCTGTGACGAGCTGGGCAC
>NZ_JH417826.1:19803-34199 GCF_000239295.1 Flavonifractor plautii ATCC 29863
TGGTGTTTTTCTGTGACGAGCTGGGCACCATGCCCGCCTTCGACATCCTGCCCCTGTTTTCAGCCGGTCGCTCCCGGCGGCTGACCCTGGTGCCCATCATCCAGTCCCTGGCTCAGTTGGAGAAGAACTACGGCAAGGAGGGGGCGGAGATCCTGACGGATAACTGCCAGGACACCATCTTCGGCGGCTTCGCCCCTAATAGCCAGACCGCTGAGGTGCTGTCCAAGGCCCTGGGCAGCCGCACCGTGATGAGTGGTTCCATCTCCCGGGGGAAGAACGATACCAGCCAGAGCCTCCAGATGATTGAACGGCCTCTCATGACCCCGGATGAGCTCAAGTCCATCCCCAAGGGACACTTCATCGTCATGAAAACCGGGACCCATCCCATGCAGACCCGCCTGCGGCTGTTCCTGGAGTGGGGGATCACTTTTGGGGAGCCCTACCAGGTGCCCCAGCGGGCAGCCCGGAAGGTCTACTACGCCAGCAAGGCGGAGCTGACCAGCGCCATCTATCGGGCGTTTCCCCTCCGGACAGGGACAGTCAATTATCATATGGGAAAGGAACAGAAACAGAAATGAGCTACTTCAATGAGATTTACAATGACCCGGAGCTGAACGCCAGGGCCAAGCAGGTGCTGGTCTACCTACATGACCGAGCAAACAAAGACGGCGAGAGCTGGTACGCCATAGGCACCATGGCAAAAGATCTGAGCCTCTCCCGTTCGACCATAAAGCGGGCCCTGGCGGAGCTAATCCGCCAGGGCCGGGTGGAGAAACAGGCAAGATTTCGGGAGAGCGGGGGGATTACCTCGAACTGTTACCGAATAAAGGTAGGACAAGCTGAACTGACTGATGAGCTGTCTCGGACTTAATCCGATTTGATAGCGATCACGAGTTTCTGCTATTCAAAACCTGTACATCTGTGCAGGTGCTTACAAGATGGCCGCTTTCAAGGCTTTATCAATCAAAAGCAGCAGTCTATTCTCCGGGCACGCCCACTGCGTCCGCCCTGCACTGCCTGCAGTGGGTGAACTGGGGGATATGGACACGGGCCCTGGCGCGCAGCGCATCCAGGAGTGCTTGGCTGGGGGGCTCGTTGTCCCGAAAGCCGGCTTGGGGAATGAGCGGCATGAGGTTCATGACGGCGGCTCCCGCACGGGCGGCCCAACAGGCGATTTCCTCAATCTCCCCGGTGTTGACGCCGGGGATGACGACGGTGTTGATTTTCACCGTAAGTCCGGCTTCTGCGGCCTTGGCCACGCCCTCCTGCTGAGCGGAGAGAAAGGCTGCCATGGCTCCGGCATCCGCGCTGCCGCCCACCGTCCGGTAGACGTGCCCGGCACAGACGACGGAGCGGGTATTGACAGTGACCGTCAGGGTGGAAACCCCGCAGTCCAGCAGTTCGGGCAAAGCATCAGACAGAACCAGCCCGTTGGTGCTCAGGCAGAGCAGGAGTCCGGGAAAGCGGGCGTGAATCAGGCGGAGGGTCTCCAGGGTGGCGGGGTTGGCCAGGGGCTCACCAGGCCCTGCCACGCCCACCACCCGCAGACGGCTGTCCAGGCGCAGGGCGCGCTCCACGCGGTCCAGGGCAGCTTCGGGGGAGATGACCTCCGAAGTGACGCCGGGCCGGGACTCGTTGGCGCAGTCATAGCGGCGGTCGCAGTAGCCGCACCGGATGTTGCACCTGGGGGCCACGGGCAGATGAATCCGGCCATAGCGGAAGTGGGCCTGGGCGGAGAGGCAGGGGTGCTCAGCCGGAATCAAAGCGGGGCCGCCTTCCGGCAGAGCGCTTCCAGCCCGTCGTCGCTCATCGGCTCCGGGATGCAGCCGCTGCGGTTATCCAGGAGGACGGACGCCAGGGCGCGGAACGCCTGGGCGGGCGCGCTGTCCGGTGCGCAGTCCACAACCGTTTGGCGCTCCAGCTCGGCCTGGCCGATGAGGGGACTCATGGGAATTTTTCCCGCCACCGTGGTGCCCAGCTCCGTCGCAAAGGCTTGGAGCAGGCCGTCGTTGTCCACGCTGCTGCGCCCGTTGTGGATGATCCCGGCCAGGCGTATTCCGCCGCTCTGGGCGTATTTGCGGATGCCCCGGCAGATGTTGTTTGCGGCGTAGAGGGCCATGAAGTCGCTGGTGGTGACGAGATACACCTCGTCGGCCACCTGCTCCCGCAGCGGCATGCTGAACCCGCCGCAGACCACGTCCCCCAGCACGTCGTAGAGCACCACATCCCGGTCATCCAGCAGGCCGCGGCTGCGGATCTCCTCCATGGCCACGATAATGCCCCGCCCGGCGCAGCCGGTGCCCGGCTCCGGCCCGCCGGCCTCAATGCAGCGGACGCCCCGGCTGTCCGTGAAGGCGATCTCCCCGGAGGCGCCGGTCTTGAGCTGGTCGAGAACGGTGGGGATGCGCCGCCCCATCAGGCTCCGGGTGGAGTCCGCCTTGGGGTCGCAGCCCACTACCGCCACCCGTTTCCCGGCCTGGGCCATGGCCGCCGCCAGGTTGGACACGGCGGTGGACTTCCCGATGCCCCCTTTTCCATAGACGCAGATGCGTTTCACTGATAGAGCGCCCCCTTTAAGGTGCGGCCGTTCATGATGCCGCGGAAGATGTCCTCCAGAAGGTGGAGGGTTCCCTGCCCGCCCAGGTGGGGGCGGGGGGTCAGACAGACCTCATCAAACACCGGGTAATCCACGCGGATCAGCGGAATTTCCAGCTCGTCGGCACCGTCCTGCTCAAAGGAGGAGCCGAACAGAAGCGCCGCCTCGGAGCCGCGCAGCTCCCGGTAGAAGTCCTCCTGGTCGGAGAGCTCCTCCCGGCGGGCAAAGCACACCACCTCCATCCCCAGCTCCTGCTCCAGAAAGCGCCGCAGACCGTCGGCCCGCGGCCCCGAGGCGAGGATCGCAGCCGGCATGCCGTAGAGGGCCTGTAAATAGCGGTAGGCTTT
This sequence comes from Flavonifractor plautii ATCC 29863, assembly GCF_000239295.1. Classification (GTDB taxonomy): domain Bacteria; phylum Bacillota; class Clostridia; order Oscillospirales; family Oscillospiraceae; genus Flavonifractor; species Flavonifractor plautii. The sequence continues at coordinate 22,747 of NZ_JH417826.1, forward strand.
TCCGGCTCCCTCTGCAATCTGACGGTCCAGCTCCGCCCGGGCCTGATGATAATCCAGACCGAAGCGGCGCTCCAGCCGACTCCAGAGATCGTCCGCGCCGGCGGCGCCATAGGGGTAATCAAGTTCCTCCCACGGTATGCCGAAGTACTCCTTCATGGCTTGCGCCAGCTCACGCCCCTTTCCACGGAGCACCAGGTTCACATCGGCATAGGGGGCGCGGCGCACTTCCTCCAGCGTACAGCGGGAGAGCACGGCGCCCAGTGCGGCCTGGGGGGCGAGCATAGCCCGGAGGGCCTCAACATCGTCGGCGGCGTGGGGGTCATCCATCCCGAGCCCGATCAGATTAACCAGGGGACGGGGATCAGAACGGGGATAGGGCCGGGGATAAGGCCGGGGGACCGGGGGCTTCATCAGCGGGAGCAGTGCCAGCCATCCAGCCTCCAGCCCGCGAGCCGCATCCCCACGGAAGCCTGCCGCCTCCACATGGAGCAGCGGCGCCTCATGGGGGATGCGGGCTAAGACGGCGGGGATATCGTCCCCAATCATCTCACTCACACAGCCGCTGACCACGAACAGGATGGACGGTTGGAAGAGCTCCAGCGCGGAGCGGACGGCCCGCTCCAGGGAGGCCTCGCCGCTGAACACCACGTCGCTGTCGCTGATGACGGTGCAGGTCTGCCGGATATCCCGCATATCCTGGGCAACGTGGAGGGACATGGAGCCAAAATTGCAGCCCACCACGGAGTGGAGCAGAACAACGCCGTCCTGAATTCCACCCAAAGCCTGATAAGCTCCAAAGAGCTTGCAGCCGCTGGCCGGCCTCATACGGAATCCCCCTTTCGATTGAGCCACATTCTGGACCACATTTCCTTGGCGGCCAGATTAGACTGATTACAGTACAGTGGGTAATGGCGGCTTTGGAAGGGCATTTTCCCCAGCAGAAGACTGCTGCGCTCCGTCCCGTGCTCCAGGCGGCGGCACATCCTACGCACCGTGCGGACATAGGAGGGAAAGGAGAGGGAGGTGGTTTCGTTGACCGCGGGGATCAGCGGCGCGCCCATCCCCTCCAAGGTGAAGTCGCCGGTGCCCACCACCACATCCGCCTCTGCGAAGATTCCGCGCAGCGTCTCCTCTGCCGGGTTCAGGAGGAGCTGTGTCTCCGGGCTGTAGAGGGCGGCGGCCTCCCGTACCCGGGCCAGCAGGCTGTCCTCCAGCGCGGGGGTGACATTCAGGTTTTTACGGCTCTCCGGGGTCAGGATGACACAGAGATGGGAGACCGACAGGCCATAGTCCCGCACATAGGATTTGAGCTCGAAGGGAGCCTGCTGGATGCTGCGGCTGACGAGAACCGCCCGGGCCTGCCCCAGGCGGCGGCGGGCCTCCGCCGTCTCCTCCAGGGCCTGGGCCCGCGCCGCCAGGACGACGGGCTCCACCGCCTCCTCCATGCGGAGGGCCTGTCCAATGTCCCGGTAAAAGGTGCAGATTCCATCCAGTCCGGCGTAGCGTCCCGCGCCGCCGATGTGAAGGTATGCGGTTCCGAATTTCTCCCGCATGCGTCTGGCCCAGCGAACCCGCTTGACCAGATTCAGCTCCGCGGCCGGGGCGTGTACCAGAGAGGAGAGGGGGGCGCTGGGGATCCACGTGTTCACCTGGATCCCGCAGCCGTTCAAAAAGGCCTCCAGCTCCCGCAGGGCGGCCTTTCCCTCGCTCCCCCAGCCCACCGTCTCGATGTTGACGCTGTGCGGGATCTGAGCGGACGGCTCCATCACCTGCTCCACCAGGGCGTAGAGCGCCTCGGTGAAGCCGCAGCCCTTCAGCTCCATCTCCAGCCGGTTGTCGCCGGTGATGGTCTGGCGGGCCAGCTCCTTCAGGCGGTTCCGGGTGTAGTTCTTGTCCCGGTGGGAGAAGAGCTCCGACTGGACACCCACTACCGAAATACCCTCCCGCCGCAGCTCGGCGCATACGGAGCGCACATCTTCGTTCAGAATGTCGCTGATCGGGGAGGGGATCACCATGATGAGCCCGGGGCGGTAGCGGCTCCAGGCGTCCCGTATGGCCTGGCGGAGCTTCTCCTCCCCGCCGCAGATGATGTCCCGCTCCTCCAGATTGGAGGTCAGCACGCTGTAAAAGGGCTGGTGCCGACGCCGGGCGGAATAGCGGTAGTGAAACCCACAGCCCCGCGGGCTGTGGAGGAGCGGAAGCACCTCCTGCATTTCCCCCACCGCCCCCACGCTGCCGGAGATCTTCCCGTTTACACCAAAGGTGTGCAGCAGGCCGGAGGGGTACATCGCGGTCATCAGATCTTCAAAAAAAGGCTGTCGCATGCGCATTTCTCCTCTCTGCCCGGAGAAAGCAAAATCGCCGGCCCCGCGTATTCTGACGCGGAGCCGGCTTGCAGACAGGCGCACCGGCAGGGCCGGCGGCCTGTGGAGCAGCTTTCACCGGAAGCGTCCCCACAAATTCAGCAAGCAGGTTTCCTGGCTTGCGGCTCGTCACGTGCTGCGCCTTCTCACATGTGAAACATGCAATGGCGATCTGCAGCACGCTCCCCGCTTACAGTGACCGGATCGCTCGGGAGTTGCACCCGATTCCCTCTAACCAGACGGAGTCTGGCCACTTGCTGAAAACGTATATGAAGGAATTATAGCACAGCCCGGCCGGAAAGAAAAGGGGGGTGATCTCCTGTGACTGCTCTCAACGCGAGATTTCTTATACTTGATTGGTTCGCCCGTTACAGGCGGCGAAGAGCAGATGCGGCGGTGAGCCGGTGGGAATGGAATGTGCCTGTTGCCGCTAGGCTCCGTAAGTAGAGAGCATTCGGCGCCGTTAGACACATATTGACAGGCCTTGGACGGCGGTGTATACTGAATCCATAATTTCATATAGCAGGATATGGTGATACGTTTGTATTGAAAAGGGAACGCAGTGCAAGTCTGCGACAGCTCCCGCTGCTGTAACAGGGACGGCCCGCTTAATACCACTGGGAAACCGGGAAGGTGAGCGAAGCCGGATGATCTGGAGTCAGAAGACCTGCCATGTCTATCGGATTCTATTCTTTCGGCGAGGGAGAATTGGATGCTGCCGCGGTGGATATCGCGGTCATTGGGGCATTAACTGGGCATCGCTGGGGACGGCGGTGCCCTTTTTGCATATCCAGGACAAAGAGCATTCCTGTTTTCTAACGACAAAACAGGAATGCTCTTTCATTATAAGACCAAAGCAGGGGACCGTCCCTGTTTTGAATAGAAATTTAAGAGAAGGAAAGAAGGAACATGTATGAAACGACTGGCATCCCTTCTGCTGGCCGGCGCTCTTGCGCTGACCGCAGCCGGCTGCGCGGGACAGAACCCGGCGGCTTCCACCCAAAGCGGCCCGCCGGAAGCGGTGGAGAGCGGCAAGTCCTCCGTTGCCTATGTGGAGGAACTGCGCATCGGTACCACCGCCGCCATTGACGGCGCCAACGTTATGACGGAAAACGGTATCTTCGGCAAGCTCAACTACAACGCGGTGGTCACCGCTCCCTTTGTAGTCACCGATGAGAATGGCAAGGTTCAGCCCTTTTTCATGACGGGCTGGGAGCTGAGCGGCGACTTAAATACCATTACCGCCACCTTTGCCACAGATCAGGGCCTCACCTGGCACGACGGTGAACCTGTGACCATGGATGACGTGGTGTTTACCTTCCAATATCTGATCGACCGCAAGTCCAGCTATTGCAGCGGCCTGACAGGGGTGGAGGCGGTGAATGAGACCACGGCCACCCTGACGCTGACCGACGGCAAGGCCTTCACCATGCTCAACAGCATGGCTAACTTCGTCACCCTTCGGCCGGAGCATGTGTGGTCCAAGGTGGAGGGCGAATACGCCGAGTACACCGGCGAGGACGCCGCTATCGGCTGCGGCCCCTACAAGCTCACAGGCGTGGACGAGGAGGCCCAGAGCATGACCCTAGAGGCGGTGTCGGATACCTACATGGGACAGGAGCTGACCGTGCGCAAGCTGACCGTGCGCACCTACGACAGCCACGACGCCCTGGTGATGGCCCTGCGCAGCGGGGAGGTGGACGCCATGTACGACTACTCCAACTCCCTGAACGCCACCATGGTGGACTCCATCACCGGAGTGGAGGGGCTGGATCCCGGCATGAGCGACAACCCCGGCAACTATCAACTGGTGTTCGGCTTCAACGAGCAGCCCACCGACGACCTAACCTTCCGCAAGGCCGTGCGGGCCGCGTTGGACTACGAGCTGCTCCGCGTCACCATCGGAGGGGAGGACGGCCAGATCCCCCACGCCGGTATCGTGGCGCCCCCCAATAAGGGCTTTGACGGCTCGCTGCCCGAGCTGGCTCAGGACGTGGATGAAGCCAACACCCTACTGGACGAAGGAGGCTATGTGGATGCCGACGGCGACGGCTGGCGGGATATGCCCGACGGCAGCGAGCTGAATGTCCTCATTACTCCCCAGTACAACAAGACCCGTCAGGCCCTCTATCTGCGCATCGCCGAAGTGCTCAAGACCAATCTGGAGGCCGTGGGCGTGCAGACTACCATGGACGAGGAGAGCGTGCGCAACTCCGACCACGCCACCGAGGTCCGCAAGCAGGGCACCTATGAGCTCTACATCGGCTATACCTCTCCCGGCGTGGCCATGTATGACACCGCCTTCATGTACATGATCGGGGATAACGACAACAACCGCTGGGGCACCTGCCTGCTCCCGGAGTTTGTCGCTGCCTATGAGGCCAAGAAGACCGCCGGCAGCTACGAGGCGTACAACGCCGCCATGAAGGAGCTGCAAGCGCTTGCCGATGAACAGGTGGTGGGACTGGCTCTGTGCTGGGATAAGGCCTACTTCCCCTACCGTACCGACCACTATGAGGGCTGGACCAATTTCCCCGGCTGGGGCGTGATCAACTACAAGACCTGGTTCTCCACCCGGCCCGCAGTCTAATAGACGCGGTATGAAAGGAGCGGTTTTCAAATGAAACAGCAAGTCCTTTCCCTGTTTTTAGCCGGCGCGCTGGCGCTGAGCCTGTTCGGCTGCTCCGGCGCGCCGGGTACGGCGGGAGATGCCTCCCCTTCTCCTGCGGCGCAGGCCGAGGAGGAGCCAGTCACCCTCTACATCGGGACGACCAAGGCTCCGGAAGTAATGAGCACTATGTACGAGCGGGACGCCTTCGGCCGGATGAACTACAACTCCTTCTGTGCCGCGCCGTTTCTCGAGCGGGATGAGAACGGTGTTGTCCAACCCAATATCATGACAGACTGGGTTTTCAGCGACGATCTGACCAGTCTGGTGGCCACCTTTGCCACAGATCAGGGGATCACCTGGCACGACGGAGAGCCCCTGACCATGGACGATATTGAGTTTACCTTCAACTATCTGATGAATGTAAAGAAGTCCAGCTATATCCACATGCTGGAGAGTGTGGAGCGAATCAGTGATACGCAGCTTAAACTCAACTTTGACGGCCCTTCCGCTTTTAATTTTATCAACTATGCCTGTATGGCGGTGTTCGTCTACCCGGAGCACATTTGGGAAGGCGTAGAGGACCCCAATGAGTACCACGAGGCAGACGCTGCGGTTGGCTGCGGGCCCTACCGCTTCGTATCCTGGGATGAGGACGCGCAGACCATGTACTTTGATGCGGTCGAGGATTATTTCAAAGGGGAGCTGGCCATCCAGCATGTGGTGGTGCGCACCTATGACAGCCAGGACGCCCTGGTGATGGCCCTGCGCAACGGCGAGATCGACGCGATATACGACTACTCCAACTCCCTGAGCTCTACAATGGCCCCCTCCATTACCGGAATTGAGGACGTGGATCCTGGTATGAGTGACAACCCCGGACAATACCAGTTGGTATTCGGCTTTAATAAGCAGCCGACCGGAGACCTGGCATTCCGGAAGGCCGTGCGCGACGCGCTGGATTATGAACTGCTGGCCGCCACGATCGGCGGAGAAAATGCTGAGATCGGCGGAGTGGGGCTGGTGGCCCCCCCGAACAAGGGATATGATTCTGAACTGCCACGCCTCAGCCAGAATGTGGAGACTGCTCTGGCCATCTTGGATGAGGCCGGCTATGTGGACACGAACGGCGACGGCTGGAGAGAGATGCCCGACGGCGGCCCAATGGATGTCCTCCTTACCGCTCCTTATAGTGCCACGCAGAAAGCGCTCTTCGACCGGCTTTCGGAGATTATTGTCTCCAATCTGGCGGATGTGGGGGTGAAGTGCACTATTGATGACCAGCACCAGTCCGATACGGATACCTACCGTTCCTTTATCTACAGCGGCGAGTATGAAATTACACTGGGCAGCACTTCGTCTGGTGTGGCGGCCTATGAGACCGTATTTTACTACTATGTGGACAAGGGGTATGGAAACGCCTGGGGTACCTACAGCGAACCGGAGTTTGTGCAGACCTATCTAGACATGATGAACTCGCCTGATTATGAGACCTATAACGAACGGGTGAAGGCACTGCAGGAAATGGCGGCGGAGAACGTCATCGGAATGCCGCTGGCGTGGGACAAGTGCTATTTTCCCTATCGTACCGACCGGTTTGAGGGCTGGATTAACTATCCGGGCTGGGGTGTCATCAACAACAAGACCTGGTATAATGTCCACCCTATCGACGGGACGGACGGCTGATGTAGAGGAGACAACAGATGAAGAAACAGGTTTTATCTCTGCTCCTGTCCGGCGCGCTGGCGCTGAATTTGTTCGGCTGCTCCGCACAGCCGGCGGAGGAGAGCGCACCTCAGCGCTCTCCCGCCGAAACGGCGGGCAGCTCCTCCGCTGGCGTTGTGGAAGAGCTGAAAATCGGGACACTGACCGCGCCGGAGGTCTTTAATATGTCCAACGATGACAGCGCTTTTGGACGAATGAACTATACATCCTTCTGTGCAGCGCCACTTCTGGAGTTTGATGCAAATAATATGGCCCAGCCCTATCTGATGACTAGCTGGGAGGTCTCGGAGGACAACTGCGAGATTATCGCCACGTTTGCGGTGGATCAGGGGATCACCTGGCACGATGGGGAGCCGTTGACCATGGATGACATTATATTCTCTTTGGATTATCTGCCCAATGTGGCCGGGCATAGCCATATGCAGGCCATAGACGAGGTGGAGCAGTTGGATGAAACCACGCTGCGAATCCACTTCGACTCCCCTTCAGCCTTTTTATTCCTCAATAACTGCATGTCGGTATGGCCCATCCCTAAGCATATCTGGGAGGGAATTGAGGATCCGGAGGCATACGCTGAGCCGGATGCGGCGGTAGGCTGTGGTCCCTACCGGTTTGTCCGCTTTGATGAAGAGGCCCAGACGATGTACTATGAGGCGGTGGGGGAGAGCTATATGGGGCGGCCCCTTACCGTGCAAAGCGTCACAGTACGTACCTATGACTCCTCTGACGCACTGATTATGGCTTTGCGCAGCGGGGAGGTAGATGCTATGTATAACTATTCCACATCTATTTCGGCCACTCAGCTGAATTCAATCACCGGAGTGGAGGGACTGGATCCGGGCATGAGCGACAAGCCCGGCTGTTATCAGCTGGTATTTGGCTTCCAAGCTCAGCCAACTGACGACCTGGCTTTCCGGCAGGCGGTTTCCAAGGCGCTGGACTACGAGCTGTTGGCAGTCTCCATCGGTGGAAAGGACGCGCAGGTACCCGGTGCGGGTTTCATTCCACCGTCCAATCTAGGGTATGATGCCGAGCTGCCGCGGCTTGCACAGGATGTGGAGGCAGCCAAGACAATTCTGGATGAGGCTGGTTACGCGGATACGGATGGAGATGGCTGGCGGGAGCTGCCGGACGGCTCCGCGATGGAAGTGCTGCTGACGCCGCAGGTGACCAAGACGACTCAATCCCTTTACCTGCGTATGGCAGAGATCATTCAGAGCAATCTGGCGGATGTCGGCGTCAAGGTCATACTGGACGAAGAGAGTGTCCGCAATTCAGATCATCAGACCGAAGTGCGGCGTTCTCTGAAGTACGAGCTTTATTTAGGGGCCACTTCGGCAGGTGTGGCCCAGTACCGCACCGGATTTTATTACATGATCGATACTCCTGAATTCCCGGGCTGGGGAAGCTGTAATATTCCGGAGTACTCGGAGGCCTACCGAGCCGTATTTTTCTCCTCCAGTTATGACGAATATCTGGAGAATATCAAAAATATGCAGGAACTTAATGCTGAGCAGCTATTTGGCATTTCTCTTTGCTGGGAGAAATGTTACTTCCCTTACCGGACGGACCGCTATGAGGGGTGGAATAATTACCCGGGGCGCGGTGTGATCAACAACTCCACATGGTATAACCTGCATCCGATCGCCTGAAACTGAGAAAAGAGATCAATTCTTGAAAAAACGTGTTTTATCTTTGCTTTTGTCCGGCGCGCTGGCGCTGGGCCTGTTCGGCTGCTCTGCGCAGCCGGCGGAGGAGCTGCACCTCGGGACCACCGCCGCAAACGACACCTTTACCACCTTTGTGGAGAGCGGCGCATTTGGAAAGATGTGCTATAACTCCTTTGTGACAGCGCCCTTCTGGCAGACGGGGCCCAACGGCGAGGTAGAGCCATTCCTTGTTACAGATTGGACGGTCAGTGAAGACTCTACTACCATCACCTGTGACTTGGCGCTGAACCAGGGCATCACCTGGCATGATGGGGAGCCCCTGACCATGGACGATGTGCTGTTTACCTTCGATTATAACATCAATGTGCGCAAATCCAGTTACGGCTCCTATGTGGACCATGCTGAGCAGGTGGATGAGGACACCATCAAGGTGGTTTTGAAGGAGCCCGGCGCCTATCAGTGGCTCAAACTGGTGGCCGGCTATTTCTACGTCCAGCCGAAACACATTTGGGAGAACATTGACGCCCCGAAGGACTACCGTGGGGAGGATGCTGTCATCGGCTGCGGCCCCTACCGCTTTGTCAGCTTGGACGAGGATGCTCAGACCAGCTACTACGAGGCCGTAAGCGACACCTATCTGGGCCGCGAGGTGACGGTAAAGAAGGTTTCACTCCGGTCCTTTGACAGCAATGATGCTTTGGTCATGGCTCTGCGCAATGGCGAAATTGACGCCATGTATAGCTATGCCAGTCCCATCCCGGCCACTATGGCATCCTCCATCACGGGTGTGGAGCACGTGGAGCCCGGTATGAGTGACAATACGGGCAGCTATATGATCATGTTCGGTTTCCGGAAAGGGCCTACGGACGACCTGAACTTCCGAAAAGCAGTCACGCTTTCCCTGGACTACGAGCTGCTGGCCGACGCCATCGGCGGTGAGGATGCCCAGGTACCCGGGGTGGGGGTCATTGCGCCGCCGAATCTCGGCTATGATGAGACGCTGCCCAAGCTGGAACAGAATCTGGAGGCAGCGAAGGCCGCTCTGGATGAAGGCGGCTACCTGGATGTGGACGGAGACGGCTACCGGGAGATGCCGGACGGCAGCCCCATGGATATTCTGGTTTCCCCCCAGAACAGTAGCACACGCCGCGAGATCTACCTGCGGATTGCAGAGGTCATGGTTCAAAACCTGGATGCCATTGGGGTTAAGGCCCATGTGGACGAGCAGAGCATTACCAATGAGGAATATGAGGATCAGCTCTGCAAGGAGGGAACCTACCAGATCTTTATCTGCTACTGCACTTCCGGAATGGCGTCTCAGACCTCCTGCTATTATTACTTTATTGACAATACCCTGGATGGCAATTGGGGCACCTGTGATCTGCCGGAGTTTGTAGAGGCGTATGAGACCAGGCGGCAGGCGTCTGATGAGAAGGCCTACATTGAGGGAACCAAGCTCCTTCAGCAGATCAATGCGGAGCAGTACATCGGGGAAGCCCTCTGCTGGGACAAGGCGTACTTTCCCTACCGCACGGACAAATACGAGGGGTGGACGAACTATCCCGGCTGGGGCGTGATCAACTGCGAGACCTGGTATAGCCTGCGCCCCGTTCGTTAAGCGGCATCTGAATATGAAAGGAGTATTTTCCGCATGAAAAAACAAGTGCTTTCCCTGCTCCTGGCCGGGGCCTTGACGCTGGGGCTATTTGGCTGCTCCGCGCAGACGCCGGAGGAGAGCGGAGTACCCCAGAGCGCTCCGGCGCAGACGGAGGGGACGGCCTCCGCCGGCGTGGTGGAGGAGCTGAAGATCGGTATCTGCAAGGAGGTCACTCCACGGACGCTGGCCTCGGAGAGCGGCTCCTTCGGCCGCATGAACTACAATGCCTTCTGCGCCGGAACCTGGCTGGTGCGGGATGAGAATAACGAGATGCAGCCCAACCTGATGACCTCCTGGGAGATTCTGGACAAGGGCAGCACCATCCGGGCTACCTTTGCCACGGATCAGGGAATTACGTGGCATGATGGAGAGCCATTTACGATTGACGATGTCATCTTTACGGTCGATTTGATGAACAACAAACTCAAGTCTGGCTATCTCTCCAAGATCACCGGCGTGGAGAAGGTAGACGATACCACCGTGGACTTCCAGGTGGCCGATGGGGCGGCCTATTTCACCCTGGGGAACTCCGCCGTCTTTGTGCGTATGTATCCCAAGCACATCTGGGAAGGAATCGAGGATCCCTCCGGCTACACCGGCGAGGATGCTGTCATCGGCTGCGGCCCCTATAAGCTTGTCCAGGTGGATGAGGAGGCGCAGACCATGCACTATGAGGCGGTTGGGGAGACCTACATGGGCCGCGCCCTGACGGTACGCAGCGTGACGGTGCGCAGCTACGACTCCCAGGATGCCCTGGTGATGGCCCTGCGCACCGGGGAAGTGGACGCCATGTACGACTACTCCAACCCGATTTCGCCCACCATGCTGCCCTCCATCTCGGGTGTGGATGGGGTAGACCCCGGAAGGGGGATGAACATGGGCCTGTTCGAGATCCTCTTCGGCTTTCAGAAACAGCCCACCGATGATTTGGAGTTCCGCAGAGCGGTGCGCTATGCCCTGAACTATGAGCTGCTGGCCACCACCATCGGCGGTGAGGACGGGCAGGTACCCGGCGAGGGCATCATCTCCCCCGCGGGTATTGGCTACGACGACAGCCTGCCCAAGCTGGTGCAGGATCAGGAGCAGGCCAAGGCGATTCTGGAGGCAGCAGGGTATGTAGACACCGACGGCGACGGCTGGCGGGAGCGGCCCGACGGAACCCCTATGGATGTATTGGTCACACCCCAGTACAATGCTACCAAGGCGGCGCTATACCAGCGCATTGCTGAGATTATCGTTACCAATCTGGGGGAGGTTGGCGTCAAGTGCACCCTGGATGAGGAGAGTATCCGCAATTCCGACCACGAGCAGCAGCTCCGGGATGACGGGGCCTATGAGATCTACATCTGTTATGCTACCCAGGGCGTATCCTTCTATAAGACGCCATTCCTGTATATGTTCAATGACGATCTGAGCATGTGGGGCACCTG
>NZ_JH417827.1:0-14921 GCF_000239295.1 Flavonifractor plautii ATCC 29863
CCAGTGTCTGGGATGAACAGACCATCCAGGCCTGTCGCGACGCCGGGGTGATTCTGCTGTAACGCCGCGTCCGGCTTTTGGTAAAAGTGGAACACGGGGCGGCCTATGAGTGGGCCGCCCCGCGTCTGCCTGCGGTGCAAAAGTGCTTGTACGCTCTCCTCCGGCTATGGTACACTAGCAGGCGAACCGAATCTTTGCACACGGAAAGGACCACCATGGATATTTTGGAGCAAACCAGGGCCAATTACGGCTCCTTCAGCCGCCCCAGGCAGCGTATCTCCGACTTTATCCTGAATTACCCGGAGCAGTGCTGCTTTCTCTCCCTCAGAAGCTTTGCCCAGCAGGTCGGGACCACGGAGGTCACGGTCCTGAACTTCTGCCGCGGCCTGGGACTTGGCAGCTATATGGACCTCAAGAAGGCGCTTCAGGACTACCTGATCGTGCGCGTCAACGCCGGAGACCGGCTGAAGCTGGCGGTGGCGGGCAGCGGCAGTGCCCAGGATCTGTACCAGCGGGTCTGCCGCGCCGAGCGGGAGGCCCTCCAGAGCACCCTGGACGGCAACTCCGTGGAGCTGCTGCTGGCCTTCACCCAAGCCCTGCGCCGGGCCAGGCGTATTTTCATCGCCGCCCATGACTTCAGCCGTTTTCCCGCCGGATACCTGGAGCACCGGCTGCTCTCACTGGAGCTGGACTGCTGCATCCTGGATCTGCAGGCCCGGCAGGATATGTTCCGGCGGCTCTCCGCCCAGCCGCCCCAGGATGGGCTGCTGATTGCCATCACCGTGCCCCCGTACGGCAACGACACCATCGCCCTGACCCGCTACTGCGCTTCCATCGGCATGCCCGTGGCAGCCCTTACGGACCGGCCCGATTCCCCCGTGGCCCGCTGCGCCCAGACTACCCTGCTCTGCCATGTGGAGCTGATGGGTATGACCAACTCCTTTACCTCCATGGTCGGCCTGGTGGACACCCTGGCTATGCTCTATACCTTTACCAGTGGCGCTCCCACCCAGGAGGAGAAGACCTGCCGTGACACACTGCACCGAAAGTTTGACAGTTGTTTTTCCGACCCAAACACTTCAATATGAATTTAATCCTGCACAAAATCCCCTCTTTTTATGGAAAGAGGGGATTTTTCTATCAATTTGCCTGGCGATCCGTCGCGAAAAACAGTTGCAATTGACAAAAGCATTTGCTATAATTTAGTTTATCTTACTACAGTAAACGCTGTAGTAGAAAACATTAGTAAGGAGGAGTATGCATGAATCCTACCGCACGGAAACTGACGGCCCTGTCTCTTGCCGCGGTGATGGGCCTGGGCCTGGCCGCCTGCTCTGGCGGCAGCGGAAATGGGGACGCCACCGGCACCGCGTCCCCTACCCCCGGCACCACCGCAGAGCCGACATCCTACGCCGACCAGATCGTGGTCGGCATTACCGCCGAGCCCAAGTACATTGAGCCCAATGCCCCCGGTATGGGCCCTGCCGAGGTTCAGGTGTCCCAGCAGATTTTCGAGGGCCTGGTCCGCACCGGCGACGACGGCTCTATCGAGCCCGTCCTGGCCACCGACTGGACCATCAGCGACGACGGCCTGACCTATACCTTCAATCTGGTGCAGGGCGTCAAGTTCTCCAACGGCGAGGATGTGGAGCCCAGCGACTGGGTCTGGTCCTTCTACCGCGCCCGCGACTACGAAACCTCCAACTACCGCTATATCGCCGAGGCCATCGACACCGTGGAGGCCACCGACGAGCAGGTGGTCATCACCCTCACCGAACCCAACGCCGCCTTTCTGGCCGAGCTGGGCTGCTTCAACATGGTGCTGGGCGACCAGTCCTATGCCGAGAGCATGAGCGACGAGGAGTACCTGAAGAACCCGGTCGGCACCGGCCCCTACATGCTGAAGGACTGGACCCAGGGCAGCAGCCTGACTCTGGAGGCCAACCCCTACTACCGCGTGGAGGGCATGCCCAAGACCAAGGAGATCAAGTACGTCCTGATCGCCGACGACAACACCCGCCTGATGCAGCTCCAGTCCGGCCAGATCGACGTGGCCCCCACCTTCCCCTTCTCTCTCGCCCAGGGCGTGGAGAGCAACGAGGCCCTGGCGCTGGACATCTTCCCCTCCACCCAGATCTACTATCTGACCGTCAACACCACGAAGCCTCCCTTTGACGATGTCAAGGTGCGCCAGGCCCTGTATTACGCGCTGAACAAGTCCGAGCTGGCCAGCGCCATCGCCGGCGAGTACGGCACCCCTGTGGCCGCCATTGTCTCCGAGACCCAGGGCGACTGGTGCAACACCGATCTGCAGGTGACCGAGTACGCTCCCGACACCGCCAAGCAGATGCTGGCCGATGCCGGCTACACCGAGCCCGTGGAGTTTACCCTGTCCATCCGCACCGGCTCCACGTTCTATGAGCAGATTGCCACCCTCATCAAGTCCGAGGTGGACCAGGCCGGCTTCTCCTGCAACATCGAGCTTCTGGAGTCCGCCACCCTGACCGACAAGTACAGCTCTCAGAGCCACCAGGCCACCATTCTCCAGTGGGTGGACGACTACCAGGATCCCTCCGGCGTCGTGGGCTGGACCGTGGACTACGATCAGGCCCAGTGCTTCTACACCGGCCTGAACGACGAGGAGCTGGACGCCCTCTACATGGCCGCCCAGACGGAGATGGACCACGACAAGCGCGTGGAGATGTACCGCGACATTCAGCAGCAGGTGTATGACAACGCCAACGTCATCCCCCTGTACCGGAATGACTTCGCCTTCGCCCGCTCCGCCAAGGTAGACGGCCTGCAGGTCAACCCCTTCTACGTGTACCAGGCCATGTACTGGACCAAGGCCAACTGAGCCGCGTCCTCCCGTTCGCCCGGACGGCGGGGCCCCAGCCGCGGGGGGTGGAGCATACGGCTCCATCCCCCGGCTCTTTTTGCGGGACGCTCTGTCCATGGGGAAGGCGCGGCTTCCCCGTGGACAAGGCGTTCCGCAGTTCCCCGGGAACGGGACGCGCGGTCCCACGAACTGACAGAGGCAGGTGTAACTTCTTGAATCGACTCAACTACATCCTCAAACGGATCCTTCAGATGATTCCGGTTCTGTTTGTGGTCACCATCCTGGTGTTTTCCATCATCCGCTTCATCCCCGGTGAGCCAGCCCGCCTGATTCTGGGCGAGAAGGCCACAGAGGAGGCTGTGGCCGCCCTGACGGAGAAGCTGGGCCTGAATGAGCCCCTGCTCACCCAGTACCTCCTGTTCTTGAAGCAGATTTTCACTCTGGACTTCGGCAACTCCTTCACCTACCAGATGCCGGTGTCCGAGCTTCTGGCCTCCCGCTTTCCGGTGACCCTGGCGCTGACCCTGATGAGCACGGTGATCTCTCTGGTCATCAGCCTGCCCCTGGGCTATTTTGCCGGCGTCCACAAGGACCGCCTGGGCGACCAGGTGGTGCGCACCACCTCCCTGGTGGCCATCTCCATGCCCTCCTTCTGGGTGGGCCTGCTGCTGATGATCGTCTTTGCCCTGAAGCTGAAATGGCTGCCGGCCGGCGGCTGGTCGGACACCCTTCTGGGACAGTTCCGCTGCCTGATCCTGCCCGCCGTCACCCAGTCCCTCATGACCTCCGCCCTGCTGCTGCGCAACACCCGCAACTCGGTGGTGGATATCACCCGCATGGATTATGTGGACTTTGCCCGCAGCAAGGGCATTACCAGCGGTGAGGTACGTACCCGCCACGTGATGCGCAACGCCATGATCTCCACCGTCACCCTTCTGAGTATGCGCATGGCGGCCATGCTGGGCGGCTCAGTCATCATCGAGACGGTGTTCTCCGTACCCGGCATCGGCAAGCTGGCCAGCGACGCCATCTTCGGCCGGGACTATGCGGTGGTGCAGTATGTGGTGCTGCTCTTTGCGGTGCTGGTGCTGGTCATCAATCTGATCACCGATATCCTCTATTCCTTCCTGGATCCCCGGGTCAATCTGTAGAAAGGGGTGTACGAATGAAACGTTATCACGGCGTCAGTCCGCTGGAGCAGAAGCGCTCCATGCCGGCGTGGCTGGCCAAGCCCTCTTTCGTGATCGGCCTGCTGATTGTGCTGGTGGTCATCCTCATGGCCCTGTTCCCCCAGTTCATCGCCCCCTACGATCCCATCGCCACCGACGTCACCGTGTCCAACCAGGCCCCCAGTGCGGCCCACTGGTTCGGTACGGACTTCTACGGCCGCGACATCTTCTCCCGCGTCATCTGGGGTACCCGCATCGATCTGCTCATCGGCGTGCTGGGCGTGGTGATTCCCTTTCTGGTGGGCGGCATGATCGGACTGCTGGCCGGCTACTACGGCGGCTTCCTGGACAGCCTGCTCATGCGCATCACCGATATCATGATGGCCTTCCCCTTCACCATCCTGGTCATCACCATCATGGCCATCCTGGGCCAGGGACTGATCAACCTGTTCATCGCCCTGTGGCTGGTGGGTTGGATGAGCTACGCCAAGCTGGTGCGCAGCGAGGTACTGGTGCTCAAGGACTCAGAGTTCATCCAGGCCGCGCGGGTGGCCGGCTTCTCCGACGCCCGGATTCTGTTCCGCCACCTGCTGCCCAACGTCATCAGCTCGGCGGTGGTCTTCGCCGCCTCCGACGTGGTCATGTGCATGCTCACGGGCGCGTCCATGAGCTTCCTGGGCCTGGGTGTTTCACCCCCCACACCGGAGTGGGGCTCCATTCTCAACGAGGGCCGCAATTTCATCACCTTCGCCTGGTGGCCCACCCTGTTCCCCGGCCTGTTCCTGGCCGTCAGCGGCGTTGGCTTCTCCCTGCTGGGGGACGGCCTGACCGACTTCCTGCGCACGAAAGGACGGTGAGCCCGGCATGGAAAAACTACTTGAAGTCAGTGATCTCCACGTGGCCTTCCCCAGCAAGCGGGAGACCGTCCGCGCCGTGGACGGCGTCTCCTTCCAGGTCTTCCAGGGGGAGACCTTCGGCCTGGTGGGCGAGTCGGGCTGCGGCAAGAGCCAGACCCTCCGCTCCATCCTGGGCCTGCTGAAGCAGCCCGGCCGGATCACCGGCGGCGAAATCCGCTACAAGGGGGCGGACATCGCCAAAATGAGCCAGCGGGAGCTGCAAAAAATCCGGGGCAAGGAAATCTCCATGATCTTCCAGGAGCCCATGACCGCCCTCAATCCGGTGCTGCGCATCCGCAGCCAGATGTACGAGGCCTTTGAGGGGGAGAAGCTGTCCAAGGAGGAGAAGCGCCGGCGGGCCATTGAATTGCTCAAGCTGGTGGGCATCCCCTCCCCTGAGACCCGTCTGGATGAGTATCCCCACCAGTTCTCCGGCGGCATGCGCCAGCGCGCCATGATTGCCATCGCCCTGGGCGCCCGGCCCAAGCTGCTGCTGGCCGACGAGCCCACCACCGCGCTGGATGTAACCATCCAGGACCAGATCATGAAGCTGCTCAACCAGCTCAAGCAGGAACTGGGTATGAGCATCATCCTGGTGACCCATGATCTGGGCGTCATCGCCCAGATGTGCGACCGGGTGGCCGTCATGTATGCCGGCCAGATCGTGGAGATGACTGACACGGTTACGCTCTTCAGCCGCCCTCGCCACCCCTATACCTACGGCCTGATGGGCTCCCTGCCCAACGAGGAGACCGCCGGCACCACGCTGGAGGCCATCAAGGGTTCGCCCCCCAACCTGGCCCACCTGCCGGAGGGCTGCCCCTTCTCCCCACGGTGCAAATACGCCTGCGACCTCTGCCGCAGGGAGCGGCCCGCGCTCACCGAGGTGGAGCCGGGCCACCTGGCCCGCTGTCACCGCCTGGACGTGACCGCGTCCTTCCAGGGCCTGATCGAGGTGCCGGACGGCGCCGGACGAAAGGAGGACACCCCCCATGGCTGATTCCCGTCCCCTGCTGCTGGAGGTGGAACACCTGTGCAAATGGTTTCCGCTGAAGCGGACGGCCGGCGACGTGCTCCAGCGGAAGGAGAAACGCTACCTCAAGGCCGTCAACGACGTGTCCTTCCAGCTCTTCAAGGGGGAAAACCTGGGGCTGGTGGGCGAGTCCGGCTGCGGCAAGTCCACCCTGGCCCGCACCATTCTCCGGCTGTATGAGCCCACCAGCGGCACCATCCGCCTCAACGGCACGGACATCTCCCACATGAAGGGCGATGCGCTCCGCAGGCTCCGCCCCCAGATGCAGATGATCTTCCAGGACCCCTATTCCTCTCTCAACCCCCGTATGTCGGTATACGACACCATCGCCGAGATGCTGCGGGTACACAAGGTGGTGCCGGCCGAGGAGCTCCCCGCCCGGGTGGAGCAGCTCCTCACCATGAGCGGACTGACCATGGACATCGCCGAGCGCTTTCCCGGTGAGTTCTCCGGCGGCCAGCGCCAACGCATCGGCATTGCCCGGGCCCTCTCCCTCAACCCCGCCTTTATTGTGGCGGACGAGCCTGTATCCGCCCTGGACGTATCCATCCAGGCCCAGATCATCAATCTGCTGGCCCAGCTCCAGCGGGAGCTGGAGCTGACGGTGCTGTTCATCTCCCACGATCTGCGGGTGGTGCGCCACATTACCCACCGGGTGATGGTGATGTACCTGGGCAGCAACGTGGAGGTGGGCCCCACCGAGGCCATCTTCCAGCACCCCGCCCACCCCTATACCCAGGTGCTGACCAAGGCGGCCCCCAAGCTGGATCCCCTGAACCGCCAGCGGGACTACGCCATCGAGGGTGAACCCCCCAGCCCCATCCACACCCCCACCGGCTGCAAATTCCACCCCCGCTGCCCCTACTGCACGGACAAGTGCCGCAGCGAAGTCCCCGAGTTAAAGGAGATCGCCCCCGGCCACCTGTGCGCCTGCCACTATCCACTCTGAAGCCAGCCCGACCGGACTGCGCTCCGCACAATACAAGGAGGTAGTACCATGCGTTTATCCAACCTGACCTGGCCCAAGGCAGAGGAATACTTCCGCACTCACGATACCGTTCTCATCGGCGTCGGCTCCATCGAGTGCCACGGCCGCCACATGCCTTTGGGCACCGACACCCTCATCCCCGACTTCCTTCTGGACAAGATCGAGCAGAAGAGCGACGTGCTCATCTGCCCCACCATCCCCTACGGCGCCACTGAGAGCCTGTGCGACTATCCCGGCACCATCAACCTGGGCACCGAGCTGCTCTATCAGGTGCTCGGCCGGGTGTGCGACAGCCTGTTCCAGCACGGCGCCCGCCGCTTCGTCATCCTCAACGGCCACGGCGGCAACATCAAGTCCATCGACCGGGTGGGCTATGACATCCAGCGCAAGGGCGGTATCCTGGCCGAATTGAACTGGTGGCTCATGGCCTGGGACATGGACCCGGCCTGGAAGGGCGGCCACGGCGGCGGCGAAGAGACGGCGGCCATCCTGGGTATTGACCCCTCCCTGGTGGATCAGAGCGAGGTGGCCGGCCCCATGAGGCTCCACGACGTATCCGATACCCTGAAGGCCACCGGCTTCACCTCCATTGAATACAAGGGCGTCACCGTCAACATTCCCCGCCTGACCCCCTCCGTCACCCACAACGGATGGATTGGTCCCGACCACCCCGAGACCGCCACCGAGGAGTGGGGCCGGAAGATGCTCCAGACCACCGCCGACTACATCGCGGACTTTATGGAGGAGTTCAAGAAGGTGGACATCGCCAAGGCCTGCGGCACCGAATTTTAATTGGTTAGAATGTGGGGATAGACACGAATGGATAAAAAGCAATCACTGGAACTGTGCGCCGCCCTCTCCGACGCCAAGGGCGCGCCCGGCTTTGAGGACGAGGTTCTCGCGGTTCTGCGCCGCTATGGCGAGGGGCTGGGCTCCTTCCGGGAGGACAGCCTGCGCAACCTCTACCTCTCCCGCAGCGGGAACCAGGGCGGACGGCCCATGGTTCAACTGGACGCCCACACCGACGAGGTGGCCTTCATGGTGCAGGCCGTCAAGCCCAACGGCACCCTGCGCTTCACCACCCTGGGCGGCTGGGTTCCCTCCAACATCCCCGCCCACCGGGTTTGGGTTCAGACGGCCGATGGGGACTATATCCCCGGCGTCACCGCCAGCAAGCCCCCCCACTTTATGAGCGAGGCCGAGCGCAAGGCCCAGCCCGCCGTAGAGGACATGAGCATCGACATCGGCGCCTCCTCCCGGGAGGAGGTGCTGCGGGACTTCCGTGTGCGCATGGCCGCCCCGGTGGTGCCCGACGTGACCTTCGAGTACCAGGAGAAACACGATCTGATGATCGGCAAGGCCTTTGACTGCCGCCTGGGCTGCGCCTCCATTCTGCGCACACTGGACAATCTGCGGGACAAGACGCTGAATGTGGACGTGACCGGCGCGTTCGCCGTCCAGGAGGAGATGGGTACCCGCGGCGCCACTGTCACCGCCAACACCGTGAAACCCGACCTGGCCATCGTCTTTGAAGGCTGCCCCGCCGACGACACCGTGGCCGAACCCTATATGATACAGACCGCCATCCACAAGGGGCCCATGCTGCGCCACATCGACGCCCGCATGATCACCAACCCCCGCTTCCAGCGCTATGCCCTGGATCTGGCGGAGGAGCTGGGCATCCCCGTGCAGGAGAGCGTGCGCACCGGCGGCTCTACCAACGGCGCGCCCATCCATCTGTCCAACCAGGGCGTGCCCGTCATCGTCATCGGCATCCCTGTGCGTTACATCCATACCCACTACGGCATCGCCGCCCACAGCGACGTGGAGAACGCCGCCCGGCTGGCCGCCGCCATTTTGGAGCGGATGGACGCCGCGCAGATCAGCCGCTTCTGAGTCCCAAAGCTGCGCCCCCATGGGGGCGCAGCTTTTTTGTTGATCCCAGAAAAACCGTACCATACGCTCTCTATACTTCTGCTAAAATCCGCTGTCCCTCCTGGCTATTTGCAGTTGATCTTTCTCCTTTTCCACACATACAGCCGTAAAATCGCCCAATGATTCTCCTTGACATTTTGTCTATATTGTGCAAAAATGTAGATACAGCATTTCCCATATTAAAATCTGCACGCTTTCTTGCAGAAGGGGGGCTCATGGACCTGTCCCAAGCCGCGGCCGGCTGAATTCAAAAAAAGGTGAGGTAATCAAACATGAAAAAATCCCTTCGCGTCTTATCCGTCACACTGGCGGGCGCGATGCTCCTCAGCACCAGCGCTCTGGCGTGTACCGGCGTGTACGTAGGCAAGGATGTCAGCGACCAGGGGACCTATCTCATTGCACGCAGCGAGGATCAGGGCCAGGGCGACTACAACAAAATGTTTCAGGTACAGCCCCGGGTGGAAAATGTGCCCGGCCGCTTCATCACCGATACCGCCACCGGGTTCCAGATCCCCCTGCCCGCCACCACCTATAAGTACACCTATGTCCCCGACTACACCCGGGGCGACGACGGCATGTACCCCGGTTCCTGCACCAATGAGTACGGTGTGAGCATCACCGCCACCGTCTCCACCTCCACCTGCGAGGCCTGGGAGGCCGAGGATCCCTTTGTGGAGCCCGGCCTGCGTGAGGCCATTCTGGCCGCCTCGGTAGCCGCCGTCTCCACCACCGCCCGGGAGGCCGTGGATGTGCTGCTGGGCTATGTGGACGAGTACGGCTCCGAAGAGGGCAACACCGTCATGATCACCGACCAGAACGAGGCCTGGATCGTGGAGATCTACGGCGGGCACCAGTACTGCGCCATGAAGATGCCCGACGACAAGGTGGCCGTGTTCGGCAACCACAACATGATCGGGCTGGTGGACCCCAAGGCCACTCCCGAGGACGGCTACATCTACTCTGACGGTCTGTTCGACACCATCGACAAGCTGGGCCTGGCCGTCAAGGAGGGCGAGCTGTACCACCTGGCCAAATCGGTGACCAACAACACCCGCGAGGACTACAACAACATGCGCAACTGGGCCGGCATGACCATCCTGGCCCCCTCCCTGGCGGGCGAGTACGACTCCGATGAATTCTATCCTCTGTTCTACTCCCCCGACGAGAAGGTCAGCGTTCTGACCGTCATGGATATCTACCGCAACCGGTACGAGGGCACTCCCCTGGACGTGACCCTGCCCGGCAATGAGGAGAACCGCGTCATCGGCACCGAGCGCTCCTCCCAGATCCATATCCTCCAGACCTTCCCCGACTGGCCCGCGGAGTGCTCCTCCATCGACTGGCTGGCCCTGGGCAACACGGAGCACTCCGTGTTCATTCCCTTCTTCTCCGGCATTACCGACACCGCCCCGGCCTATCATCTGGACGGCGACACCTACAACCCCGACGGCGCCTTCTGGAAGTTCAAGAGCATCTGCACCATTGCTGAACAGAACCGCTCCCTGTATAGCCAGGGTGTAAAGGACTTCTGGAAGCTCCAGGAGGAGCTGATGTACCAGGAGATGCTGGATGCCGCCCCCGCCATGCTGGCCAAGTACTCCGAGAGCCGCGCCGCAGGCGACGCCTATGTAACCCAGCTCGGCATTGATATGGCGGAGCGGGAGATGCTTCTGGCGGATAACCTGTACGCCAAGCTACTGACCACCATGATGCACAACACAGGCCTGTCCTCCAGCAAGACACCCACCACCTTCCTCTCCGACGTTCCCCTGCGCCAGGTGGCCGAGAGCCGCGGCTACACCGTCACCTGGAACAAGGCCGACGGTTCCACCACCATCGCCAAGGGCGATGTCACCTATACCTTTACCCCTGAGAGCTATGAATGTGTCACCGGCACTGGTGAAACCATTGAGCTGACCCACTACTGCTATGTGCGGGACGGCTTCACCTATATCCCCATGGATTTTGCCAAAACCCTGTAAACAATCACAAAAACACACCGCCCCCGGCGTAGCCGGGGGCGGTGTGTTTTTTAATCCGCCTCCTGCGGTCCAAGCAGCACGGGCTGGAGCTGGCGGCCCTCCAGCGCCGCGTCGATAGCGGCTGGGACCAGGGAAAAGTCGGCCACCAGGGAGGTGGGCTTCCTGGCGGGATCGTCCTGCCGGAAGGGGACGAAATAGACGTTTTTCTTGTCCAGCAGTACGCCGATATTCCTGGCCGAGGCCGCCAGACCGTCGTTGGTGGCAGGGCAGAGCACCACCGGCCCCCCGTTGCGCAGGTGAGCCTTGGCCGCCATGGTAACCGTGGTGTCCGTGACGCCGTTTGCCAGCTTGGCCAGGGTGTTGCCCGTGCAGGGACAGATGACCAGCACATCCAGCAGATGCCTGGGCCCAATGGGCTCGGCCTTGGCGATGCTGTCCACCACCCTCCGGCCGCAGATGCGCTCCATCTCCCGCATAAAGTCGTGGGCCGCCCCGAAGCGGGTATCAGTGGCGGCGCCGGCCTCCGAGACGATGGGGAGTACGTCGCCGTACCTGGACTGTACCCGCTCCAGCACCTCCATGGCCTGGCTGTACGTACAGAAGGAGCCGCAGAAGGCGAATCCAATCTTCCTATGTTCCATGTTCACACTCCTAATTCGGTGAGGATGTTATAGATGGTTGTCTTGATGCTCTTGCCCGCTGTGACCGGGGCCACCTTGCCGGGCAGAGACAGGGCCCAGAAGGCCTTGACCCCCAGCCGGGCCGCCGCGTCGAAGTCTACCCCTCCAGGCTTGGAGGCCAGGTCAATGACCAGGCAGCCCGGCTTCAGATCTGCCAGCTCCGCCTCCCGCAGAACGCGGACAGGGACGGTATTGACCACCAGATCATAGCCGCACAGCCAGCCCTCCAACTGCCCGGTGTGCTCCACGCCGTAGCCGCAGTTCTCTGCCCAGGCCAGGTCGGCATACCGGCGGGCCGCCACGCTGA
The DNA here is from genome assembly GCF_000239295.1 of Flavonifractor plautii ATCC 29863. Lineage (GTDB taxonomy): Bacteria > Bacillota > Clostridia > Oscillospirales > Oscillospiraceae > Flavonifractor > Flavonifractor plautii. The sequence continues at coordinate 11,830 of NZ_JH417827.1, forward strand.
CCCTGGCCTTCAGGCCCGCCAGCCGGTCGGCCAGCACCCGGCCCAGACGGCCGTAGCCGATCACCAGAACCCGGGCGCCGTGGAGGGTAATGGGCAGCTCCTCCATAGCCAGCTGGATGGCCCCCTCTGCGGTGGGCACCGCCTTTCCGAAAGGACACCGCTGTTCAGCGCGGGAGGGGGGTACACTCGGTCACCTCAACCCGCCGCGCCGCCCCCCGCCCGCCGGCCTGCGCCCGGACACGGAAGCACAGGGGCAGCTCCTCCAGCTCAACCAGCAGGGCGTCGGCCTGGACCGTGACCCGCTTTACCGCCGCGTCCAGCACCGCCTCGCCCCCGGCCAGCTCTCCCGCCAGCCAGTCCAGCAGGGCGGCGCGGCGCTCCGGCCGTTCCGCCCCCGCCATTTCCAGGTCGGCCAGCCGCCGGGCCAGCCGGGACCGCTCCGCCTCGCTCCGGGCAGTGAGCGCCGCCAGCTCTTCCCGGCTGAGGGTCCCGTCCAGAAAGGCGTCCAGTGCCCTGGCCCGGCGGGCCTCCTGACGGCGGAGGGCCTGCCGCAGAGCCGCCGCCCCGCACTCCGCCCCCGCCGGCCGGGCCGACGCCAGTACCTCCGCGGCCATCGCCCCCAGAGGCAGTCCCACCTCGCCCAGCACGTGGCGGACACAGGCGGTCAGCACGTCTCCCGGTACCGCCCTCATGGCGCATCCCGTTCCCCGTCCCCGGCAAACGAAGCGCAGGTACTCCCGCCCATCGGGACGCCGGGTGCGCTTGGCGGTGAGGCGCCCGCCGCACGCCCCACACACCAGCTTGCCGGAATACCAGTAGCGGGCGGAAAAGCGGCTCCTCTCCCCCGCCAACCCCGCGCGCCGGGCCAGCTCGGCCTGGACGGCGGCAAACTGGGCCCGGCTGACAATGGCCGGGTGGTGGTTTTCCAGGCGGAACTGCTCCTCCGCCCCGCGGTTGACCACCTTCCGGTGGGTCAGATGGTCCACGGTGCGGTACTTTTTCTGGAGCAGGTCGCCGCAATACTTCTCGTTGTGGAGCAGCCGCAGTATCATGGCGGCCGACCACGCCCCGTCCGCCCGGAGGGGCGGGGCCACCCCCGCCTCGGTGAGCTCCCGGGCAATGGTGTGGGCCCCTTTACCCTCCTCCAGACACTTGCGGTACACCTCCCGCACCACCTCCGCCTGTTCCGGCCGGATGGTGAGCGCCCCGCCCCGCAGCGCATAGCCGTACACCGTGTCGTTGCCGAAGGCCACCCCCCGCCGCATGGCCTGGAGCTGCCCCCAGCGGGTGCGCTCGGAGATCTTACGGCTCTCCTCCTGGGCCACGCTGGCCATGATGGTAAGGCGGAACTCCCCGTCGTTGTCCCGGGTGTCAATGCCGTCGCTGAGGAAAATTACCCCCACCCCCTGTTCCCTCAGCCGCCGGGTCACCTGGAGGGCGTCCACCGTGTTGCGGGCGAAGCGGGACACCTCCTTGGTGAGAATCAGATCCACCGCCCCCGACCGGGCCAGCCGGAGCAGCTCGGCGAATCTGGGCCGGCGGAGGGTGGTGCCTGACAGGCCCTCGTCGGCGAAAATGCCCGCGCAGCGCCAGCCGTGCCGGGCGATGTACCCCTCAAAGTAGGCCTGCTGGGCGGCCAGGGAGTGAAGCTGATCCTCCTTGTCCGTGGATACCCGGCAGTAGGCCGCCACCCGCAGCGCATGTTCCATCCTTCCATGCCCCCTTTCCACCTACTCTATGCGCGGGTTTTCCCCCGTCTGCCTGAAATGTGTGGAAAACAAAGCGGCGGCAGGAGCGTCTGCTCCTGCCGCCGCTGGGGCCGGAAAATTCAGTTAGCCAATGCCCAGGGCGGCGCGCACCCGGCCGCCGTCGAAGGCGGGGATGCCCAGCATCCGGCGGGCCTCGTCGGGGGTGGCGGGGGTATTGCCGAAGGCCTTGACGGCGTTGACGGCCCGCTCCACCAGCATGTGGTTGGTGGCCATGACCTTCTCGCCGTTCTCCTTCACCTCATACACCACGTTGTCCTCCATGCCCACGCGGATGTGGCCGCCCAGGGCCAGGGAGGCGAACAGGATGGGCAGGTGGCCCTTGCCCACGCCGAAGGCCGACCAGGTGGAACCGGCGGGGATGTGCTGCACCAGGTAGAGCAGGTTCTCCACCGTGGCGGGCATGCCGCCCAGCACGCCCAGGCAGAACTGGTAGTGGCAGGGGGTGGGCAGATGGCCCTTCTTCACGAAGTAGTTGGCCACGCCCAGCATGCCGGCGTCAAAGATCTCCAGCTCCGGTTTGATGCCCTTCTCCATGTAAAGATCGCCCAGCTTCTCGAGGAACTGGGGGGAGTTGACGAACACGCCGCCGGGCATCCAGTTGAAGGAGCCCGCGTCGTAGGAGCCCATCTCGATGCCGGACAGCTCCCTGTGGTGGGCCATGCGCTCGTCGTCGGTGGCGGGGTGCTCCGGGGAGGCGCCGGAGGAGGTGCAGTTGATGATCACGTCGCAGTCCTTGTGGCTGCGGATGAGCTTGATGGTCTCGCGGAACTTCTCCTTGTCCATGGCGCCCAGGCCGTCGTCGGCGCGCATGTGCAGATGGACCACAGCGGCGCCCAGCTTCCAGGCGTCATAGGCCTCGTCGGCGATCTGCTGGGGCGTCTCGGGGATCTTGTAGCCCGCGGGGGTGACCGCGCCGGTCAGCGCGGCGGTGATGATGGTCTTTGCCATAGCTGTGACACTCCTTTATAAGCAATGCACAGGAAGAAGGGACGTACCGGCCGCCCCTTCTTCCGCGCTTGTAAAATTAAAACTCGTAGTCCTCCGGCTCGTTGCTGTGCTCGAAAATAAACGGGTTCTCAATTTCACCTGCGTTTACCTTTTTCCACCACTCGGCCGCCTTCTGGGGCATGGTGCGCCAGGATTCGGCGGTCTGGGGCTCCTCCATGTCTCGGGTGGCGTAGCGCCAGTCGCCCACGCGGCTGATGTACTTCTCGTCCTGCTGGGCTGAATTCTCGTCACCCAGATCCCCGGCGGCCACCCGCAGCAGGGAGCCGTACTGCTCGCTGACGGTGTGCAGCTTCAGATCCTCCACCAGCAGCTTCT
>NZ_JH417827.1:14931-34696 GCF_000239295.1 Flavonifractor plautii ATCC 29863
GCTTGGCCAGGTTGGACATGATGGTGCGGTTCTCGTAGGGCATGGTCTTCCACATGCGGGCGATCTCCCAGGCCCGCTCCAGCACCTTGCCCTTGGGCAGCACCTCGTTGACCATGCCCCACTCCAGCATCTGCCGGGCGGTGAACTGGCGGGAGGTCATCATGTAGTAGTTGCCCCGCTTGGTGCCGAAGTAGTGCTGGCACATCAGGCCCATGCCGTCGCCGGGCACCAGGCCCCCCTGGGCGTGGGGCACCTCCATCTTGGTGTCCTCGGAGCACAGGGTAATGTCGCACAGCATGGCGGAATCCCAGTGGAAGCCGGGGCCGGGGATGGCGCCGATGGTGGGCACGTCCAGGTCGAACACCATGTTCTTGATGAGGTTGGTGTCGTCAAAATACTGGTGCTGGAACCGCTGGGTGGGCAGCTCGGAGTAAGTCTCCCAGCCGTTGGCGTCGGACTCGATCATCCAGTTGTCGCCGATGTGGGTGTAAATGATGATCTCGTTTTTGAAGTCCAGGCTCAGCCAGCGGGTGAGCTGGCTCATGGCCCGGTGGGACATGCCGCTGTGGTGCATGGGGCCGTCCAGGGTCTTCCAGGTCACCTGCACGATGCCGTCTTCCCGCTTGAGGTCGGCGAAGTCCCTGAACCACTCCTTGTACTCGTCAAACTCGGGCAGCTTGACGTAATCCGCCATTGGTTTTCCCATGGTAACTACCTCCTGATTCCATACAGTGCCTTACTCGCCATCGGGGCGGTAGGGCTTCACGGGGCGGGTGGGGTCGCAAGGGTTGACCGCCTCGCCGGCCTCCACCTTCTTGAACCACTCGATGGGCTCGGTGCGGAAGGCGGCCCAGCTCTCACGGGTGGGTGCCTGCTGCATGTGGGGGAAGGTGTAGCGCCAGTCGTTGGTCTGGCTGATGTACTTCTCATCCTGCTGTGCGGCGTTGCGGTCGCCCATGTCGCCGGCGGCGATGCGCAGCAGGGAGCCGTACTGCTCACTGACCGTGTGCAGCTTCAGATCCTCCACCAGCAGCTTCTTCAGCGGCCGCTTGGCCAGGTTGGACATGATGGTGCGGTTCTCATAGGGCATCGTCTTCCACATGCGGGCGATCTCCCAGGCGCGGGCCATGACCTGATCCTTGGGCACCACCTCGCTGACCATGCCCCAGTCCAGCATCTGCTGGGCGGTCCACTGGCGTGCGGTCATCATGTAGTAGTTGCCCCGCTTGGTGCCGAAGTAGTGCTGGGCCATCAGGCCCATGCCGTCGCCGGGCACCAGGCCGCCGTGGGCGTGGGGCACCTCCATCCAGGTATCCTCGGAGCAGATAGTGATGTCGCTGAGCATGGCGGAGTCCCAGTGGAAGCCGGAGCCGGGGATGGCGCCGATGGTGGGCACGTCCAGGTCGAACACCATGTTCTTGATGAGGTTGGTGTCGTCAAAATACTGGTGCTGGAACCGCTGGGTGGGCAGCTCGGAGTAAGTCTCCCAGCCGTTGGCGTCGGACTCGGTCATCCAGTGGTCGCCGATGTGGGTGAAGATGATGATCTCGTTCTTGTAGTCCAGGCTCAGCACGCGGACCAGCTGGCTGATGGCGCGGTGGGACATGCCGCTGTGGTGCATGGGACCGTCCAGGGTCTTCCAGGTTACCTGAAGGATGCCGTCCTCCCGGTACAGATCCGCGAAGTCCTTGAACCACTCCTTGTACTCCTCCAGCTCGGGGAGCTTGACATAATCAGCTAAGGGCTTACCCATATAAATTACCTCCCATAATCGTTTGTACGCGGCGGCAGTCTCCCTGCCCCGCGGGTATTAATCCGCCTTGAAGATCCCTGCCGCGCCCATGCCGCCGGCGATACACATGGTGACCATGGCATACTTTTTCCCGGTACGGCGCAGCTCCGAGATGGCCTTGCAGCTCAGCACCGCACCGGTAGCACCCAGGGGGTGGCCCAGGGCCATGGCGCCGCCGTTGGGGTTGACCCTGGCGGGATCCATGCCCAGCTCCCTGATGCAGGGGCTGACCTGGGCGGCGAAGGCCTCGTTGAGCTCAATCACGTCCATATCATCCATGGTCAGGCCGGTGTACTCCAGCACCTTGGGCGCGGCGTAGATGGGGCCCAGGCCCATGTAGGCCGGATCCAGGCCGCCCACACAGAAGCCCAGGAAAGAGGCCAGGGGCCGGATGCCCATCTCGGCGGCCTTGTCCCGGCTCATCAGCACCAGGAAAGCCGCGCCGTCGCTGGTCTGGGAGGAGGTGGCGGCGGTGACCCGGCCGTTCTCCCGGAAGCAGGGCTTCATGGACGCCATCTTTTCCAGGGTGGTGTCACGGCGGATACCCTGGTCCTTGTCAAAGACGATCTCGTTGCCCTCGGCGTCCACGCCGGGCAGGGGGATGATCTGCTCGTCAAAATACCCCGCGTCCTGGGCGGCGGCCGCCTTTCGGTGGCTCTCCAGAGCCAGGCGGTCCATCTCCTCCCGGGTGACGTTGTACTTCTCCGCCACGTTCTCGGCGGTCTCGCCATTGGAGATGTACTGGGCGGGGTCGTGCTCCAGCAGCCAGGGGTCCATGTCGCCGCTGCGGTCCAGGGTCATGGGCAGGGCGGTCATGGACTCGATACCTCCGGCCACGATGCAGTCGGCCTGTCCGGCCTCGATCTGCCAGGCGGCCAGGGCCACGGCCTGGAGAGAGGATGAACAGAAGCGGTCCACGGTAAGGCCGCAGGCGGTGTAGGGCAGGCCGGCCCGGGCGGCCACCAGCCGGGCGGGGTTGAGGCCCTGCTTGGCCTCCGGGATGGCGCAGCCCAGAATCACATCCTCCACCAGGGCGGGGTCCAACTGGGGGATTTTCTCCATCACGCCCTTGAGCACCAGCCCGCCCATGTCGATGGGGTGCAGATTGCGCAGGGCGCCCTTCTTGCCAGACTTGGCCACGGCGGAGCGGCCATAGGCCACCACGACCGTCTTGCTCAGCGGTTTTGCCATATCAATCTTCCTCCATTTCCTTCAAGTCGGGGGACACCAGGAGCACGGGCTCCACCGCGGCCTGGATCTCCTCCACGGTGTGGCCCTTCCGGATCTCGGAGAGGACCAGCCCCTCCTCCGTCACGTCGATGACGCAGCGGTCGGTGACGATGTGGTTGACGCACTTTACAGCGGTGAGGGGCAGGGTGCACCGGCTGACCACCTTAGGGGAGCCGTCCTTGGCCACCAGCTCCATGGCCACAATGACCTTCCGGGCGCCGTTGCACAGATCCATGGCGCCCCCCATGCCGAAGGCCCGGCCGGGGGTGGCCCAGTTAGCCAGATCCCCCTGTGCCGACACCTGGAGTCCGCCCAGCACCGTGGCGGCGAGACGTCCGCAGCGGATGACGTTGAAGGACATGGCCACATCGAAGGCGCTGCTCCCCGGCACGGGGACGAAGGGCACTCCGCCCGCATTGACGAAGCGCTCGTTTTTCATCAGTCCCTCCTGCACCGTGGGGCCGATGCCGATGAAGCCGTTCTCGCTCTGGAAGAGTACGCCGTCCACGGCGTAGCTGCCGCAGAGGCTTGGGATGCCGATGCCCAGGTTGACCACGTCGCCGGGCCGGAAATAGGCGGCCGCCCGCTTGGCGATAAAGTTTCTGTTGTCCATTGTCCCGCCTCCTTACGCCAGAATCATGTCCACGAACATGCCGGGCACCTTGATCTTGTCGGGGCCGAGCTCCCCCAGGTCGCAGAAGTGGTCGCACTCCACGATGGACAGCGCGCCACAGGTGGCGACCACCGGGTGGGAGGCGTGGCCGCTGCTGCCGCTGTAGGCCAGGTTGCCCAGGGGGTCGGCCCGGCGGCAGCGGGTGAGGGCGATGTCGGCGCGGAGGGCGGTCTCCAGCAGATAGCTCTCGCCATTGACCTCAATGATCTGTTTGCCCTCCTCCACCACGGTGCCCAGGCCGGTTTTGGTGAGCACGCCGCCCAGCCCCGCGCCGCCGCAGCGGATGCGCTCGATGAAGGTGCCCATGGGGTTGAATTCCGCCTTCAGCGCCCCGGACTGGATTTTGGCGTTGGTCAGGGGGTTGGTGCCCACGTGGGTGGTGATCATGGCGTCCACCCGGCCGGCCTCCACCAGCAGGCTGACGCCGTGGCCCGGGTCGCTGGAGTCGATGGAGTAGATGGTCAGGTGCCTGGCGCCGCTCTCCAGCACGCAGTCGATCAGGCGGTCGGGCATGTACTGGTTGGTCTGTCCGCCGATGGCGATGATCTGCCCATCCCTGAACCGGGCGATGATCTCCTCGGCCGTTCTCACTTTACTCAGTTCCATATCATTCTCCTTTGCGGGACGGGGCTTTCAGGGAGCGGGAGAGCGCCAGGCCGATGACGGCCAGTACCGCGGCGGTCATATAGGCGCCGGTGTAGCTGCCGCCTCCCGCGGTCTTGAAGGTGGTGGCCAGGCTGGGGCCGATGAGGCTGGCCAGGCCGAACACCACGTACATGACGCCGTAGTTCTCTGTGATGTAGCGGGGGCCGAACATGCGGGCGGTGAGGGGGGTGAGGAGGGAGGCCAGTCCGCCGTAGCAGGAGGCTGCCACCCCCATGAAGAGGAGCACCAGCCCCTCCGCCCCCGTCACGGCCAGGGCGGCCATGGACAGGATGCACAGCAGGAACACCGCCCCGGCGGTGTTGACCAGGCCCAGCCGGTCGGAGAGGCTGCCCCACACGAAGCGGCCGGCCATGTTGCAGGCGGAGAACACGCTGACGAAGAGGGCGGCCCGGGCGGGGGCGTAGCCCAGGGTCTGCTGGAGGATGGGGGAGGCCTGGCTGATGACGATCACTCCGGCCACCAGGCCGCAGGTAAACACCGCCACCATCCGGTAGAAGGCCCCGGTGCGTACCATCTGTCCCCGGTTCAGGTCGGCGCCGCTCCCCTGCCCGCCGCTGGCGGCGGGGGCCATGGCGGCGTGGAAGCCCTCCGGCGGCTCGGCCAGCAGCAGGGAGCCCAGCAGAATCACCGCGGCGAAGAGCACCCCCAGCACCCGGAAGGCGCTGCCCAGGCCCACCTTCTCCATCAGCACGGCGGCGGTGGGGGCCCACAGGATGGCGCCGGAGCCGTAGGCAGCGGTGCCCAGGCCGGAGGCCATGCCGGAGCGGTCGGGAAAGAGGCGCACCACATAGGCCATCATGCTGGGATAGATGAAGCCCACCCCCAGGCCGGAAATCACGCCGTAGAACAGGTAGAGCTGCCAGAGCTGGCTCATCAGGCCGGCGGCGAAGAGGCCGGCGCCAAAGAGGACGGCCCCCACGGCCACGCAAAGGCGGCTGGACATGCGGCGGATCAGCCCGCCGAAGAGGAGGGGGGCCATGGTGGAGCACACCACCGTGATGGTGTAGGCCAGGGCCACCCCGGAGTCGGCCCAGCCGAACTGGGCGATGATGGGGGTCTGGAGCACGCTCCAGGCGTAGCCGAAGCCGGCGCACACGCAGATCACCATGGCGGAGATCAGGCACAGCCAGCGGCGGCCGGCGAAGGCCCGGACGGATGCGGTCGTATTGGCGGTCACCCGGTTTCCTCCTTTACAGCTTCTTGTGGAGCTTGAGCAGCTCAATGAGCATCTGGTCGCGGTAGGCCGCGCACGCCTCGTTGGTGTGGCCGATGTGGTCGGGGAAGTGCTTCATCTCCTCGTCCACGCCGGGCTGGGCCACCTCGGCCCAGTTGTCGGGCTGGTGGGTCCAGGAGGCCATGTTGGCCAGCCAGCGGTCGCCGGAGTTGCCCAGCATATTCACCATGCCGGTCAGGCCGCCGGGGTTGCCCAGCTGCATGATCATGTTGTGGCCGAAGATGGCCCAGCGCAGGCCGGGGCCGTAGACCAGGGCCTTGTCCGCGTCCTCCACGGAGCACACCCCCCGCATCACCAGATCCTGCACCTCCCGGTAGAGGGCCAGCTGGAGCCGGTTGGCGATGAAGCCGGGGCACTCCCGGCGCAGGAGGACGGCCTCCTTGCCGATGGACTGGTAGAAGTCGTAGGCCAGCCGGAGCAGGGCGGGGTCGGTCTTGTCGCCGGAGGTCAGCTCCACCAGGGGAATGAGGTGGGGCGGATTGTAGGGGTGGGCCCCCACGCAGCGCTCCGGGTGGGCCGCCTTGGCGGCAATGTCGGAGATGAGCAGGCCGGAGGTGGAGCTGGCATAGAGGGCGTCCGCCGCGGCGCAGGCTTCCACCTGGGCCAGAATGGACTGCTTGATCTCCAGGCGCTCCGGGCCGCTCTCCTGGATGAACTGGGCGTCCGCCACGGCCTCCTCCATGGAGGTGGTCAGGCGGATGGCCGCCACGATCTCCCCCCGGCGCTCCGGGGTAATGGCGTTAAATTGCTCCAGAGCGTCCAGGCTCTTGTGCATCTGGGCCTCGCTCCTTTTGAGCTGTTCGTCGTTGATGTCGTACAGGGTCACGGCCAGCCCGCGCATGGCGAACTGGATGGCCCAGCTGGAGCCGATCACGCCGCCGCCCACGCAGGCGGCGCGCTTGATATCTGCAACCTTCATAATGACATATCTCCTTATTGCCGGGGTGGCAGGTGTCCCGGCGGGGCGTTGCTCCGCCCCAGCCGGGATATGGCGAGCCGCCAGGCGTTGTGGGGACAAGCGTCTGGCGGCCTCGTTCTGGTTCAGCATTCCGAAGGGTCGTCCGGTAGAGGCCCGGAGGGGTCTCGCAGGCTGTGCTGAAAAGCCGCGGACAGGCGTTATCTGCGGTAGCGCAGGCCGGTGGCGGTGCGCACCATCTCGTCCCAGGTGGCGAAGTCGGTGCTCTCCTTCACGAAGGCGTCCAGCAGCGGCGGGGCGTAGATCAGGGTATCCGCCTTCCAGTTGACCATCACGGCGCTGGAATACCGGAAGCCCTCAAAGCTCTCGAAGCGGGTATACTCCTGCATGAAGTCGTCGGTGAAGATGTCCTCCAGCAGGCGCATCAGCTCCGGGGCGTTTTCCAGAAAGACAAAGCCCTTACTTATCGTCTGATCCATAGAACTTCTCCGCCTCTTTTTCCACGTAGGAGCGCCAAGCGGGGGCGTCGATCTCCATCCGCTCGCGGATCCAGTGCATCTGCTCGGGCTTTCCGGTCATGGCCTCCTTGCGCAGCACGGACATGTAGAGGGAGCCCTCTCCAGGGGGGCACCCCTGGAGGAAGAAGGCGTTGGGATGCTCCTTCAGGTGCTTGCGGGCGCAGTTGCCGTGGAGCAGGATCTTCTCGTCCGGGGTATCGGGGGACAGGGTGTTCCGGCCGCCGGCCACCACCACCATGTCGGTGTTGTCATCGTAGACGCCGATGGCCTTCAGCGTCTCCATGTTGAGGGTCAGCAGGGCCTGACAGCTGGAGCAGGCGCCCTCACAGTGGACCTCATACTCGGGCCAGCGGTTGCGGATGTCCTCCAGGTAGGGGACCCACATCTTCTTGTAGCAGTCGGCCACCTTGTCGCCCACCACCTCGATGTCGTCGCGGTTGGTGGTGCCCAGGCCGGCCTCCTGGGCCACGCGGAAGTAGTCCACACCGTCGGGATCAATGCCCACCAGCTCGCAGGCGATGCGGTCCAGCGCCACGGGGTCATAGGAGCCCATGATGCAGTCCACCTCGATGGGCACGGGGGTGTGGGGAGAGTAGCCGCTGGCGGCGTGCATCACGTCCATGATGTTGATGTCGGCGCGGCAGGCCCACCACACGTCCATCATGGCCATGGTCAGGTTCTGCTGGTGCATCTGCACATGGACCTGATCCTGCACCACGCCCTTGATGTTCTTCAGCGCGCCGGAGAACACCATGCTGGCGTGGGCCTTGAGGATGGGCAGGTTGATGATGTGCTCGGCCTCCAGCAGCAGGCGGGGCAGCTTGACGTGGCTGATGTTGGAGCGGTAGCCCCGCACGGCCACATTGATGAGATCCTTGTCCTTCTTGATGTCCACCAGCTCGACGCCCTCCTCCCGGGCGACGGCGGCGATGCCGCAGGCCTCATAGCACTCGTCGGTGTCGCAGCCCACGGCGGCGGCCTCGGCGATGACAATGCGCTTGGGGTTGGCCTTTTTTACCTCACGGATGACGGCGCGGACGGTCTCGGGGTGGGTGCACACGGCGAACTCCGGGGGAGCCGCGTGCCCCGCGTTGGGCTTGAGCACAACGGTAGAGTTGGGCTCAATCATTTTGGCAGCGCCGCCCATCATGTCAAAGACGCGGGTGACATTCTCCTGCACGTCCAGGCCATGAGCCAGCGCCACAAGGGATTTCTTGCTCATTGCGTTTACCTCCTTCTAAAGATTGACTATTTATGGGCCCGGCCGCTTACTGCTTGTGCGCGGCCATGTAATCCTGGTCATACTTGTGATCCTGCAGGGCGAGAATCAGCAGAATCGAAAGGAACGCCAGCCCGGCAAACACGATGTAAGCCACGCTCAGGCTGTTGAACAGCTTCTTGATGAGGCCGTTGACGGCGAAGTTGCACATGAAGATGATGTTGGTCAGGGGGAACACCACGCTGTTGACCTTGGCATAGCCCACCCGGCCGAACACAGAGCCGGGGACGGAGTTCATCAGGGCGGGGGCTGCGGCGCCCAGGAAACCGATAACCACCAGGGACACCCACACCAGAGGCATCACGCCGCTGATGTTGAAGAGCATGGCCACAATATACAGCACGCCGGTGAGCACGCCGGCCTTCTTGATGCCCAGCCTGAACAGGATGCGGCCGAAGATGACGGCGCCAATAATTCCGATGACGGCGATAGCGCTCATAACACTGACCGCCAGATCGGGGGCAATGCCCACCTCAATGTTGCGGGCCACCAGCTGGGTCATGATGCCCATCTGGGCCAGCATCAGAAAGCCGGTGGACAGAGCGCACAGCCAGGTCTCCTTGGTGCGCAGCAGCTTGCCGGTGGTCCAGCCGGAGTTGTCCAGCTCGGGGGGCGCGGAGGAGTAGTTGGCCTTGAACTCGGCCTCGGTGACGTTATCGGGATAGAGGCCCCGCTCCTTGGGGGTATCGCGCAGAAGCGCCATGCCGATCACACCCACCACGGCGGCCACGCCGCCGCAGATCACAGAGCCCATGGGCATGCCGATCGAGCCCGCCAGGACGTTGAGTAGCGGGACAAAGAGCATGGTTCCAAAGTTGGAGCCCATTGCCACGATGCTCATGGCCTGTCCCTGTCTCTTGGGGAACCACATGGCCACCAGAGTACCCACACCCACAAAGGAGCCGGAGCTGAGGCCGCCACCCACAAAGCACATGGCGATTAAGTACATGGGGACATTGACGGCGTTGCAGGCCGCGATATGGCCCAAGCCCGCCAGAATGAGGCAGCCGGCGGCCACTTTGCTGGGGCCGATGCGCTGGTTCACCTGCCCTGCTGCGACGGCGATCAGCACGCCGACGATGCCGGCCACGGAGTTCATGGTCAGGATGATGCTTTGATCCACGTTCAGCCGTTCCGCCACAGCGGGAGAAATGATGTTGGTTCCGTCTGCAAAGAAGCCGCCATTGCTGAAAAACACCAGCAGTCCAAAGATCAGCAATAACCAGCCCCAGGGTCCAAATCCTCTTTTTTCTCTCATAATACGCAATCCTCCTGAGTGGGGAGCGGATGCCCGCCCGTCATTTCATGAATTGAGTGCGCCGCGCCGTATGGTTCTGAACCGCCCCTTTCCGCGTCCTCTCCTTTTTGTGATTTTTTTAACGCAGGCCCAGTATATCCTTTACAGCCGCGTTTGAAAAATATATAATCTTTAGAACGGTATAAGCAATTTATATACTTACCGGGAGGGAAGTTGGCATGGAACTTTCACAGTTGAGATACTTCATCGCCGTAGCCAAGCTGGGCAATATGTCCAAGGCCGCCGAGACCTTGTTCGTCTCCCAGCCCAATCTGAGCACCAGCATCTCCCGGTTGGAGGAGGAGGTGGGCGTCCCCCTCTTTGAGCGGCGGCGGGGCAAGATCGCCCTCAATCAGAACGGCGAGCTGCTGCTGAAAAGCGTGGAGCAGGCCGTTTCACTCCTGGACGCCGGCGTCCAGGCTGTGCGGAACCAGCACAGCGGACGGCCCGAGCCCCTCTCCATCGTCTGCATGACGGACGACACCACCCTCCTGGAGCATTTTCTGCTGGAGCACCCCGAGGTCAACCTGATCCACCAGCGGGCCGACCTGCCCAACGTCACCAGTCTGCTGGACCGGTGCGAGGTGGATCTGGCCATGACGGTGCTCCCGCCCCCGTCGGAAGAGGTGGTCTATGAGCGCATCTATGCGTGCAGCTTCGGCATGCTCATGCGCCGGGAGCATCCACTGGCCGCCTTGCCTGCGGTAGCCCACCGGGAGCTGGCAGGGGTACACCTGGCCATCGACGGCTCCCGGGTCAACAAGGAGACCTTCTGCGCCGCGGAGAACAGCAAGTTCGGCCTGACTCCCATCATCGACTACGACGTACGGCACCTGGACCTTCTCACCTCCCTGGTGGAGTCCAACAACTGTGTCTCCATTGTCCCCGCCGTCAAGTACAAGGAGCTCTCTCTTCAGGGCAAACACCCCGACCTGGTGTTCCGGGAGTATGCCGACGGCGCTCCCACCGCCTACTGGGGCATCGCCTATAACAAGCGCCGCCCCCTGACGGAGCTGGGCCTGTGCTTCCGCACCTTTGCGCAGAGCTACTTCACCTCCATCGACGCCCGCTACGCTGACGCCCAGGAGCCTTCCGCCGGCTAACAGTTCAGCCCCGCCCCCGGCATGGCCAGGGGCGGGGCTGTATGTTCCCGGCGGGCGGAATAGTGTCCTACCGGCAAGGCGGTGGGCACCGCATTGGCCACCGCCAGCTCCTCCCGGGCAAAGTAGTCGTGGAGTGTGAGTCCCCGGTCCGCCGCCAGCGCCGCCGTCTGGGGGCCCACCATACCGGCGCAGATCACCTGCCCCGGCCGCAAAGCGTCCAGCACCAGGGCCAGGGGGTGCTTCCGCCCGGACAGGGGCGCGTTGAGCAGGCTGCCCTCCCCCGCCGCCGGCAGGGGGAGCACCACACAGTCCGCCAGGGCGGCCCCCTCCAGGCTCTCCTCCATCTCCACCCCGTCCAGCGCGCCCAGCCGCTCCAGCGCATAGGCGTGCACCGTGTGCCCGTCTGCGGCCAGCAGCTCGGCCAGCTTGGCCTGCCTCATATCGCCCCCCGCCACCCACAAATTCAGTTCATTCCGCATGGAATGCGCCTCCCTTCAACGTGACTACTCCCATCGTATTCCCGCGCCGGAAAAGGGTGCGTCCGCCCCGGGCGGACATTTCCCTTGAAAAAAGACGAATTCTGCGGTATAGTAGATCGGATTCTGTTGGAATGAGGAGGAATGGATTTATGACGGAAAAGAGGCACCAGTGGGCCTCCAACCTGGGCTTCATCCTGGCCGCAGCCGGCTCTGCGGTGGGCCTGGGCAACATCTGGAAATTTCCCGGCAAGGTGGGCGCCTACGGCGGCGGCGCCTTCCTGCTGTGTTATCTGCTGATCGTGTTCCTGGTGGGCTTTCCGGTCATGCTGGCGGAGCTGTCCATCGGCCGGGCCACCCAGAAGAATGTGGTGGGGGCCTTCCGCACTCTGAACCCCCGGTGGCGGTTCGCGGGATACATCGGCATCGTCACCCTGTTTGTCATCCTGTCCTACTACTGTGTGGTGGGGGGCTGGGTGCTCAAGTATGTCCAGATCTACGCCGCCGGCGCCCACTTCGGCGCCGGGCCGGGCGCCTATGCCGACTACTTCTCCACCTTCAGTGCCCGTCCGGTGGAGCCCCTGCTGTGGGGCCTGGGCTTTCTGGTGCTGTGCATCGTGGTGGTGGTGCGGGGCGTGTCCCAGGGCATTGAGAAGGTGAGCAAGGTGCTCATGCCCCTGCTTTTCCTGCTGCTGGCGGGCCTGGTGGTCTACTCAGTCACCCGCCCCGGCGCGGGGGAGGGCCTGCGCTTCCTGTTCGGAATCGACCCCGCCAGGCTCAGCGGCGACACCCTGGTGGGCGCATTGGGACAGGCCTTTTTTTCCCTGTCCGTGGGCATGGGCATCATGGTGACCTACGGCTCCTACGTGCCCAAGTCGGAGAACCTGGCCAAAAGCGCCGGCTGGATCTGCGCGCTGGACACCCTGGTAGCCGTCATGGCCGCCCTGGCCATCGTCCCGGTGGTGATGATCACCCAGGGCGAGGAGGGACTGGGCATGGGCGGCGGCTTCGCCTTCATCAGCCTGCCCGCCATGTTTGCCGAGCTGCCCGGCGGCCGCTTTTTCGGCATGGCCTTCTTCGCCCTGCTCTTCCTGGCCGCCCTCACCAGCGCCATCAGCATTCTGGAGAGCCTGGTGGCCTTTCTCACCGAGGAATTCCACCTCTCCCGGGCCAGGGCGGCCATCGGCCTGTCGGTGCCCATGGCGCTGCTCAGCGCGGGCTACTCCCTCTCCCAGTCCGCCGGGCGGGGCATCAACCTGCCCTGGTTTGACTTCAAAAACGGGCTGCAGATGCTCCCCATGAACGCGGTGATGGAGAAGTTCACCGACAATCTGATGATCCCTCTGGGGGCGCTGTGCTTCTGCCTCTTTGTGGGCTGGGTGTGGGGCACCAAAGCCGCCGGGCAGGAGATCGCCGGCGGGCACGGCCTCCGGCGGATGCAGAAGCCCTGGGCCTTCGCGGTGCGCTTTCTGGCCCCTCTGGTCATCGTGGTCATCCTGTACTTCACCCTCGGCATGGGCGAGGGCCTCTCCTGACAAAAAAGCGCGGACCGCTGTACGGTCCGCGCTTTTTTGCGGGAATACTAGCTCACAGGGTGTCCGCCCGGTAGGCCAGGGTGCGGCTCTCGCCGGGGGCCAGGACGATGCAATGGGCTTTATTGGTGAACTCCTCCCCCTCCCCCGTCCCGGCGGAGCAGCCGTGCCACGGCTCAATGCACAGGTAGGGGGCCTTCTTCCCCGGCATGGTCCAGAAGGCCAGCATGGGGAAGCCGTCGAAGGACACCCGCACTCCCCTGCCGCTTTTGCGGCTGCGCAGGGTGACGGAGCG
The DNA here is from genome assembly GCF_000239295.1 of Flavonifractor plautii ATCC 29863. Lineage (GTDB taxonomy): Bacteria > Bacillota > Clostridia > Oscillospirales > Oscillospiraceae > Flavonifractor > Flavonifractor plautii. The sequence goes on from NZ_JH417827.1 coordinate 27,943, forward strand.
GGAGCGCAGGCCCTCGAAGATCAGGGTATCCAGCGCGTCAAACCAGCGGTAGTCCAGGGGCAGGGTGTCGGTGTCCTCCAGGCAGGGCAGGGCCGCCGGCCGGTCCAGCAATCCGTCCCGCAGCAGCAGGGTGGGACAGCTCTCCCGCTCGGGGAACACCAGCTCGTAGTCCTCGAACCGCTCCCCCGCCTCCAGGGGACAGCGGAAGCCGGTGTGGGCCCCCAGGCAGAAGGGCAACGGCCCCTCCCCCGGGTTGGCCACCGTCACCGCCGTGGAAAAGCCCGTGTCGGTCAGCCGCTGCTCCACCGCCAGCCGGAAGGGATAGGGATACAGCGCCAGGGTCTCGGCGCTCTCCCGCAGCTCCAGGCGCACCCAGTCCTCCCCCCGCGCCGCCGGGGTGAACTCCCGCCGCCGGGCAAAGCCGTGGCGCTCCATGGCGTATTCCCTGCCGTCAAAGCGGATCTTTCCCTCCTTCAGCGTCCCCACAATGGGAAACAGCAGGGGATTGCGCCCCGGCCAGTAGGCCGGATCGCCCCCCCAGATGTACTCCAGCCCCCTCTCGTCCCGGTAGGATACCAGCTCGCCGCCCAGGGTCTCCACCCGGGCGGTGCGGCCGCCCCGCTTCAGCTCCAGTTCCATGGTCTCCGCCTCCTTTGTGTATTGTCTGCATTATACCGCCCCAATTCTCCATTTGCAAGGTGGAATGGTTTGACAGATCGCCCATTCCGGGCTACAATAGAACCGATCGAAAAACAGGAAGGAGCAGCCCACTATGCTGTTTGCACCATACGAACGCTATCAGTACGCCCGCGCCCCGCTGGTGGAGGTGATCTGCCAGCTCCGCTTCCCCACCATCCTGTCCATCGGCGCCAAGGAGCCCGCCGAGTTTCAGGAGGCCATCCGCAAGGACTTCCCCCAGTATGCGGCCCGTCAGGAGCAGCTCCCCCCCAAGGTGGTCAAGAAGGGGAACGCCACCGCGCTGGAGCCTCAGAAGCCCATTACCAACTACAACTTCATCTCGGAGGACGGCCGCTGGAAGCTCAACCTGACCCAGGGCTTCATCGCCCTGTCCACCCTGAGCTACACCCGGTGGGAGGACTTCGCCACCCGGCTGGACCGCCCCCTGGCCCAGTTTATCCAGCTCTACCAGCCCGCCTTCTTCGAGCGCATCGGCCTGCGGTATGTCAACGCCGTCTCCCGCCAGCGTTTGGGCCTGGAGGGGGAACTCTGGGACGATCTGATCCGCAGCCAGTATATCGGCATACTCGGCGAGCCTGACGTGGAGGAGAGCGAGATCGCCAAGTGTTCCCTGGACGTGGAGACTCCCCTGGTGGGGGACTACCGGATGAAGCTCCACGCCGGTCCCGGCCTCATCGGCGGCGGCAAGACCGACAAGGAGGTCAAGTTCATTCTGGACGGCGACTTCTCCACCGCGGGCAAGCATAACCCCGACGCGGTGCCCGAAAAGCTGGAGCGGATGCACCGGTTCGCCGTCTGCCTGTTCCAGGGCGCCATCACCAAGGAGCTTCACGAGGCCATGGGGCCCACCCCTCTGGCCGAGTAAATCACACCGCCCGCCGGTTCCCCGGCGGGCGGCCTGATATCCCGGCGCGGCAAGACTGCTCTTGCATTTTGGTAAAAAACTGCTTATAATACAGGTGTCTTGACAGAAAGGTGGTGGACGCGGTGAAGCGGTTGCTTCTCGTAGTGGACTATCAAAAGGACTTTGTAGACGGAGCACTGGGCTTTCCCGGTGCGGAGGCACTGGACGGGCCCATCGCGGCCAAAATCGCCGCCTGCCGCGCCGCCGGAGATGACGTGGCCTTCACCCTGGACACCCATGGCCCGGACTACCTGGACACCCAGGAGGGGCGGAAGCTGCCGGTGCCCCACTGCCTGCTGAACTCGGAGGGCTGGCAGCTCTACGGCCAGACGGGACAGGCCATGGAGCGCAGCCGGGATATGGTCATCGGCAAGGGCGCCTTCCCCTCCCTGTGGCTGGCCAACTGGCTGAAGGAGCAGGGCTATGACCGGGTGGAGCTGGCTGGACTGGTATCCTACCTTTGCGTACTCTCCAACGCCATCATGGTCAAGGCCGCCCTGCCCGAGGCGGAGATCGTGGTGGATGCCTCCTGCACCGCCGGGCCCGATCCGGATCTCCACGCCAAGGGCCTGGACGTGATGGAGGCCCTCCAGATCACGGTACTGAACCGATAAAGGTTGTGAAACAGATGAAGGAACACATGAACTACACACTCCTGTGTGATTTTTACGAATTGACCATGGGCAACGGCTACTTTCAGACCGATGGCTATGCCGACCAGATCTGCTACTTCGATGTCTTCTTCCGCAATGTACCCGATGGAGGCGGCTTCGCCATCGCGGCCGGTCTGGAGCAGGTCATCGACTATATCGAAAACCTCCGCTTCACCGAGGAGGACATCGCCTACCTGCGGGGAAAGGGCTGCTTCTGCGAGGGCTTTCTGGACTATCTGCGCACCTTCCGCTTCACGGGCGACCTGTGGGCTGTGCCGGAGGGCACTCCCATCTTCCCCCGGGAGCCCTTCCTCACCGTCCGCGCCCCCGCCATTGAGGCCCAGTTCATCGAGACCTTCCTGCTGCTCACCCTCAACCACCAGTCCCTCATCGCCACCAAGACCAACCGCATCGTCCGGGCCGCCGACGGCCGCCCGGTGAGCGAGTTCGGGTCCCGCCGGGCCCAGGGCCCCGACGCCGCTGTGCTGGGTGCCAGGGCGTCCTATATCGCCGGCTGCGCCGGCACCGCCTGCACCCTGGCCGACGAGATGTATGGTTCCCCCGCCGGGGGCACCATGGCCCACTCCTGGGTGCAGATGTTCCCCGACGAGTACACCGCCTTCAAGACCTACTGCCAGCTCTATCCCCACTCGGCCACCCTGCTGGTGGACACCTACAACGTGCTCAAGTCCGGCGTGCCCAACGCCATCAAAGCGTTCAAGGATATTTTGCTCCCTCAGGGCATTACCAACTGCGCCATCCGGCTGGACAGCGGCGACCTCACCTATCTGTCCCGCAAGGCCCGCAAGATGCTGGATGCAGCGGGGCTTACCGAGTGCAAGATCGTGGCCTCCAACTCCCTGGACGAGTACATCATCCGGGATCTGCTGCTTCAGGGGGCCAAGATCGACTCCTTCGGCGTGGGTGAGCGGCTCATCACCTCCAAGAGCGAGCCGGTGTTCGGCGGCGTTTACAAGCTGGCCGCCGTGGAGGACAAGCAGGGCAATATCATTCCCAAGATCAAGATCAGCGCCAACCCGGATAAGATCACCAACCCCCACTTCAAGAAGGTGTACCGCCTGTTCGACAAGGAGAGCGGCAAGGCTTTCGCCGACCTCATCACCCTCCACGACGAGGCGGTGGACGAGAGCCAGCCCCTGGAGCTCTTTGACCCCGACGCCACCTGGAAGCGCAGCCGTGTCACCAACTTCACCGCCAAGGAGCTGCTCGCTCCCATCTTCCTGGGGGGCAGGCGGGTATACGACTCCCCCCCCATCGCCGAGATGCGGGCCTACTGCGCCGGACAGATCGACCTGTTGTGGGACGAGGTTAAGCGCTTTGAGAACCCCCATAACTACTACGTGGACCTGTCTCAGAAGCTCTGGGACATCAAGCAGTCCCTTCTGGAGCAGAAGGGCTGACCGGTCTGCCCACTGCAAAACAATAAATACCGGGCCGCACGGCGTGCGGCCCGGTATTTTGTTTGCTTTCTCACTCGGCCAAGATCAGCTTGGCCACTTCCAGAAGCATCTTCCTCTGTCGTCCGTCCATCTGATCCACCAGTTGTGCCAGCTCTCCCTCCAGGTAGCGCCCCTGGAGCACCGACACCCCGGTTACCAGCTCGGAAAGTTCACAGTTGAGGTGCGCCGCCACCGCAGCCAGCGTGTCCAGATTGATTTTGGTCACGCCGCGCTCTATCTGGCTGATATAGCCCACTGACACGGAGAGGGCCTCTGCCAGACGCTCCTGCGTCATGTCGCGGCTCCTGCGCACCTGCTTGATGCGCCGTCCGATTGCACCATAATCCACGTTCATCCGATCACCCGTTTCTTAGTGTATCGGGAATCGGCTTTGGTATACAGACATTGTATGCTAAAGTTTGAGTTATCCTTGCGGTTTCCGTGTTGAAATCTGTCGATGAAAATCTTTCCTGACCAAATACTGGCTTTTTTCCACTGATTCCCGCAAGATTCAGCACGAAACCGGCTGTTTCTCCCATGCCTCCAGCAGCAGCCGGGCGTTATGCCGGTAGCGCTCCATGGCCCGGCAGAGCGCCCCGGAGGCCGGCAGACCTTCCAGCCCCAACTCCGCCAGTGCGGGCCGGGGCGGGTCCAGCAGCTCCTGAATTTCTCCGGCCAGGCGGCTCAGAACAGGGTACTCCTCCTCCCTCAGCTCCCCGGTCAGTACCAGGCACTCCACCTGCTCCACATGGGCGAACAGGTTCCACAGGGTGAGCAGCACGTCCGGTACCGCTCCGCCTCTCCCGCCGGCAGGGCCGCCGCATACTGGGCCGCCTCGTGGTACACCAGATGAAAGCAGGCCAGAATCTCGCCGGAGCGCTCCGGCCGGCCGGGCGCGTGGAGGCTGCGCTGCACCAGCTCCCAGTAGGAGGCCTGGAGGCGGCACAAGGTACGCAGGTTGTGCCGGAACTGGGTAGCCTTCCGGGTGGGCACCAGGAAACGGTTTACCACCAACACCAACGCCACTGCCAGCAGCAAGTAGAATAGGCGCAGTTGGATGGCCTGGCCCTCCTTTACCGTGAGGGTGGCCAGGGCAAGGGCGAAGGAGGTGGAAAAGATGGGGTGTACCCAGGAGCCCGGAGTACAGCAATACATCAGGGAGATCATGGCCAGGGCAAAGGCGAAGACGCCGGTCAGGCCGGGCAGCCATGGATAGACCAGATGTACCACCAGGCATCCGATGGCGGTGCCCACCGGCCGGGTGATCATCCGGTGGGCGCTCTCCTCATAGCTGGGCTGGAGCAAAAGAAAGGCGTGGAGCGGGAACCAGTAGGTGTGCTCAAATTCCCACAAAAGGCTGACGGTTGTGCTGATGGTCATGACCACGGCCAGGCGCAGGGCAAAGCGCACCTCAAAATTGTTGAGATTCAGCCGCCGGCGGCCGCTGGCAAATACCTCCCGCCAGGGCACCCGGGGCCACCGGGTCCGGGGCTCTCCCTCCGCCAGCAGCAGGAGCAGGCGGTGGAGAAAGCTGCGGTAGAAGATACGCAGCCGCCCCTGAGGCAGGGCGTCCTCTGCCAGCAGGATCTGGAGCCGTTCTGTCAGCGCTCCCCGTGCCTCCGGCGAAGCGGCGTTCTGGAGCTGCCGCACCAGCCCCGCCAGCGTAACCAGCACCTTCCCGCAGGCGGGGCCAGCCTGGAGCCGCCCCCAATCCTCGTCCGCCAGGAGGTAGCTCAGGCGCTGAAACAGCAGTGCAAACAGGTAATAAAACCGCCGTTGCCCATCTGGCAGGTGGAAGTGGCTGCGGCGGGCATAGCCCAGCCGCCGGAACCGCTGGGCCAGCCCCTCCAGCTCCCTGCGCGCCCCGTACGCCCCGCCGCCCCCGGCCAGTTCCTCCAGCAGCTCCGCCAGGCGGGTCAGGCCCCGGGTGATCTCCTCCTCCGGAGGGGTGGACGGGGCAGACAGCCGGGCATAGAGGAGCAGCGCCCCGATGAGCACCAGCGTACAGAACAGCAGGCACAGCATCTGAACCGGAAATTCCTCCGGCGTGGGCGGCCGGAGCTCCAGGAACACGAAGGTCATGGCGTAGCCGAAGTAGCCCTTCGGCGCGAACTGGTCGCTCTGGAAAAACACCAGCGCAAAGGGAACCGTGAAGTTCAAAAGCACACAGAGCACCGCATTCCGGCTGGCCAGATAGGCGAGCATACCCAGCAGGAGGGTGATGAACAGCAGCTTGATGTAATATGTACCGGTGTTGTTGCGTTGCCGCCGGATCTGAAACAGGGTGGTGGTGCTGGACACCACCATGGCGTTCCGGCTCCCGAACAGGAGTGAAACCGTCAAAAAAAGAACCGCAAAAAACAGAATGGTGGGAAACGCTGCCCTCCACCGGCTCCGGAACTGTGCCGCGAAAGCTCTGCATATTCCACAGAAATCCACTCTTTTCCACTCCCTTCGCCCTTTTTTCCCATTATACCCCGATCCCCTCCCGCCTGCAAGCTAATACGCTTGACGGCTCCCCAGCGTTTTGGTAGGATGGATCGTGGACAGAAAGGAGCGCATGTGATGACCGAGTGTATTTCGGAGGGCCTGTACCGGATTCCGGTGCCCCTGCCCGGCAACCCTCTCCGGGAACTGAACAGCTACCTGCTCCGCGGGCGGGAGCGCAGCCTGCTTATCGATACCGGCTTCCGACAGGAGGAGGGCCGCCGCGCTCTGTTTGCCGGGCTGGCAGAGCTGGATGTGGACCCCAGGGATGTAGATGTGGCCCTCACCCATCTCCACTCCGACCACTCCGGCCTGGCCCCGGAGGTCGTTGGGGAAACCGGCTGGATTTACGTCAGCGGGCCCGACCGGGCCTATCTGGAGCAGCCGGAGGAGGCCAAATGGGCCCACACCGATGCCTTTTATATCTCTGAGGGCTTTCCGCCGGAGCTGTTGGCACAAAACAGGGCCAACCCCGCCCGCGCTCTGGCCCCCGTCCCCACCGGCCGCTACCGCACGCTGGAACCCGGCGCTGTGCTGGAGGCGGGCGGCCG
>NZ_JH417827.1:34791-35824 GCF_000239295.1 Flavonifractor plautii ATCC 29863
CTGTGCTGGAGGCGGGCGGCCGCCGGCTCACCTGCCTGCCCGCGCCCGGTCACACCCCTGGCCAGCTCTGCTTCTGGGACGAGTCGGACGGCATTCTCTTTACCGGCGACCACGTGCTCTTTGACATCAGCCCCAATATCACGCCTTGGAACGGCATGGAGGACGCCCTGGGATGCTATCTGGACAGCTTGCGGACCGTGCGGGGGCTGCCCGCCCGCCTGGCTCTGCCCGGCCACCGCCGCCCCGGTGCGCTGGCCCCCCGGGTGGACGCCCTGCTGGAGCACCACGCCCGCCGCCTGGACGAGCTGACCGCCATCCTCCGCGCCCGCCCCGGCAGCACCGCCTATGAAGCCGCCGCCCACATGACCTGGAACATCCGCTCCAGGAGCTGGGACGACTTTCCCCTGGCCCAGAAGTGGTTTGCCGTGGGCGAGTGCATCGCCCACCTGGACCATCTGCGCCGGCAGGGACGGCTCCAGCGCGAGCAGCAGGACGGTGTGTGGCATGCCTGGGCCCTTTAACCGCGTCCGCCGGGCGGCAGCGGTACATTTTCCTCTTTTTTATCTTCTCTTTTATTCTATTTCTGATGTTCTTTCCAAAACCGACACAGTTTACTTCAATTTTATCTATCTGTATTATTATTCCCCTTTTTTCGCAGACCCGACCAGCAAAAAATGGCGCACATAGAAATCCGCCCTGGGGCAAAGCTATGTCTGGATTCACCGAATCCAACAAATTTGTCACCAAAGGAGATGCGCTATTATGTCTAGCTCTAACAATTCCAATTCCAACCAGCCCGTGGTTCCCAGCGCCCGTGAGGCCCTGAACAAGTTCAAGATGGAGGCCGCCCAGGAGGTTGGCGTCAACCTGAAGCAGGGCTACAATGGCGATCTGACCAGCCGTGAGGCCGGTTCCGTTGGCGGCCAGATGGTCAAGAAGATGATCCAGGCGTACGAGAACAGCATGCAGTAACCAGTCTGCCCGGATCGGCTGATAAAAACAGAAGCGGGGCGGAGGAAATTCCTCCGCCCCG
>NZ_JH417827.1:35889-49851 GCF_000239295.1 Flavonifractor plautii ATCC 29863
GGGGCGGAGGAAATTCCTCCGCCCCGCTTCTGCCTGTCGAAAAAGTCGGCGGCATCAGGAAACGTTTCGTTGCCGCCTCACCCGTGCACGGGATACACATCGTTCTCCACCACGTCCCGGATTTCCGTAAAGCGGCCGTTTTCGTCAAAGCAGTACCACGCGGTGCCCTCATGGAGCTGTCCCTCCGTGTCCGACCAGGCCCAGGAATACTGGAGGGACAGGCCGTCCTCTGACCAGGCCAGGGGAACGCACCGGGGATAGCCGACGGCATCTCCCATCTGGTACTCCGGGTTCAGGGCGGCAAAGGTGAGGCCCGCCAGGCCCCCTGTGTCCTTATGAAGCTCGTCCGGGTACAAATCATCCAGCGGGAAAGAGAATGCCACCGCCTCTGTAGCAATGTCGGTAGCCGTCACCGCCGCCCGAGCGCCGTCGGGCGACCAGAGGGGAGCGGAGAGGATGCCGCCGCCGAAGTCGGCAATCTGCCCCAGCGGGACAGGATACTCCCCGCCGGTGTCATAGAGCAGATACCCACGGCCGCTGGGGGTAATTGAAATCAGCCGGCTTCCGTCGGGACTCTCCGTGCGGTCGCGGCCCAGCACCAGGGTGTTCCGGACAGCCTCCGCCTCCTCCCGGCTCACCTGGGACAGATCGAACCACAGGTCATAGACGCCGTTTCCCGCGGCTGCCTGATCCATCACATAAAAGGTGTGCAGCTCCTCCCGGCCGTCGGCCCGCTCCACCAGCACTTCATAGGTATAGAGAGGCCACTGGAATCCCTGCATGTTCTCTCCCTTGTCCAGATATGGAAGATCATCGGTCACGGTCAGCTCCACCGCCTCCGCCGGGAGGATGGGATTGCCGTCCTCATCGGACAGCTCCACGCCATAGCCGGTCACCAGGGATGCAAAGTCAGGCCGCCGGTTCCCCTCGGCATACCACAGAAAGTCGGTGGGGCTGACGATCAGGCCGCCGGCAGGCGGTGAACCGCTCAAAATCAGGGACTCGCCGCCGCTGGAGTAGGTGCCGCTCAGTCCGCTGGGACACCGGAAGGAGTAGTTTTCTCCATAGATTTCTACGTCGGAAGCTGAACTCCCTCTCTCCCCCAGAGAACAGGCAGCGGCCCCGGCGGAGATCACCAGGGCGGCGGCGCAGACCAGGGCCACGCCCTTTTTCCGCGTTCCGCCCGACGCGATGGACAGCAGGCGCTCCTTCATGGCCGCTTTGCCGCCCCGGAAGTGGGTGGTCAGGGGGGCGCGGGCCTCGATGCCCTCCTCCACCGCGTCCAGCATGGCCGCCCCGTAGGCCGCCCGGAAGGCGGCGTCCCGCCCCGCCACCGCCGCCTCGTCGCAGGAGCGCTCCAGATCCCGGCTGGCGGCCGCGGCCATCCAGTGTACCAGAGGGTTGAACCAGTGGAGGGAGCGGGAGAGCAGCAGGAGCAGCTTATACCACAGATCCCGGCGGCGGGTGTGGATCAGCTCATGCCGGAGCACCCCGTCGGACACGGTCTCCCGGGGCAGGAGGAGCGCTGGGTTCACAAAGCCCGTCACCAGGGGCGCGCCCACGGCGGGACAGACCAGCAGGGCCAGGTTCTTCACCCCCAGCTCCGCCTTTGCGGCCTCAAACCGCGCCAGCAGGGCGGCGTCCTCCGCCGGAGCCCCCCAGCGGCGCACCCGCAGGCGGAAGCGGACGTATTTTGCCAGATGCCAAGCCAGGAACGCCCCCGCCCCGGCCAGCCACAGGGCGGTTACGGCCCCTCCAGGGTGAATAGCGGGGTATAGACATCCTGAATGGAGCCGCCATCCACCGGCCTGTTTTCTGCCGCTACCTCTTCCGATGCCGCCTCTTCTTCTGTCAGGGCCGCATAGTGATGGTTTCCGGGATTGCTGTTAACCGTGTCCACCCGGTAGACGGCCCTGGGAACCGCCTCCACCGTCACCGGGGCCTGGGGCAGGCTCAGGTTGAAGGGGATGCACAGGCGGAGGGCGGCCAGCAGCCACACCCAGTAAAAGGCCCCAGCCCGCAGCCGCTTCTTCAAAAGGGGCCGCAGGGCCAGCAGTACGGCCAGCACCACGGACATGGCCAGGGAGATCTCCAGCACGTCGGCAAAGCGGGCGGTCATACGTCCCCCTCCTTCCCCATGGCCTCGTCCAGGAAGACCCGCAGCTCGGCCAGCTCCTCCCGGCTGACGGAGCGGCTGTCATACAGGGCGGCCACCAGGCCGGGCAGGCCCCTCCCCTCCAGGAAGGGGGCGTTCTCAAACGCCAGGTACTCCCCCTCGTCCACAAGGGGGGTATAGACGTTCTGCCGCCCCTCCCTCCCCACGGACAGGAAGCCCCGCTCGGTCAGCCGGGCCAGCAGGGTCTGAAGGGCGGACAGATTCCACGGCCGCTCCTTCTCCAGCCGGGCGCGAATGGCCCCGGTGGGGACGGGCGGCTCCAGCCGCCACACGGCCCGCATGACGGTCAGCTCCGCCTCGGGCAGGCGGTTGAGCTTCTTCATCCCATTCACCTCCTACAAATGTATGTCTTGCTCAAGCTGAGCATACATCTGTAGGTTTTATTTGTCAAGACAAATGTTGTTTTTTTCCTCCCGGACGGCTATAATGGGAGAAAAGACCCACAAAAGGAGTGTTTACGATGTCAAATATCTGGCATGATATCAGCCCCAGCCGCATCCAGCCCGAGGACTTCGTGGCGGTCATTGAGATTCCCAAGGGCAGCAAGAAGAAGTACGAGCTGGATAAGGAAACCGGGCTTATCATCCTGGACCGGGTGCTCCACACCTCCACCCACTACCCCGCCAACTACGGCTTCATTCCCCGCACCTACGGCGACGACGGCGATCCGCTGGACGTGCTGGTGCTCTGTTCGGAGGAAATCGACCCCCTCACACTGGTGCGCTGCTACCCCATCGGCTACATCTCCATGCTGGACGGCGGCAAGAACGACGAGAAGATCATCGCCATCCCCTTCTCCGATCCCACCTACAACCCCTACCACGACCTGATGGATCTGCCCCCCCACCTCTTTGACGAGATGAAGCACTTCTTCTCTGTCTACAAGGCCCTGGAGGGCAAGCAGGCCGTGGCCAAGGATGTGAACGACCGGGCCGCCGCCGTGCAGGTCATCCGGCAGGCCATGGACCACTATGCCGAGTGCTTTCTAGGCGGCCCCTCCGCCAAGGTGGGCCTCTACCCCACCGAGCCGGATCAGCCAACCGCTCCCGAGGGGAAAGGGAAGTAATTTTAAGAATATCTTAATGGGATGTTTACCCCTTTTTCCCGAAACCTGTGGTACACTGTGTTTGACACCAGAGAAGAGAGGACGATTCCCCATGAATCATCAATATGACTGCCTTGTCATCGGAGCCGGCCTGGCCGGTTCCGTGGCGGCCAGGGAGCTGGCCGAGCGGGGCGGCAAGCGGGTACTGGTGCTGGAGCGCCGGAACCACGTGGGCGGCAACGCCTATGATTGCTTCGACGAGGCGGGGGTGCTGATCCACCAGTACGGCCCCCATATCTTCCACACCAACAGCACCCGCGTGTTTGACTATCTCTCCCGCTTCACCCGCTGGCGGCCCTACGAGCACCAGGTGGTGGCCAATCTCCCCGACGGGGACGGGCGGCTGGAGTACCCGGTGCCCTTCAACCTGGTCTCCCTGCGGGCCGCCTTTCCGCCGGAGAAGGCCCGCGCCCTGGCGGAGAAGCTGGTATCCGCCTATGGCATGGAGAAAAAGGTCACCATTCTGGAGCTGCGGCAGAATCCCGACCCGGAGCTGTCCGCCCTGGCCGACTATGTGTATGGCCACGTCTTTGTCCGCTACACCATGAAGCAGTGGGGGCAGACGCCGGAGGAGATCGACCCCAACACCACCGCCCGGGTGCCGGTCTTTCTGTCGGAGGACTGCCGCTACTTTCAGGACGCCTACCAGGGCATGCCTCTGGAGGGCTACACCCCCATGTTCCAGTCCCTGCTGGACCACCCGGACATCATGGTGGAGCTGGGGGTGGACGCGGCCAGCCGCCTGACCCTGGACGGCAGCGCCGCCCTTCTGGACGGGAGGCCCTTCTCCGGCCCCATCATCTATACCGGCGCGGCGGACGAGCTGTTCGGCTGCAAATACGGCCGCCTGCCCTACCGCACCCTGGACTTCCGCTTTGAGACCCACCCGGTGGACTTCTGGCAGAGCCACGGAACGGTAAACTACACCGTGGATCAGGACTACACCCGCATCACCGAGTTCAAGTACCTGACTGGGCAGGAGCTGCCCGGCCAAACCACCATCATGAAGGAGTACTCCCGCGCCTACACCGGAGCGGAGGGGGAGATCCCCTACTACGCCATCATCAACGCCGGGAACAACGCCCTGTACGCCAAATACCGGGCGGAGGCGGACCGCTATCCGAATTTCCACCTGCTGGGCCGGCTGGCGGAGTACAAATACTACAACATGGACGCCATCGCCGCACGGGCGCTGGAGCTGTGTGACGACCTATTGAAGTGAGGAGACTGCCCATGTCAAAGCTCATCACATTCGCGGTGCCCTGCTACAACTCCGCGGCCTACATGGATCACTGCGTGCGCACCCTGCTCACCGGCGGGGACGACATCGAGATCATCCTGGTGGACGACGGCTCCACCAAGGACGACACCCCCGCCATCTGCGACCGCTATCAAGCGGAGTACCCGGACATCGTGCGGGCCATCCACCAGGAGAACGGCGGCCACGGTGAGGGGGTCAACCAGGGCCTGCGCCACGCCCAAGGGATGTACTATAAGGTGGTGGACTCCGACGACTGGCTGGACGAGGCGGCCCTGAAGGCCGTCCTGGACAAGCTGAGGGCGTTCGCCGGGGCGGAGCAGCCGCTGGACCTCTTTATCGCCAACTACGTCTATGAGCACGTGGAGGACAACACGCAGAAGGTGATGAAGTACACCAACGTGTTCCCCGAGGGCCGCGTGTTCACCTGGAACGAGATCGGCCGCTTCCGGCCCTCCCAGTACCTGCTGATGCACTCGGTCATCTACCGCACCGAGATGCTGCGCGCCTGCCGGCTGGAGCTGCCCAAGCACACCTTTTATGTGGACAACATCTTTGTCTACCAGCCCCTGCCGGCGGTAAAGAGCATCTACTACATGGATGTGGATCTCTACCGCTACTTCATCGGCCGGGCCGACCAGAGCGTGAACGAAAAGGTGATGGTCACCCGGGTAGACCAGCAGGTGCGGGTCACCAAGCTGATGATCGACAGCCACAACCTCAAGCAGCTCTACCAAACCCAGCGCAAGCTGGCCCGGTATATGACCAGCTACCTGTCCATGATGATGACCATCTCCTCCATCTTCCTCATCATCGACGGCTCTCCCGCCGCCCTGGGTAAAAAGACCGAGCTGTGGGAGTACCTGCGCACCAGCAACCCCGAGCTGTACCACAAGCTCAAGTACCGCTCCCTGTCCTTCGTGGGCAACATCCCCGGCTACCAGGGCCGCAAGCTGTCCGTCAAGCTCTACCGCCTGGCCCGGAAGATCTACAAGTTCAACTGAGCGGAAAGGAAACCGCCGTCACGAATCCGCCTGTTCCGTAACAACCCGAAATGCAAATAGCCCGAAAGGGGCGGGGCCGCGTCAGCAGCCCCGCCCTTCTGTTATGTCTCCACCGGCTCCAGCTTCATGACGGAGACCTCGTAGGCGGTGCGCACCTCACTGACGCCGTGGTCCACCTTGGTGTAGGCCCGGCTCTGGAGCCGCCCCTCAATGCGCACACCGTCCCCCACCTCCAGTGCCCCGCACCGCCGGGCCAGGCCGCCCCAGGCGATGCAGGGCAGGTAGTCCGCCCGGCCGTACCGGCGGTTCACCGCCAGCATCAAATCGCAGATGTCCCGGCCCAGCGGGGTGCGCCGCACCACCGGCGGCTTGCACAGCACCCCCGCCAGCAGGAGCTGGTTTTCGTGTTCTCCGGCGGCGGGGCGCAGCTCCTTGGCGTAGAGGGTGATCACCAGGCGGCTGCCCTTGCCGCTCTTGTTGTTGAAGGAGCGCACCTCCCCCTCCACCTCCAGCTCCATCCCCTCCGTCACGGGCCGCTGCTCCAGCAGGGCCCTAGGGACCAGGACATTGACCCGGTCCTCCGAGCCGGACAGCCGCCGGACGGCGAGGGGAAAGGTCTCGTATACCACGCCGTGGGTCTCATGGGACAGCACCGGCTCCGCCGCCGCGGTGCCCCGCAGCAGCGCCCGGTTCTCATTCCAGCCTGTTTGCATATCCATCCACTCTCCTACCTGGTTTCGGTAACTGTGGCATGTATATGCAGGCCCGTCCCCCCTTATGACGGCGCGTCCTCCCAGCCCAGGATACGCTTAGCCATGTCGTAGATGCTCTGCCGGTAGAGCACCAGCGTCACCTCCATGGAGGGATGGCGCTGGCAGAAATCGGCAATCGCCGCCCCGGCCACCCGGAGGGAGGCCGCCCGCGGCATGTGGCAGTCGCCGGAGAAGATCAGCGGCACCGCCACCCGCCGGCAGCTGCACAGATACGCCTTATGCAGGGCGTTCTGGTAGCACCCGGCCAGCAGGAACCGCTCCCGGGGCTCCCCGCCGTACCAGCCCGGCCCGGCCACGTGAATGATGTACCGGCAGGGCAGCCCGCAGCCCGGCGTGGCCACCGCCTGCCCGATGCGGCAGCGGCCCAGCTTCCGGCACGCCCTCTCCAGCTTCTCCGTGTCGGCGGCGGCGAAAATCGCGTCGCAGATGCCCGGGCAGCGCCGCAGATCCGTGCCGGCGGCGTTCACAATGGCGTCTGTCTCCATCCGGGTGATATCGCCCAAATACAAATACATGGGCATCCTGACTCCTCCTTTTCCCCATTCTGTCCCTATTATACTACATCAGGAGGCCGCATACCAGATAGCCCGCCGCCGAAAGCCCGGCCGCACACAGGGAATAGGGCAGTTGGGACAGGGCGTGGTCCATATTCTCCATCTTGCAGCAGCTGGAGGTGAGCACCGTGGCGTCGGAGTAGAAGCAGGCGTGGCTGCCCAGGGTGGCGCCGGAGACGATGGCGCCCATCACCAGCAGGGGGTTGGCCCCGATGGAGAAGGCCAGGGGCAGCAGGATCGGCGCCGTCACGGCGGTGATGCCCCACACGCTGCCGGTGGTGAAGTTGAGGGCCGCCACCACCAGGAAGGCGATGGCCGGGAACACCGCCGGGCTCAGGATGGGCTTGACGGCATTGATGACGAAGGGGGCGATGCCGATCTCGGTCATGCCCTCCTGCATCACAAAGGCAAAGAAGATGATGGCCACCGTGGGGATCATGTTGCAGAAGCCGTGCATGGCCAGGTCGCAGAACCTGGTGAGAGACAGCTTCTTCCGGGGGATGTAGAGCAAAAAGCACACGGCGATGGCGGCCACCAGGGCCAGGAACAGCTCGCCCCCCACGATAGTCAGGGCGATCAGCGTGCCGATGGGGAGCACAAAGTCCCACAGGCAGCCGGTAATGGCCGGGGAGTCGTCCTCGTCCTCCAGATTCAGCTCGGCGCTCTCCGGCGAGTAGACCTTTCCGGTCTCCTCCACCCGGCGGTAGGCCTTCTTCATCCGCCCCAGCTTGGGCACCAGCCCCAGGGAGAACAGGGGCACCAGCGCCACCGCCGCGATGGCGTAGAAGATGAAGGGGATCACAGCGCAGAAGGTGTTGATGGCGCTCCCGTAGCCCAGCTCCGGGATGCCCGCCTCGGCGTAGAACAGCCCGGCAAAGAACACCGCCCAGGTGGAGAAGGGCAGCAGGGCGCACACCGGCGCGCCGGTGGAGTCGATGATGTAGGACAGGGTCTCCCGGGGCACCTTCTGCCGGTCAGTGAGCTTGCGCATGCAGGTGCTCAGGGTCATGATATTCAGATAGTCGTCCACAAAGATCAGAATCCCCATGACCCAGGTCACAATCAGCGTGGTTCTGGGGCCCCGGCAAAGCCGACCCAGCAGCCGGGAGAAGCCCAGCGTCCCGTGGGAGGCGCCCAGCAGGGCGATCAGCGCGCCGAACAGGCCGCACACCATGAACACCCACTGGTGGCTCTGGTCGGTGGCCACCCGGAAAAAGGCGTCCATCCAGCCGATGGGGAAGGAAAGTCCATCGACGATGATATAGGTGAGCAGGGTTCCCAGAATCAGCGGCTCCAGCGCCCGTTTGCTCTTGAGCGCCACGGCCACGACGACGACGATTGGAAGCAGCGTCCATATCCCATAATCCATAATAACGGCACCTCCGTTTGCCCCCCAGTATACGAGCACGGATGTAAAAAGGGTGTGCGTTTGCGGTGAGCACCGTTCAGATTGTGTAAAAAAAGCGGGCGGCCGATGGCCGCCCGCCCGGAATCAGCCGCCCTGGCTCTGCCAGTCGGCGGGGTAGACGAAATAGAGGAAGCGGGCGTGCCCGGTGACGGAGAACTGGATGGAGCTGTTCTTTGGGATATAGATCAGCTCCCCCGGCCCGGCGGAGACGGTCTCTCCGCCGATACGGATGTCCAGCCGTCCGCTGAGCACGTAGTCCATCTCGTCGTAGCGCAGGGTCCAGGGAAAGGTGGTGTCGGTCATCTCCATGACGCCCACCCCCAGCCGCGGGGACTCCTGCAGGGTGAACAGGTCACGGGTGTAGACCCGGTCCAGGGGATTTCCCGTGTCCATCCGGTGCTCCTCCGTCACCGCGATGCGGGGCACCTGCACGGCCTTCACCCCGTGGGTTCCGCCGCCCAGGCGCTCCAGCAGCACCTGCCGCACCAGCGCCTCCAATGCGGTCTTATCCATGGCGCTCCTCCTTGTATTTTCTGGTGATCAACATGGCAACCGCCACCGCCGTCACACCGCCCACCAGCTTGCCCACAATCATGGGAAAGATCATAGTGGAATCAAAGCCCGCGGTAAAGCCCAGATGGTCGCCGAACACAAAGGCGGCGGACACCGCAAAGGCCACGTTGATGATCTTACCCCGCCGGTCCATATCGTGGAGCATCTGGAACATGGGGATATTGTTTGCCAGGGTGGCCACCAGCCCGGCGGCCGCGATGTCGTTCATGCCCAGCACATGGCCCAGCTTCATCAGAGGGGTCTTGAATACCCTGGTGATGACATACACCAGCGGAAACGCCCCCGCCAGCACCACGGCGATGTCGCCCACAATGGCCACGCCCTCTGAGATGGGGTTCATCCCCGGAATGAGGGTGAGGGGGGTCAGCTTTTGGATGATGGCCGCCGCCAGGCCGATGGTGATAATAATCACAATGATTCTGCCAAAGACCTGGAAGCCTTTTACCATCCCGTTGGGGAGGAAGGCCAGCCCCAGGGCGATGAGCACGGCGAAAAGCGCGATGGGGATCAGGTTACGCAGTACCATCCCCACCGGGAACCCCGCCGCCAGGCCGCCCGCGAAGCTGCCGATGGGGATGGTGATGACACCTGCCAGCACGCCGGTGGCCAGATAGGGGCGGTCCTCCGCCTTAATAATGCCCAGACCCACCGGGATGGTAAACACGATGGTGGGGCCCAGCATGGAGCCTACGATCAGGCCGCCGAACTGTCCCGCCTCCTGGGTCAGGGCCAGCTCCTGGGCCAGGGGCGCGCCCCCCATGTCGTTGGCCAGGAGGGTACCCGCGAACATGGCCGGATCGGCCCCCAGGGCCTGGTAGAGAGGCACCACCACCGGCCGGAGCAGGTTGGCCAGCACCGGGGCCAGACAGATGATGCCGATCATGGCCAGGGCCAGGGAGCCCATAGCCATGATACCCTCCTCAAATTTCTCCCCCAGGCCGAACCGGTTGCCCAGGATGCGGTCAACCGCACCCAAGGCCATAAAGACGACCATAAGGTAGACAATAATCTCGTTGATGGACATAGTATGTCCCCTTTCCGCGGCTCAGGCGGGCGGTTGGGCCGCCAGCCTGAGAGGATGACCGCCGCCCACATGCGGCGGCCTTGCTTTTCTAGCTCTCGTCCAGTATGCCCACAATGGCGGCATCAATGGGGAGCTCCGCCCCCGCCGCTACCCGGGCCGCGCCGCCGGTGGCCACGAGGACGGTCTCTCCCTCCCCGGCCCCCACGCAGTCGGCGCACACCAGCAGGCGCTCACCCACCCGCACGGTCAGAAACGCCTGCCCGGTGAGGGCGGGGGATTTTTTTGTGGCCCAGACCTTACCGGCCACCTGTCCCAGCAACACAAATACCCATCTCCCGCAGGCGCCGCTCCAGACCGGCGCATTTCTGATAGATGCCAAGGGGGGCGGTACGGCGGTAGCGGCGGTACTCCAGGGCGTCCCGCTCCACCCGCACCCGCGCCCCGGCCAGCAGGGCGGCCAGCACCTCGGTCTCCGCCGCCGTCTGGGGGGCGCAGGCGGCCAGGCGGCCCATGGAGGCCACCGGCAGCCAGGTAATGACCAGCGTCCGCCCCCGCCACTCCAGGGTCATTTCAAAATCACGCCCCGGTCGCCCTTCTGAAAGCCGCACGCATTGGCCTCGTCGTAGTCGATATGCACCACCGTGGAAAACTGGGGGGATACCCGCACCTCCACGTCCTGGAACACCAGCGGGCGGCTGGTAAAGCACTGGAGGCGCACCCGCTGCCGGTCCGCCACGCCGAAGCGGGCGGCGTCCTCCGGCGTCATGTGAATGTGGCGCTTGGCCACAATCAGGCCGCGGCTCAGGCGGAGCACCCGGTCCCCGTGGCGGAGGGTGAGGCCAGGGGTGCCCTCCGTATCGCCGGAGAGGCGCACCGGCGGGGTGAGCCCCAGGGCCACCGCATCGGTGAGGGAGATCTCCACCTGGCTCTCCGGGCGCTCAGGGCCCAGAATCACCACGTTCTTCAAGCTCCCCCTAGGCCCCTCCAGCGTCACCCGCTCGGCGCAGGCGAACTGCCCCGGCTGGGACAGGTCTTTCGTCCGGTTGAGCCGGTAGCCCGCGCCGAACAGGGTCTCCACATCGGCCCGGGACAGGTGGACATGCCGTCCGCTGGCCTCCAGCTCGATGGTCAGGCGGGCGACCAGCTCCTCCGCCAGCCGCTCCACCGTGCTCAATTTACTTGCGTTCATAGCGTCCCGCCTTTAACTTAATCATGAAAATCCACATCAGGGAGGACAGCCGGTTCAGCCCCAAAATCATGTCGCCCCTGGTCACGTTGCCGTCCGCGTCGCAGAAGGCGGCGTAGGCGGCCAGCTCGGTCTGCCGCACCACAGTGCGCAGCTTGTTGACCGCCAGCAGGGCGGGTCCGTCGGTATAGCAGGCCAGAAAGTGGGGCTGGCCGAAGTGCTTCTCCGGATAGTGGGAGTACTCCCGGAGCTGCTCCGGCGTATAGCCGCACAGCTCGATGGCCCCCACCGGCTCGTCCAGCACGTCGAAGCGGATATAGCGCCGGACAAAGCCCAGAACCTCCTCCAGCTCCCCGGCCAGGGCCCCATAGCCCTCCCCCGCCGCCGCCTGCTGGGTCAGCAGGATCTCCGCCTCCAGGGCGTCGATCCAGCCCCGGAATGCGATGCGGGGGTGGTCCTTGAACACCAGTACATTCCCCTTCAGGTGGGTCATGTGCTCCGGCTTTTCATTCAGTGCGGCACCGAACAGAGTGCGGTATTTGGCGGGGGCGGACGGGGCCCCTTCCCCGGCCGCCTCCCCCTGGGGGTAGACCACCTCTACCCGGTGCTCCCGCAGATAGTCCCGCGCCCCCGGTGTGAGCATCTGGTCCCGGTTGACCACCACGGGCCCCCGTGTGCCCTGGTTGGACATGCGGCGCACGTCCTCCTCGGTCAGCAGCGCCATGGGTTACACGTTGTCCATCTCGCCCTGGGCATGGGGCAGGATGTGGTCCACCTCGGCGTGGGGGCGGGGGATGACGTGGACGGAGATCAGCTCTCCCACCTTTTCCGCGGCGGCCGCGCCGGCGTCGGTGGCCGCCTTCACCGCGCCCACGTCGCCCCGCACCATGACGGTCACCAGGCCGCCGCCCACCTGCTCCTTGCCCACCAGCTGCACGTTGGCGGCTTTCACCATGGCGTCGGCCGCCTCAATGGCGCCCACCAGTCCCTTCGTCTCCACCATACCCAGTGCGTTTGTATTGGCCATATTACGGTTCCTCCTGTCAGTCGTCTGTTTGGGTTGTTCCGGTTCCGCCTCCGCCTTCGGTGGGAGAGACGGCTTTGGTTTCTTCGTTTTGGCCGCCCGGGCGGCCTTCCTGGCCGGGGCGGGCGGGTGCTCCGCCGCGTAGCTGCCGGTGCCCGCCCCCTTGTGGGCCGGGGCGGCCAGGGCCGCCGACACGGGTGTGTGCGGAACGCCGCCCACCGCCCCGGCGGGCTCGCCGTTGCCGGCGTATACGGTGTGGGCCTTATCGTCCTCCATTCCCTCTGGCTCCTCCGCCGTCAGGGAGTTGGTCAGGGCCTGCACCTCCTGCAATAGCGCCTCATGTGGATTGAGGAGCACGCCGTCGGCGTTGACCTCGCTCATACGCTCAGCCTCCCTATAATCCGGTTGACCAGTTCGTTGAGCAGGCTCTCATCCACGGCACAGGGGGCATATCCGGCCGCGGGGCGGTTCCCCCGCAGCTCCTCCAGCTCTTTGACGCCCCAGGCCACCCGCTTGATGTTGATGAGGTCCAGGGGCCCGATGTTGTTAGAGCTGGACGAGCCGCCCACCGCGCCGCACCCCAGGGTGAGGGCGGGGAACAGGCAGGTGGTGGCCCCGATGCCGCCCAGGGCGGCGGGGGTGTTGACCAGCACGCGGCTGGCGGGAACGGCGGCGGCAAAGCGCTTAGCGGCGTCGGCATCCTCGGTGTGGATGGCGAAGGTGTGGCCCGCGCCCTCCCACTCCAGGATTTCCACGCAGCGGCGGAGCACCGCCTCCTCGCTGTCCTCCACATAGTAGGCCAGAATCAGGCCCAGCTTCTCATTGGAATAGGGATAGCCGGGACCCACCCCGGTCTCCCGGGCCACCAGTACCCGCGCCGTGGGGGGCACCCGGGTCAGGCCCGCCAGCTTGGCCACCGTCTCCACGCTCTTGCCCACAACGGCCGGATTCATGGTGCCGTTGGGGCGCAGGATGAATTTGGAGAGGAGGCGGTGCTCCTCGTCGTCCAGCAGATAGGCCCCCTGGGCCTTCAGCTCCGCCGTGACCGCGCCCTCCATCCGCCGCTCCACCACAATGGACTGCTCGCTGGCGCAGATGGTGCCGTTGTCAAAGGTCTTGGAGTCCAGAATCCGTTTGACCGCCAGGCGCACGTCGGCGGTGTGGTGGATATAGGCCGGCCCGTTGCCCGCGCCCACGCCGATGGCGGGAGTGCCGGAGGAGTAGGCCGCCTTTACCATGGCCCCGCCGCCGGTGGCCAGAATCAGGCGGGTATCGTCGTGGCGCATGAGGGCGTTGGTGGCCTCCAGGGTGGGGGTGGTGATGCAGGAAATGCTCCCCGCCGGGGCCCCCGCCCCCTCCGCCGCCCGGCGCACCACGTTCACCGTCTCCAGGATGCAGTTTACCGCGCTGGGGTGGGGGGAGAAGATAATGGGGTTGCCCGCCTTCA
The DNA here is from genome assembly GCF_000239295.1 of Flavonifractor plautii ATCC 29863. Taxonomy (GTDB): domain Bacteria; phylum Bacillota; class Clostridia; order Oscillospirales; family Oscillospiraceae; genus Flavonifractor; species Flavonifractor plautii. Next base: position 49,422 of record NZ_JH417827.1, read on the forward strand.
TACAGATCATGGATTTATAGATCACGGTGGAGGTGGGGTTGGTGGAGGGCACCAGCCCCGCCACAATGCCCACTGGCACGCCGATATCAATGGTGCGCTTCTCCCGGTTTTCCGCCAGGATGCCGTGGGTGCGCTCGTCCCGGATGGCCTCATAGAGGGTGGTGGCGGCAAAGCGGTTTTTAAGCTCTTTATCCTCTTTTTTGCCGAAGCCCGTCTCCTCCACCGCCATGTCGGCCAGCCGCCGGGCGTGTTCCCCGGCGGCTGCGGCGATGGCCGCCGTTATTTTGTCCAGCTGCTCCTGGCTCATACCCGCCAGCGTCCTCTGTGCCTGCTTGGCCTGCCGGAGCAGCTCTCTTGTCTCTTGAATGGATTGCAGATCCTTGTCCAAATGGTTCACCTCGTCTTGTCTGGCGGCGGGCGGACACAGTTC
>NZ_JH417827.1:49965-59215 GCF_000239295.1 Flavonifractor plautii ATCC 29863
CGCCGGGGCGGCCTGCGGCCGCCCGCCCTACGTGTTTCCGCCGCCCTGTCAGATCTCCCTCGGCCGGGCCGCCACCGCCTTCACCGCCTCGGCAAAGGCTGCACAGGCGGCGTTGCACGCGCTCTGGGTGCCGGTGAGGAGCCCGCCGCCGAAGTTGGTCTCACTGGGGGGCTCAAAGAGGGCGGCCAGCTCCACGTCGGAGGCTTTGAGCGCCTCGTCCAGCCCCACCACCGCCTCCAGAGGCGGGGCGATCAGGTAGGCCAGGGCCTCCCCCTCCCGCACGCCCGCCGTCTTAGACAGATAGGTGCCCGTGCGGGAGACGGTGTGGGCAAAATAGACGATGGAGCCGTCCTCGTTGGCGGAGCGGAAGCCCACCCCGCTGGCCATAAACTCGGCGCAGGCCCGCAGGCCGGACTGCACCTCCGCGGGGTTGGGCCCGGCCAGGATGCCGATGACCTCGCCGGCCAGCTTGGTAGAGGCGTTGCCCGCACCCGCGTAGAGGGAGCGGCCGTACACCACCTCCACCGCCGCGGCCTTGGTGGCCTCGTCCAGGGCACAGTAGGTCACGTCGTCGCTGTCGGCGGTAATGATACCAATGGAGCGGTACTGCTGGGGTAAGCCCAGCTTTTCCGCCAGCGTCTCGCTGACGTTGGCGATGGTATGGGTGGCCAGTACATTGGCCGGAATCAAATCGCCTGTCATAATGTCACCTCCGTTGTTTTGTAGGGGCGGGTGCCCACACCCGCCCGCCGGATGGCGCAGGGACGGGGGAGCGGGCCGATGTGGGCATCGGCCCCTACGATCTCCCGCCTATTTGAGATCTATCCCGCTGGCCTTTTTCTCCAGCATGGTCTTGATCAGCTCCGCAATGTGCGCGCCCGCCGTCCCCCGTGCGGCTGGCCGCACGGGGCTCCCAAACGCCTCTTTCATCTGCTCGGGCGAACTGAATTCGCCCGGCATCAAGGTTTTGCCCACAGGGCAAAACGCTTGTACGCGCGCCGCGCGCCCCGTGGAGGCGGGCGGACGTATTTCACCGTATTTCACCGCAGATCAATTCCGCTGGCCTTTTTCTCCAGCATGGTCTTGATCAGCTCCGCAATGTGCGCGCCCGCCTCCACCGCGGTGGTGCCCTGGCGGTGGATGTTGGAGATCACCGTGCGCTTGGACTCAGGTATGCCGATGTGGGGCTTGTAGGTCAGGTAGGCGGACATGGACTCCGCCGTAACCAGGCCGGGCCGTTCCCCCACCAGCAGGCACACCGCCTCCGCGCCGGTCAGCTCCCCAATGTGGTCGGAGGCGCCCACCCGGCAGTATTTGATGAAGAGCACCGGACCGCTCTCCAGGCCATAGGTCTTGAGTCCCGCCTGGGCCGCCTGGATGCAGTCCACGGCGTTGGCCTCGATGGCGGCAGAGGACAGGCCGTCCCCCACCGCCAGAACCACTTTGGGGTTCTGGCCCAGGGTCTTTTTGATGATGGCCTGATTGGCCTCGTCAAAGCGGCGGCCCCGGTCGGGGCGGGTCAGGTATTCGTCCTTGTTCTGGCACAGGGTCTGGACAGGGACAAAGCCGTTTTTTTCCACAAAGGCGTCGTCCACGTGGGAAAACACCGAGTCCTGCGCCGCCGCGTGGTCGGCCCGCATGCGCAGCATGGATAGGGTCTGATAGCGGGCGCCCGCCCGTCCCAGGCCCAGCCGGGCGGGGGTGCGCAGCTTCAAATCCAGGAAGGCCGGACCGTTTCTGGGGTTTTTGACCAGATATTGCCGCCGCAAATCGGTCTCTGTGATGTCGTCCAGACAGCCGCCGGCCGCCGCAGCGGCGGTCACCGGGGTGGCCTTGGCCGGGGCCGCGGCGTTGGGCTGGCCCGCCAGCTCCAGCACCATGCGCTCCACCAGGGAGCGCAGCTCTTGTTCGTTCATATTGTCACCTCAATGATATAGGGCGGGCGAACACAGTTCGCCCCTACGGGATGAGAGTAGGCGGCGGGGGCAAGCCCCCGCCCTACAGGGTGCGCGTGTGGGCCGCCGATTCACGCCAGCAGGACGGACGCATCCCCCGCCAGCTCCGTCAGCCTGCCGTTTTCCACAAAGCCCATCTTCTCCAGCCACGCCTGGAAGGGCGGGATGGCGGTGAGGCCGTAGAGCTCCCGCAGGGCGGCGGTCTCGTGGAAGCCGGTGGTCTGGTAGTTGAGCATCACGTCGTCGCCGTGGGGGATGCCCATGAAGTAGTTGCACCCGGCGGCGGTGAGGAGGACGGCCAGATCCTCGATGTCGTTCTGGTCGGCCTTCATGTGGTTGGTGTAGCAGGCGTCGCAGCCCATGGGGATGCCGGTGAGCTTGCCCATGAAGTGGTCCTCCAGGCCCGCCCGGATCACCTGCTTGGAGTTATACAGGTACTCCGGCCCGATGAAGCCCACCACCGTATTAACCAGGAAGGGCTGGAACCGCTTGGCGAAGCCGTAGCACCGGGCCTCCATCACCACCTGGTCGGCCCCGTGGTGGGCCTCGGAGGACAGCTCGGAGCCCTGGCCGGTCTCGAAGTACATGACGTTGGGGCCGGTGGCGGTGCCCTCCCGCAGGGCGAGCTGGCGTGCCTCCTCGATGAGCTTGCCGTCCAGGCCGAAGGCCTCGTTGCCCTTCTGGCTGCCGGCGATGGACTGGAAGATCAGGTCGCAGGGGGCCCCCTGGCGCACCGCCTCCATCTGGGTGGTCACGTGGGCCAGCACGCAGATCTGGGTGGGGATGTCCCAGCGGGTCTTGATCTCCTGGAACCGGTCCAGCACCCGCCGGACGCTCTCCACGCTGTCGTCCACCGGGTTGAGGCCCAGCACCGCGTCCCCCGCGCCGAAGGTGAGGCCCTCCAGCAGGGAGGCCATGATGCCGTCGGGATCGTCGGTGGGATGGTTGGGCTGGAGGCGGCAGGACAGGGTGCCGGGCAGGCCGATGGTGGTGTTGCAGTGGGCGGTGACGCGGATTTTTTTGGCCGCGTAGATGAGATCCAGGTTGCTCATCAGCTTGGCCACGGCGGCGATCATCTCCGCCGTCAGGCCGCGGCTCACCCGGCGGATGGCGTCGCCGCCGTTTTTTTCATCCAGCAGCCACTCCCGCAGCTCGGCCACCGTCCAGTTCCTGATCTCCTCGTAGATCTTCTCGTTCACGTCGTCCTGGATGATGCGGGTGACCTCGTCCTCCTCGTAGGGAACGGCGGGGTTGGCCCGCAGATCGGCCAGGGTGAGGTTGGCCACCACCACCTTGGCCGCCACCCGCTCCTCGGCGTTCTCCGCCGCAATGCCCGCCAGCCGGTCGCCGGACTTCTCCTCGTTTGCTTTGGCCAGGGCGTCCTTTACCGACTTAAACTCGTACACGTGCCCCAGCAGCTTTGTTTTGAGTATCATGTGATCGCTCCTTCGCGGTTACGATTTGTTGAATACCAGCGTCTTGATGACAACCGGTAATACCGCGCCGCCCGCCACGGGCGCGCCGATATCGATATAATCGCCGTTGTCCACCCCCACGCTGTCCAGGCAGAGGAGAGGGCCCTCCACCCTCTGGGCCATGGCCTGACCCAGCACCTTGGCCTGGTCGGCCTCCACCAGCACCACGGGGGCGATCCCCTGGGCGAGCAGGGGTTCCAGCCCCCCGGCAATCCCGCGGGCCAGCTCGTCCACCCGGGCGTAGGAGGGGTTTCCCTCCCCCCGCAGGGCCAGGGCAAGCGGGCTCAGCCCGCCCTCGTCGGCAAACCACCCCAGCTTGTCCCGGATGCACTGTGCCAGGGCGGCGGCGTCCCCCCGCTCCTCCTCTCCGGTTAGCTTGAGGATCGGCAGGTTCTTCAGGGGGAAGGCGATGTCCCGGTAGTAGATGGTGGAGCCGGACAGCTCGGTGGAGTGGCTCCCCGCCCCCACCACCGTGGCCCGGATGGTCTCCTCCCCCCGGAAGCGCCCCGCGCCCTGAAAGGCCGGGGAGGCCGCGATGGCCCGTCCCAGCAGCACGCCGATATCGCCGTAGGCCTTCCAGTCGCCGGGGGGCGCGTAGATGCAGTCGGCCACACCGCCGGAGAAGGAGACCACCGGCACCGCCCGGGGCTCCCAGCGGGTTCCCTGGGTGAGAAAGGCGTCCAGCCGGTCCCGCCCAGGCCGCAGGCCCGCCGCCTGCTCCAGGGCCTCCACCATGGAGCGGATGACGGGCTCCAACCCCTCCGGCGCGGCCTTTTGCCCAACGGTAGGAGGCGATGCCCACATCGCCCCGCGCTTCAGCACCGGTGAGACATAGGTCACGGTTCCTTCCCGGTCAAGCTTGATCAGCCGCCCGCCCACGTCCAGGCAGCCGGTGGCCGCCAGCTCTCCGTGGGAGTACAGCGCCAGGTTGGATGTGCCGCCGCCGATGTCAAAGTGTAATACATCCGTGTGATGCTCCCTGGAGTATTCATCCGCGCCCGCCCCCCGGGCGGCCAGAATGGACTCCAGATCCGGCCCGGCGGTGGCTACCACAAAGTCCCCGGCGAACTGGGAGAGGGCGGAGAGCACCTCCCGGGCGTTTTCCTTGCGAGCGGTCTCTCCTGTGATGATCACCGCCCCGGTGTCCACCTGCTCCGGCGCAAAGCCGGATTTGCGGTACTCCTCCGCCACGATGGTCCGCACCCCCTCGGCGTCGATCACGGTGTCGGAGAGCAGGGGTGTGAAGTGAATCCCGCTGCGGTAGAGCACCTCCCGATCCTCGATGGCGATGCGGGGCACCGAGAAGGGGTTAGCCCGGTTGGCCAGGGTCAGGCGGGAGAGAATGAGCTGGGTTGTGGAGGTGCCGATGTCGATGCCGACCGATAACAGGGTTTCACTCATTTCGGCACCTCCACCACCGGGCCCCCGCTCTGCGGGGCGGGCGCATGCCCGTAAAATCGACGCAGCGCGGAGATTTTCCGCAGACGGAATTCACTTCCGCCGAGGATGCGAACATCACATGGGGCCCCCAAACAGGCTGGCCTGTCTGGGGAGACGCGGCGCCGGTGTCGATGCCGACGGATAATAAGGTCTCCTCCATCACGCCAGCTCCCTCAGCAGACTCTTCAAGTCCTCCGCCGCCGCGGGGCGGGGGTTGGAGGGTGCGCAGAGATCCGCCTGCGCCGCTTCGGCCAGACCGTCCAGCGCAGCGGTGAGCTCCTTTCCCTCCACTCCGCAGGCGCTCAGGCGTTCGGGCAGCTTGAGCTGGGCGCGCAGCCGGTTCAGCCCCGCGGCCAGGGAGCGCGGATTGGCCGCCAGGCCGCACAGCCTGGCCAAACGTCCGTATTTCTCCGCCGCTGTCCCATCGGCGGCGTTGAAGTGGATGACGTGGGGCAAAATCAGGGCGTTGAGCCGCCCATGGGGGAGGTGAAACCGCCCGCCCAGAGCATGGGCCAGGCTGTGGCAGATGCCCAGCCCGGCGGCGTTGAAGGCGATGCCCGCCAGGTTGGAGGCCAGCAGCATGTTCCCTTTGGCCCCGCTCTCCCCCGCCGTTTCCCAGGCGGGGCGCAGGTTCTGCCAGGCCAGGGTAAATGCCTTCTCCGCCAGGGCGTCGGTGTAAGGAGTGGCCCCGCGGGCCACGTAGGCCTCGGCGGCATGGGTGAGTACGTCCATGCCCGTGTCCGCCGTCACGGCGGGGGGTACCCCCGCCAGCAGGGAGGGGTCCAGAATGGCCTCATCGGGCAGAAGGGCGTCGTCTACCAGAGGGTACTTGACTCCCTTCGCCCGGTCGGTCAGCACGGCGAAGGAGGTGACCTCCGAGCCGGTACCCGCCGTGGTGGGCACCGCCACAAAGCGGATGTCCGCCCCGGCCCCCAGCTTCTTGCCGAACTCCAGCATGGCCTTGGCGCAGTCCATGGGAGAGCCGCCGCCGAAGGCCACCACCGCCTGGGGGCGGAACTCCGCCAGCGCCCTGGCCCCCTGGGCCACCAGCTCCAGGGGCGGGTCGGGCACCACCTGGTCGAACACCTCCACGGTGCAGTCCCGCAGGCGGGCGCGTACCCGCTCCAGCAGGCCGGACTGGGCCAGGAAGGAGTCGGTAATCACCATCACCCGCCGCCCGGCCAGCCCCTCCAGGGCCGCCAGGGCGTCCGATCCAAAGAAAATTGTGGGCTTGAGTTGAAATTGTTCCATCGCGCTTCCCCTGTTTCTTCCTTGATGGGGTTAGTATGGCAGACCAGGAGAAAGTTATACGGCTCTCTTTTCTTTGCTTTTCTGCACAAAAAATTTACTGGTTTTTCATCAGATTTGACCTTTACAACGGGAGTTCTCCGGTATATTATTGATCTGAAAAATATTTAGCGCTAATTATTTTTTGTTTTATCCATTTAACAGAGGAGGCTATTCTATGGCAGAGCTCCAGACGGAGCGCTCCTTCGTGGTTGAGCTGACCCCGGAGGGCGTTCAGGAAATCCAGTCCCACAAAAATATCTACACCGAGGACACAAAGCCCATTCCCCTGTCCGGCCGCGAGTGGTCCACCAAGAACTACATAACCCTCTGGACCGGTATCCTGGTTTCCATTCCCGTGTATATGATGGCCAGCGCCCTGCTGTCCGCCGGCCTAACCTGGTATCAGGCGCTGTTTATCTGCGTGCTGGGCCACACGCTGGTCCTCATCCCCTCCATCCTGCTGGGAAAGTTCGGCTCCCGCTACGGCGCCAGTTTTCCCGTCCTGTCCAAGATGGTATTCGGACCCAAGGGCACGGCCATTCCCACCATCATCCGTGCCTTCATGGGCTGCCTGTGGTTCGGGATTCAGAACTGGATCGGCGGCACAGCTCTGGCCGCCATCATCGCCGTCATCTTCCCGGCCTACACCGGTCTGGCGTTCCACAGCTTCCTCAGCTTCGGCCTGTTTGTACTCATCAATTTCTACATCGGCTACCACGGCAGCCGGGCCATCCGCTTCCTGGAGGATTTCGCCGCCCCCATCCTGATCATTCTCAGCGGCGTAGTCATTGTCTGGGCCTTCTGGCTGGCCAGTCAGAAGGGAGGATTTGCCGCACTGTTCACCACTCAGGTGGCAGGCGGCAACGGCGAGAGCTTCTGGTCTCAGTTCTTCCCCTCCCTAACTTCCATGATCGCCTTTGACGCCACCATCGCCCTGAATTTCTCCGACTACACCCGCCACGCCAAGACTGAGGGGGCCCAGGTGAAGGGCCAGCTCATCGGTGCGCCCATCATGACGGCCTTCATCGTCTTTGTGGGCATCTGCGGCACCTCCGGCTCCGAGCTGGCCTTCGGCGAGGCCTTCTGGGATCCCAGCATTCTGGTCTCCCACTTCGGCAATCCCGCTGTGGTGATCATCTTCTCCCTGTTCATCATCCTGGCCACCCTGACCACGAACGTAGCCTGCAACCTGGCGGCCGCCTCCGTGGTGTTCTCCTCTCTCTTCGGCAAGGTGCTCACCTACAAAAAGGCCGTCGTTGTGGCCACGATCCTCTCCATCTGCTTCCTGCCCTGGAAACTGGTTGAGAATCCCGAGAGCTACGTGTATACTTTAAATGGAACCCTGGCCGTGTTCCTGGGTCCCATCACCGGCATCTGTCTGGCGGCCCTGTGGAGCCAGTACCGCAACCGCCTCCGCCTGCCCGACCTCTACTACCAGGACGGCGGCGCCTACTACTATCAGGGCGGCTGGAACGTGCTGGCCCTGGTGACCATGGCAGTCCTGTTTATTTTCATTTTCGTGTGCCAGTTTATCCCCGTCCTCAAGTGGATCTACGACAGCTCCTACCTGCTGGGCTGTGTGTTTGCCTTCGTGATCTACAGCGCCCTGTGCAAGCGCCAGGACCGCTGAACACATTGGTTTCCACATCCGACATCTGATAAAGGGGGTTCTTATGCGTACCATCATTCAAAACGGCACCATTGTCAGCGACACCGCCGCTTTCCGGGCCGACCTGCTCCTGGAGGACGGCGTGGTGAAGGCCGTGGGGGCGGGGCTGTCGGCCCCGGACGCCCAGGTGATCGACGCCTCCGGCAAGTACGTCCTGCCCGGCGCGGTGGACGTGCACACCCACATGGATCTCCAGGCCGGGGCCCACCGGGCGGTGGACGACTTCTACACCGGCACCGTGGCCGCCGCCTGCGGCGGCACCACCACCATCGTGGATCACATGGCCTTCGGCCCCAAGGGCTGCTCCCTGTGGCACCAGGTGGAGGAGTACCACCGTCTGGCCGACGGAAAGGCGGTCATCGACTACGGCTTCCACGGCGTGCTCCAGCATGTGGATGAACGGGTGCTCCGGGAGATGGGGGAACTCGCCGACCGGGAGGGTATCACCAGCTTCAAGGCCTATCTGACCTATGACGACCGTCTGGACGACGGGGCCCTGTTCCAGGTGCTCCGCCAGGCCAAGGAGGACGGTATCGTGATCCCCGCCCACTGCGAGAACGATGGAGTGGTCAACTACCTGCGGGGCTGGTACAAGGCCCAGGGCCTCACCCAGCCCATCTACCACGCCAGGAGCCGCCCCGCCCGCTGTGAGGCGGAGGCGGTGAGCCGCCTGCTCCACCTGGCCGCCATGGCCGGGGAGGCGCCAGTGTACGTGGTGCACCTGTCCAGCGCCGCCGGCCTGGCCGAGGTGCGCAAGGCCCGCGCCCAGCGGCAGAAGGGCGTGGGCGTGGAGACCTGCACCCAGTACCTCACCCTCACCGAGGCCTCCTACGCAGACCCCCAGGAGGGCCTGAAGGCCGTCATGTCCCCGCCCCTGCGGACCCAGGCGGACTGCGACGCCCTCTGGCAAGGGCTCCAGGACGGGGTGATCGACGCCGTGGCCACCGACCACTGCCCCTTCCACTTCGCGGTGGAGAAGCAGTTCGGCGCGGGCGACTTCACCGCCTGCCCCAACGGCGCCCCCGGCGTGGAGGAGCGGCTTCCGGTGCTGTACTCGGAGGGGGTGGCCAAGGGCCGCCTGTCGATCTGCGAGCTGGTGCGCCTGCTGTGCGCCAACCCCAGCCGCCTCTACGGCCTCTACCCCCGGAAGGGCACCCTCCAGCCCGGCGCCGACGCCGACGTGGTCATCCTCGACCCGGCCAAGCGCCGCACCCTCACCCACGCCGGGCTGCACTCGGCGGTGGATTACACCTGCTATGAGGGTATGGAGCTCCAGGGGGCCATTGACCTGGTGCTCTCCCGCGGAGAAGTGGTGGCCCGGGACAACCAGTTCGTGGGCAAGCGGGGCGCTGGACGCTACCTCAAGCGGGGCCATAGCATCCTGGCCGAATAAATACAAAACGAGCGCCGCCAGCAAAGCT
>NZ_JH417828.1:0-359 GCF_000239295.1 Flavonifractor plautii ATCC 29863
CCGTCTCCGCACACTCCCGGTCAAAGCGGTACAGCGCCTCGGTGGTGACGGGATCTGGACTGGGGACCAGCTCATTGAGCTGCCGGATAAATTCTGTTTTCTGCATCTTCTTTCCCTCCACTTCACATGGAATTGCCGCCCATGGACGGCCCCTGGCTGGGGTGGTCCTTGTCGGCCAGCAGTTGTACCAGGGTTTTCAAATCCTCCGGTGCAATCCGCTCCGCCGCCCGGCACAGCCGGTTGAGGCCATTGATGGACAGATGTTCCGATGGAATGCTGCGGATGACCTCGCCGGGCAGGGTGCTGTCCACTACCCTGGAGTGTGCCTGGGGGCTGTCCCGTATACCGGTGCGGCACAG
>NZ_JH417828.1:403-650 GCF_000239295.1 Flavonifractor plautii ATCC 29863
GGGGGCTGTCCCGTATACCGGTGCGGCACAGGAGCCGTTCCAGCCTGGCTGGGCTGTCCGGCAGAACCAGCAGGGTGCTCTGCCCTTCGCCGGCGGACGCCTCCAGGAGTATGACGAACTCCCGGTCAAGATAGTCCGGGAAGGGACCGCCCTCCGTGTAGAGCTGTTCCAGCTCCATACCGTTATCATAGACCACCCCATAGGGGGTTACGGTACCGTGCTCGTTGAGGATCAACTTCAGGGCCTC
>NZ_JH417829.1:0-19727 GCF_000239295.1 Flavonifractor plautii ATCC 29863
GAGCGCCGGCCGGCGCTCCGCCCCTCTGTTTCGCTCATTTTCCCCAGGAGAACAGACCCTTTTTCTCATAGGGCTCGCAGCTCACCGACTGCACCGTGTAGCCGGTCGCGTCGATAACCTGGCGCAGCCTTGCCTCGTCGATAGGCTCCTCCGCCACCACGACGGTCTGTTTCCTGCTGTGGGAGGAGGTGACCTTCTTGACGGGGAAGGCCTTGCGGACGGCGTCATTTACATGGGATTCACACATGCCGCACATCATCCCGTCCACCACAAGAGTATACTTTGTCATAAAACCGCTCCCTTTCCGCTCCGCTGTGTCGGAATATATTGTTAGCAACTACTAACCGATCGTAGCACAGCGGAGGGAAACTGTCAAGGGGAAGGCCGCCCGCCGCCCTCGTCCACCAGGGCGCGGATGAGAGCCTCGTCAGCGCGGGAGTGGAGCGCGCCGTCCCACCGGAGGCTGGGGCCGTTGGGGCAGTTTTTCATACAGCCGGTGATGCGGTAGGTGAAGCGGCCGCTGGCGCTGACGCCGCCCGGACGCACGCCGTAGGTCTCCTCCACAAAGGCGGCCAAACGGGCCGCGCCCCGGCCGGAGCAGCGGGGGCCGCCGCACAGCTCCAGGCGGTGGGGGGCCTCCTCGGTGCGCAGGCCGGGGTAACGCCTGATGATGGCGGACAGAAAGGTATCTCTGAGGGAGAGGGCGGCGGCGATCTCCGCCAGATCGGCGGCGGGCAGTGCGCCGCCGCGCTCCTCCTGCACCTCCCGCAGCAGGGCCACCAGCGCCCCCTGCTCCCCCGGCGCCCCCTGGCGGCGGTAATAGGCGAGGACCTCCTCCAGTGTCCAGTCCTGTGTCATGCGTCTGCCTCCTGTCTGTCGTTTCCCTCATTATGCCGCATTTCCCGGGAAAGATCCACCCCGGACAGGGAGGACAGGGGAAAGGGGGGCTGGGCCAGGGGGCGCAGGGCGATGGAGAGGAGGAGGGCCGGGTTGTCATCCGCCGCGATCCGGTTGGAGCGGAGGGCCCCGCAGGCGCGGCAGCGGTGGATGAGCGCCCACTCGCCCCCCTTGCGCACCCACACGCCCACCGGCTCCATAATCCCCCGGCAGGTACAGGCCCGGTCGCCGGGCTCCTCGTCTACGTGGAGGCTGGACAGACAGTGGGGGCAGTGGTTGCGGTGCCGGCTGGCGGCCCCCTCTGGGGTGACCAGCGCGCCGCAGGCCTTGCAGGAGAAGGACTCCCCGCAGGGCTGGCGGCGGTAGTCCGGGGCGGGCTTGGCGGCGGGGGACGCGCCCCGAAAGCCGGGGGTGTCCAGCCAGAGGGTGCCGTCCGGCCCCTGGGAGAGAGAGGCGGCAGTGGTGGGGCGGAGGGGGGCCTGCGCCCCGGCCAGACGCTGGATCAGGGCGGTCTTGCCGCACCCCGGGCCGCCCAGCACGGCCACAGCTTTTCCACGCAGGGCGGGGAGAAGCCCGGCGGGAGGTTCCAGGGCGGAGCCCCAGGCCAGGCCGTCCAGCTCCGCCCGGAGCGGCTCCAGCCGGCGGGCCAGGGCGTCTCCCTCCTCCGGGGCCAGCCGGTCCAAGTGGCTGACAAAGAGCCCGGCGGGCAGGCCCGCCGCCCGGGCGGCCTCCAGCGCCCACTCCGGGAGGGCGAAGGCGCGAAGCAGGGAGGGGGCCGCGCACACGGCCAGCACAAAATCCGCGTTAGCGGCCAGAAGGGCGTCCCCGGAGCCGCGGCGGCTGGGGCGGCGCAGGGCGCTGGTCCGGGGGAGGACGCGCGTCAGACGGTACTGGCCGCCGCCCAGGACCTCCGCCTCGGCCCGGTCGCCCACGGCCAGGCTATCTTTCTGCCGGAGCAGCCGGCCGGACAGCAGGCAGGGGAGGGTGCGGCCCGCGTGGAGCACGACGGCCTGCCGGTTCATGACGCCCGCCACGCGGACGGTGAGAAGGTTGGATTGGTTCATGGGTATCTTGCCTCGCTTTCGCGCCCATTGTAGCAGAGCGGGCCGCGCGGAGGCAACCGCAAAGACGGTACCGCAAAAAAGCTGCGCCGGAGCGTGCTTCGCTCCGGCGCAGGACTATGGCTCCAGCAGGCCCCGGCGGCCCAGGGTGAGAATCCGCTGGATGCTCTTTGGGGCGAGAAAATAGCGGGCGGACAGCTCGTCCACGCCCAGACCGGCGGTGTAGTCCCGGAAAATGGCCCGGTTGCGGGCCAGGGTCTCCTCCTTCCGCCGGGTGCGTTCTCCCCACGCCCGGCGGTGTTCCGCCCGCCGGGGGATATACAGATAACCGCCGTCCAGGTAGCCCTGCAGGGCCTCCAGCAGCTCGGCGGGCAGCAGCTCGGCTGCGTTTTGATAGCGCATGGTGCTCCTCCAAACTTGATGGAATCATTTGGAATGAGCAAAGGCTACCAGCGGGTGGGATACGGCGCCGAAGCCTTCGCTCAGGCGCCGCGCACAGAATCACGGTTCATCCGTTCTGATACTCCTTTCCAGGTGACAAAAAACGCCCGCGGAGAACCGGCGCGCCAAAGGCGCGGGCACCTCCCCGCGAGCGGAAAATCCCCCATAAGGACAGGGGCGCATGGGGCGGTCCGTACCGCAGTTCTCCGGTTTGGGCAACACAAACAGAGAGGCCTCCGCCCCTCTCCAGGCTGCGCCGCAAAACGGCGAATCGCTTATACGGACATCCACACACCTCCTTGGTATGAAGCTAGGATACCATCGGGCGGAGCATATGTCAAGGCTTGCGGCCCGCCTGCCGGGGCGGTATAATAAATAAATAATCCAATACAGGAAAGAAGGAGTCAACCATGGTGACAATGGCACAGAGGATCGAGGCGCTGCGCACCGAGGCCGGCCTGGCACGGGTGCCCGCCTCTCTGGCACTGGGATTTCCCAAAAACGCCTTTGAGAAGTTTGAAACGGGCCGCCAGACCCCTACGAAGGAGCAGCAGGAAAAGCTGGCCTCCTATTTCGGCGTGTCCCTGTTTTACCTCCGGGGGGAGAGCAACGACCGTACCCGGCAGGAGGACTGGATGAGTGAGGGGTACTCCGGGGCAGACGAGGAGCCGGTCTACCGGCCCGCCCCAGCCCCAAAGAAGATGAAAGCGGAGGCGCCCGCCCAGGGGGCCACCATGCTGGACGCCCTGTTCGGGGGCCGACAGGCCAGGGAGCAGTTCCGCGCCATGGTGCTGGAGGTGCTCCGTTCCCCTGAGGGGCAGGAAGTGGTCGCCCAGGCCGTTTGGAAAGAGCTGGCCAAGCGGAAATAAGCCTTTTGAAATGCCTGTTGCGAAAGCAGCAGGCATTTTGCTTGTTTTGGCGGGGAGATCACCCCGCCATATACCGCTCACGGGCGGAACGGCGGAGGAAGAAAGGCCTTTCCGCCGATCTCCTCCACCAGCTCCGGAGAACCCTTGGCCTGGAACTGATCGGCATAGGCGTGCAGGCGCTCCAGAGAGTCTACGGCCCAGCAGCGGGCGCTGAGCTGGTCCTGCACATAGGCGGGGAGCTGATTGAAATATTCCTCCGCGCCGGGATCGCGGCGGAAGAGCGCGTAGAGATCCGTATAGACCGGACGCATGAAATCACCTCCCGCATAGCATGTACCAGTGGAGGTGCGGCTACCCAGGGAAAATTTGCAGGGAACAAATGCAGCCTTGACAATCGGAGAGAACTTTATATAATTGATATATCAATTATTGATATATCAAGAAAGGGGGCGGCGGAACGTGGAGCGAACCTTCCATATGCTGCTGTACCGGGCGTTTCACGCCCAGCGCAACTTCCTGAGGCCCAGCCTGGGCGAGCTGGGGCTGGGGCCTGGGCAGCCCAAGCTGCTGAACTACCTGATGAACCGGGGGCCCTGCCGTCAGCGGGAACTGGCGGACTACTTTGAGATTGACCCCGCTGCGGTGTGCCGGATGCTGGACTGCCTGCAAAAGAGCGGCTTTGTGACCCGGAGGGCGGATGGGCAGAGCCGCCGGAGAGACGTGGTGGAGCTGACCGAGGCGGGCAGGCAGATCAACCTGGACTGGCAGAGGCGCTGCCGGGTCATGGAGGAGGCCATGCTGAGCGGCTTCAACCCGGAAGAACGGCGGCAGTTTGCCGATTACCTGTCCCGGGCCTACCGGAATCTTCGGGCAGAGCGGGAGGAGGGAACGGAATGAGGGAGTTGAGGCGGCTGCTGGGCTATCTGGGGCCGTACCGGCGGGATCTGCTGATCGCGGCGGTGATGATCATCCTAGAGACTGCATTTGAAATGGTGATCCCCGTCCTCATGGCGGACATCATCGACGTGGGAGTGGCCAACCGGGATGTGGCGGTGATCCTCCAGAGGGGAATTCAGATGGGCGTCTGCGCCCTGCTGGCCCTGGCCACGGGGCTGCTGTACGCCCGCTTTACCGCCCGGGCCGCCTATGGCTGGGGCGCCAACATTCGTGAGGCCCAGTTTGAGCGGGTGCAGAAATATGCCTTTTCCAACCTGGACAAATTTGAGACCTCCTCACTGGTAACCCGCATGACCACCGATGTGACCGTGCTCCAGAACACGGTCAACGGCGGTTACCGCCCACTGGTGCGTAGTCCCGTCATGCTGGTCATGGGCGTGGGCCTCTCCTTCTGGATGAATCCCAGGCTGGCCCTGGTGTTTCTGGTGTGTGCGCCGGTTCTGGGGGGCGTCCTCTTTGTCATAGTGCGCCGGGTGGCCCCCATGTACGGTCGGCTCCAGAAGGCGGTGGACCGGCTGAACAACGTGGTGCAGGAGGGCCTCACCGCCATCCGGGCGGTCAAGGCGTTTGTCCGCGGGGAGTACGAGGAGGAGAAGTTTCAGGGGGTCAACTCTGAGCTCATGGAGACCAGCCAGCGGACCTTCCGCCTTGCCGTGCTCAACCTGCCGGTGTTCCAACTGGTCATGTATACCGCCGTTGTGCTCATCATGTGGCTCGGCGGAAACATGGTGCTCAATAGCGGCCTCCAGGTGGGGCAGCTCACCGGCTTTCTCAGCTATGTGCTCCAGGTGATGAACTCCATGATGCTCATTTCCAACGTGTTCCTGCTGCTCACCCGTTCCCTGGCCAGCGCCCGCCGCATCAGCGAGGTACTGGACGAGAATATTGTGCTGGATTCGCCGGAGGATGCGGTGGAGGAGGTGCCCGACGGCAGCGTGGAGTTTGAAGGGGTCTCCTTCAAATACCACAGCGGCGCCCGGGAGTACGCCCTCTCCGGCGTGGAGCTCCATATCCCGGCAGGGCAGACGGTGGGCATCCTGGGCGGTACTGGCTCGGCCAAGACTACCCTGGTGCAGCTCATTCCCAGGCTGTACGACGCCACCGAGGGGACGGTCCTAGTGGGCGGCCGGGATGTGCGGGAGTACGATCTCCGGGCTCTGCGGGACGCGGTGGGCATCGTGCTCCAGAAGAACGTTCTCTTCTCCGGCACCGTGCGGGAGAATCTGAGGTGGGGGAAACCGGACGCGAGCGACGAGGAGCTGTGGGCGGCCTGCCGGGCGGCCTGCGCCGCCGAATTTCTGGAGCGGATGCCAAAGGGCCTGGACACCGACCTGGGCCAGGGGGGCGTGAACGTCTCCGGCGGGCAGAAGCAGCGGCTGTGCATCGCCCGTACCCTGCTCAAGCGGCCGAAAATCCTGATTTTCGACGACTCCACCAGCGCCGTGGACACCGCCACTGAGGGGAAGATCCGCATCGCTCTGGCGGAGCTGAGGGATGTGACCAAGCTCATCATCGCCCAGCGCATCACCTCCGTGATGCACACCGACCAGATCGTCATCCTGGAGGACGGCCGGGTGCATGCGGTGGGCACCCACGAGAGCCTGCTGGCGGGCGATCCCATCTACCAGGAGATCTACGCATCTCAGATGAAAGGAGGGGAGGGCCATGGCGTCCCGGCAACTGAGTGCTAAAAAGCCCAAGGACCTGGGCCACACGCTGCGCACCCTGCTGTCTTACCTGGGACGGCACAAGTTGCTGTTCCTGGCCGTGGCGGTGCTGGTGGCCCTCAGCGCCCTGGCTAACCTTCTTGGCACCTATATGATCCGGCCGGTGGTCAACAGTCTGGCGGCCGGCAGCCTCAACACCCTGGTGCTGGGCGTGGCGGTCACTGCCGCCATCTACGGCGCAGGGGTGCTCTCTGCGTTGGGCTATACCCAAATCATGGTGAAGGCGGCCCAGAAGGTGCTCTACGACATCCGGCGGGATCTGTTCGCCCACATCCAAACCCTGCCCCTCCGCTTTTTTGACACCCAGCGCCACGGCGATGTGATGAGCTACTTCACCAACGACGTGGACACGATCTCTGAGGCGCTCAACAACAGCTTTGCCATGCTCATCCAGAGTACGATCCAGGTGGTGGGCACCTTCACCATGCTGTTTCTGCTCAATTGGCAGCTTACCCTCGTCGTGGCGGTGTTTTATGTCCTCATGTTCCTCTACGTCCGCTTCAGTGGGAGGCGGAGCAAGGCCTATTACAAGAAGCAGCAGGACTGCCTGGGGGAGCTGGACGGCTATATCGAAGAGATGATGGCCGGGCAGAAGGTGGTCAAGGTGTTCAACCACGAGGAGGAAAGCCTGCGGGCGTTCCGGGAGAAGAACGAGGCCCTGCGGAAAGCGGGCACCGGCGCGCAGAGCTATGCGGCCACCATGATTCCGGCGGTGGTCAGCATCTCCTATGTCAATTACGCCCTTGTGGCGGTGCTGGGCGGCATCATGGCGCTGAAGGGCATGACCGACGTGGGCAGTCTGGCCAGCTATCTGGTCTTTGTCCGGCAGGCCGCCATGCCCATCAACCAGATGACCCAGCAGAGCAACTTCCTGCTGGCCGCGCTGGCCGGAGCAGAGCGGGTCTTTGAGGTGCTGGAGCAGCCGCCTGAGACCGACGAGGGGCAGGTGGAGCTGGTCAACGTGAAGGAGGAGGGCGGAACCATGACCGCCTGCGCCGAAAAAACCGGCCGCTGGGCGTGGCGCAGGCCGGACGGCAGCCTGGCGCCCCTGCGGGGGGATGTGCGCTTTCAGAAGGTGGACTTCGGCTATGAGGCGGGGCAGCCCATCCTGAAGGGGATCAGCCTCTACGCCGAGCCGGGCCAGAAGATCGCCTTCGTGGGCTCCACCGGCGCGGGCAAGACCACCATCACCAACCTCATCAACCGCTTTTACGAGGTGCAGGGGGGCGGCGTCACCTACGACGGCATAGACGTGCGGGACATCAAAAAGGACAGCCTCCGCCGCTCCCTGGGCATCGTCCTTCAGGATACCCACCTGTTTACGGGCACCATTGCCGACAACATCCGCTTCGGCAAGCTGGATGCCACTCAGAAGGAGATCGAGCGGGCCGCCCGCATCGCCAACGCGGACTCCTTCATCCGCCGATTGCCCCAGGGCTATGAGACCATGGTGACCTCCGACGGCGCCAATCTGTCCCAGGGCCAGCGGCAGCTTCTGGCCATCGCCCGGGCCGCCGTGGCCGAGCCCCCGGTCCTGATTCTCGACGAGGCCACCTCCTCCATCGACACCCGTACCGAGGCCCTTATCGAGAAGGGGATGGACCAGCTCATGGAGGGGCGTACCGTCTTTGTCATTGCCCACCGCCTGTCCACGGTGCGCAACGCCGACGCGATCATGGTGCTGGAGCACGGCCAGATCGTGGAGCGGGGCAGCCACGAGGCCCTGCTGGCGCAGAAGGGCGAATACTATCAGCTCTACCGTGGTATGTTTGAGTTGAGCTGACCGATGCCCTTTTTGTGAAACTCCTTGTAAAAACACATGGATTGTGTTAATCTGTAGCAAAGGAACTGCTGCAGAAAGGAAAGACTTATGAACATTTATGAGTCCGCAGAAAACTATCTGGAGGCCATTCTCAGCCTGCATGAGCGCCATGGGCTGGTCCGCTCCATCGACATTGCCAATGAACTGCACTTTTCCAAGCCAAGTGTCAGTGTCGCCATGAAAAAACTCCGCGAGAGCGGGTATATCGAGATGGACAAGGACGGCTTCATCTCCCTACTGCCCTCGGGGGAGGAGATCGCGCGGCGTATTTATGAGCGGCACAAGCTGCTGACCCAGTTTTTTATCCGGCTGGGCGTCGACCCGGAGGTGGCTGCGGCGGACGCCTGCAAGGTGGAGCACGACCTGAGCGAAGAGACCTTTCAGAAGATGAAGGAGCACGCCTTGGGGGGAAAGCTGCCCGAAATGGAAGAGTAGGAACGTCAAACAATAAAACGGCCGGTGACACACGTCACCGGCCGTTTTGTATGGACTTATACCGCGGCCAGCGCGCCGCCCAGCGCACGGCAGCTCTCGGCAGCGGCGTCGTCCGGGGCCTCGTTGCAGATCACGGGCTCGGAGACCAGGTTGCAGCCGGCGCTCTCGCAGTCCTCGGCCCAGGTGCGCATCCACTCGCCGTCTCCCCAGCCATAAGAGCCGAACAGGCCGATGGTTTTGCCGCTCAGGCGGGGCTTTACCGCCTCGAACATGGGCTCAAATTCGGCCTCCTCCAACTGCTCGGCGCCCATGGACGGGCAGCCGAAGGCCAGTGCGCTGTAGTTGGACACCAGATCGGCGCTGAACTCGCCGGGGGTGAACAGGTCGGCCTGGCCGCCCGCGCCCTCCGCCACAAAATTGGCCATGGCCTCGGTGTTGCCGGTGCCGCTCCAATAGACGATTGCGATCTTACCCATGATTGATCCATCCTTTCTGAATGTCATTCTGAATTAACATATGTATTCTATCAAGCAGCCTCGATGAGCTGAGTGATCGGGGTTCCCTCCGCATACCGGCGGCGAAGGACCGCGGTACAGCGGTGGTAGCGCTCGAAGCGCCGGCGGGCCGCCTGGGGATCGCCATAGCACTTCCAGCAGCCGCAGAAGGTGTAGTCCCTGCCCTTATGGCGGATGAATCCCTTCACGTCATCCAGAGGATAGCCCAGAAAGACGCCGATCTCGTGGGGGAATTCCTCCTCCAGACAGAGGCGGGCGGCCAACTGCCGCAGGCAGTCGCCGGGCGCCTCCCACGGGGTGTAGCCCATAGCGCGCAGAAAATCCCGGTGCTCTCTGCGGCCCAGCACCTCCGCCAGATCCCGCTCCCGGTACAGGTAGAGCAGGTAGGAGCCCGTGCGGCGGCAGCCCTTGAGGATGACCAGCCGCAGTCCCCGGGCGGCGAACTGTTGCCGGAGCGCAAGGAACCGGCGCGCGAAAAGGGCGCTGTCCCTGGGACAGAAGCGGAACAGGCTGGCGGGCTTTACCCCAGCCAGAGTGGGGGAGCAGTGCTCGATCAGCGCCTCTTCAAAGGTCATGTCTGGGACTCCTCTCTTAGTTAGTCATTACTAATTAGTGGACTGGAAATGGAGGTTAGCAATTACTAACCGCATAACAAACAATACCACGCCTGCCTCCCGTTGTCAACCCAAATTTTTGCACTTGGGGGAGATGGGGGGCAAACGCCGCACCCTTGACAGAATAGGGCAAAATAGGCTACAATTTTTCCAGATAAGCAGCACTGGGAGGCGGGGCGGCGGGCCGCTCCGCCTCCTGCCGCCCTGCGCGTGAGGAGTGGACAAGAGCCGTGAAGATTGCATTCGCCCCTATGGAGGGGCTCACCGGAGCCCTGTACCGGCAGGCCCATTGCCGCTGGTTCGGCGGTGTGGACCGCTATTTTATTCCCTTCATCACTCCCACCCAGGATCACCGCTTCACCAAACGGGAGCTACGGGAGATTCTGCCCGAGCACAACAGAGGGCTGACCGCCGTGCCCCAGCTGCTGGTGCGGAGGGCGGAGGACTTCCTGTGGGCGGCGGGGGAGCTGGCGGCCATGGGTTACCCGGAGATCAACCTGAATCTGGGCTGCCCCTCCGGCACGGTGGTGGCCAAGGGCAAGGGCTCCGGATTCCTGGGGCTGCCGGAGGAGCTGGAGCGGTTCCTGGACACGGTGTTTGACGCTGCCCCCTGCGCCGTCTCCATCAAGACCCGGCTGGGTCTGCGGGAGCCGGAGGAGTTCGGCCCCCTGCTGGCGCTGTTCCGGCGCTATCCCCTGGCGGAGCTGATTGTCCACCCCCGGGTGCAGAAGGACATGTATAAAAACACCCCCCGCCGGGCCTATTTTGCCCGGGCGCTGGCGGACAGCCCCTTCCCGGTGTGCTACAATGGGGATCTCTATACCGTCCCGGCGCTGGAGGCCTTTCAGGCGGAGTTCCCGGCGGCGGAGCGGATTATGCTGGGCCGGGGACTGGCGGGCGACCCCGCCCTGGCCCGGAAGGCCGGGGGCGGCCCGGCGGCCGGCCGGGAGGAGCTGCGGGCCTTCCACGACCAGGTGTACGAGGGCTACGCCGAGGCCTTCGGCAGCCGCCGCAACGCCATGCTGCGGATGAAGGAGGTCTGGTTCTACCTCATCCACCTGTTCGGGGACAGCCAGCGGCACGCCAAGGCCATCCGGAAGGCACGGGACACCGGCGAGTACGAGAGCGCCGTAACGGCGGTCTTCCGGGAGCTGGAGCTGCTGCCCGAGCTGCGGCCGGAGTGGTGAGGCCATGAGCTGGTGGGTCTATATCCTCCGCTGCGGGGACGGAACCCTCTACACCGGCACCGCCGCCGATGTGGAGCGGCGTCTGGCGGCCCACCGCCGGGGGAGGGGGGCCAAGTATACCCGGGGCCGGGGGCCGCTGGCGGTGGTCTACGGGGAGGAGTGCCCCGACCAGGGGGCGGCCCTCCGGCGGGAGGCGGCCATCAAAAAGTACCGGCGGGCGGAAAAGGAAGCATTGATTACAGACTATGCGGAAAGGCGGAGCAGGATGAAAAAAGCGGCATTTATCGGAACGGGAAACATGGGCGCGCCTCTGATTCAGGCGGCGTGCCGGGCCGTGGGGGCGGAGCAGGTGGTTGTCGCCAACCGCACCCGGGCCAAAGCGGAGGCCCTGGCGGCGGAGCTGGGGTGCGCCGTAGCCGAGGACAACCGGGCGGCGGCCGCCCAGGCGGAATATGTCTTTCTGTGCGTCAAGCCCCAGATGATGGAGGGAGTGCTCTCCGAGCTGGTCCCCGCCCTGGGGGATGGGCAGGCGGTGGTGTCCATCGCCGCCGGTCTGACCTGTGAGACCCTGCGGGGCTGGCTGGCGGGAGCGCAGGGGCGGCCTGCCCTCCTGCGGGTCATGCCCAACACCCCCGCCGCCATCGGGAGGGGAATGCTGGCCCTGTGTGCCGAGGCGGGTACGGCGGAGGAGCGTCTGGCCGGAGTGGAGGCCCTTCTGGCCCCCGCCGGGCGGGTGGAGCGCATCGCCGAGGGCCAGATGGACGCCTTTTCAGCGGTGGCGGGCTGCGGCCCCGCCTTCGTCTACCCCTTCATCGAGGCCCTGGCCGACGGCGGCGTAAAGGTGGGCCTGCCCCGGGGGCAGGCGGTGACCTACGCCGCCCAGATGGTGCTGGGCGCGGCGGCCATGGTGCTGGAGAGCGGCAAGCACCCCGGACAGCTCAAGGACGAGGTGTGCTCCCCCGGCGGCTCCACCATCGCCGGGGTGGCCGCCCTGGAGGAGCGGGGCTTCCGCTCCGCCGCCATCCAGGCGGTGGAGGCCGCCTTCCGCCGCAACCAAGAGCTGGGCAAGGTGTAAGGCGTGGGGGGAATCGTACGGGGACGCTTTGCCCCCAGCCCCAGCGGCCGGATGCACCTGGGCAATGTGTTCTCCGCCCTGCTGGCGTGGCTGTCGGTGCAGCGGGCCGGGGGCGTCATGGTGCTGCGGATGGAGGATCTGGATCCCGACCGCTGCCGGGCGGCGTACGCCGAGCAGTTGGCCGACGATCTCCGCTGGCTGGGGCTGGACTGGGATGAGGGCTATCAGAAGGGCGGGGCCCACGGCCCCTACCTCCAGAGCGAGCGGACGGCGCAGTATGCCGCTGCCTTCCGGGCGCTGGAGGAGCGGGGACTGGTCTACCCCTGCTACTGCACCCGGGCGGAGCGCCTGGCGGCCAGCGCCCCCCACCGCTCTGACGGACAGGTGGTCTACTCTGGCAAGTGCAGACACTTGACAGAAGAGGAGCGCGCCCGACTGGCCCAGACCCGCTGTCCCGCCTGGCGTTTGATCGTGCCTGACCAGGAGATTTCCTTTACAGATGGCTTGCAGGGGACGTACCGGGAAAACCTGCTCCGCGACTGCGGGGACTTCATTCTCCGCCGCTCCGACGGGGTGTACGCCTACCAGTTGGCGGTGGTGTGTGACGACGGGGACATGGGGGTCACCCAGGTGGTGCGGGGGCGGGATCTGCTGGACTCCACCCCCCGGCAGCTCTATCTCTATGGACTGCTGGGCCTGACGCCGCCGGAATTTTGCCACGTACCCCTGCTGCTGGCCCCCGACGGGCGGCGGCTGTCCAAGCGGGAACACGATCTGGACATGGGCGCCCTGCGGGAGCGGTTTACCCCGGCGGAGCTGACCGGTCGCCTGGCCTTCTGGGCGGGGCTGACCGACCGGCCGGAGCCGGTGTCCCCGGCGGAGCTGGCGGCCTCCTTCGACTGGGCAAACGTCCCCCGGGGGGACATCACGGTGGAGCAGTTCTAAGAACAGAAAGGGGCGGGCCGGAATGTTCCGGCCCGCCCCTTTGCTGTGCGCGGCGCGCGTTATCCCAGCGTGACCACCCATTTGAGGCAGTGGCCCTCGTGGGACTCAAAGACCCGGTAGCCCTCCAGGATCTCCGACAGCGGCCCCCGGTGGGTGATGAGGAAATCCGTCCGCAGCTTCCCCTGAGCCAGCAGGCTCACCAGTTCCGGGCCGCGGCTGGCGTCTACGCCGCCGGTCTTGAAGACCAGATTCTTCCCATACATGGCGGGCAGGGGGAGCGTCTGGTTTTCCTCATACATGGCGACCAGCGCCACGGTGCCGTTGGGACGGGCCAGCCGCCAGGCGGCCTGGAAGGTGTCCCGCCCGCCGGCGCACTCGATCACCCCGTCGGCCCCCCGGCCCTCCGTTGCGGCGGCCACGGCGGACTCCAGCTCAGGATCGGCGGGATCGAGGGCCAGCGCCACCAGCCCCTGCTCCAGTGCCAGCCGCCGCCGCCAGGGGTCCGGCTCCACGCCGATGACGTGGGCCGCGCCCAGCAGGGCGGCGCACTCCGCCGCGCACAGCCCCACCGGCCCCAGGCCCAGCACCACCGCAGTGTCTCCCGGCTGGAAGGCACACAGCTCTGCCCCCCAGTAGCCGCTGGCCAGGATGTCCCCCACAAAGAGGGCGTCCTCGTCGCTGAGGGCGTCCGGGATGGGGGTGAGGCCGGTGTCGGCGAAGGGTACCCGGACATACTCGGCCTGACAGCCGTCGATGCGGCAGCCCAGCTCCCAGCCGCCGTGGACACAGTTGTTGACATAGCCCCGGCGGCAGAACCAGCAGTCGCCGCAGAAGCTCTCGCAGCAGGCGGCCACCCGGTCGCCGGGGCGGAGATTGGAAATCCCGTTTCCCACGGCCTCCACCACCCCGACGAACTCATGGCCCAGCACCACGCCGGGCCGGGCACGGGGTACCGCGCCGTTGCGGATGTGGAGATCGCTGGTGCAGATGGTGGAGCGGGTCACCCGCACGATGGCGTCGCGGGGGCCTTGCAGGGTGGGGACGGGCCGCCGCTCCAGGGAGAGCGCGCCGTCCCCCTTCCAGACCAGAGCGTTCATGGTGTCCATAGAGGTCACTCCTTTTCCAATGCAAACACAACGGCCTCAAACTCAAAGCCCTGGGAAGCGGGTTCGCGCCTGTCCGGGCGGGCCAGGCCCAGCGTGTCGTAATATTCGTCGGTATAGTGCAGCTTGCCGCCGTCAAAGGATGCCTGTACGCCCTTGATGTAGGAAAAGGGGTCTTCCATGGGGGTGAGACGGAAGGCGGCGGCGATGCGCTCCAGCACCGCCTGTGCATCCGGCGTGACGGCGTTTTCCGGGGCGCAGAGATAGGTGTCGAACTGCTCCCGCGTCCAGTCTCCTGCCTGCTCCAAAGTGGTAGTGGAGCCGCAGGCCAGAAGCAGGCGCAGAAAGTCCCGGAAGCTGCCTGC
The DNA here is from genome assembly GCF_000239295.1 of Flavonifractor plautii ATCC 29863. Taxonomy (GTDB): domain Bacteria; phylum Bacillota; class Clostridia; order Oscillospirales; family Oscillospiraceae; genus Flavonifractor; species Flavonifractor plautii. The sequence goes on from NZ_JH417829.1 coordinate 14,014, forward strand.
CAGGGGGCGGACATGCTGCTCTCCGGCAGGCATGGGGTTGACGGCAAACACCATATCCCCATAGCCGCGGATGCGGCCGTAGTGGATGCCGTCAACGCCTTCCCAGCCCAGCACGGTCAGGCCCTTTGGCGTACAAAAATAGCCGCCCTGGCTGGGGCCCGGCCCAAGGCCGATGGGGGAGCAGTCCAGTCCCAGCTCCAAAAACTGCTTCAGCAGTGTCACAGCAATCCCTCCTGTCCACTCCAGTGTAGCATATCCTTCCGCTTGCGTCCATGGGGAAAAGGGGGTAAAATGGGGAAAAAACGCGAAGGGGAGGAAGCGGCATGTATATCGCCGATCTGCATATCCACTCCAAATACTCCCGGGCCACCAGCAAGGAGCTGGAGCCGGAGCCGCTGGATGCCTGGGCCAGAAGGAAGGGCATCGGCCTGGTAGGCACCGGCGACTTCACCCACCCCGCCTGGCGGGCCGAGCTGCGGGACAAGCTGGCCGAAGCGGAGGAGGGACTCTATACCCTGAAGGGGGCCGGGCCGGACGCGCCCCGGTTCGTAATCACCGGGGAGATCAGCTCCATCTACAAGAAAAACGGCAAGGTGCGCAAGGTTCACTCCCTGATTCTCCTGCCCCATCTGGAGGCGGCGGAGACCCTGTCCCGCCGCCTGGAGGCCATTGGCAACCTCCACTCCGACGGGAGGCCCATCCTGGGCCTGGACTGCCGGGATCTGCTGGAGATCACCCTGGAGTCCTGCCCTGATGCGGTGTTCATCCCCGCTCACATCTGGACGCCCCACTTCTCCCTGTTCGGGGCCTTCTCCGGCTTTGACACCATCGGGGAGTGCTTCGGCGATCTCACCGGCCATATCCACGCCCTGGAGACCGGGCTCTCCTCTGATCCCACGATGATCTGCCGCTGTTCCGCCCTGGACGGATATACCCTGGTGTCCAACTCCGATGCCCACTCGCCGTCCAAACTGGGGCGGGAGGCCAACCTGCTGGACACGGGCCTGTCCTACCCGGAGCTGGCCCGGGCCATCCAGACCGGGGAGGGCTTTCACGGTACCATTGAGTTTTTCCCCGAGGAGGGCAAGTACCACTTTGACGGCCACCGGAACTGTGGGGTGTGCCTCTCCCCGGTGGAGGCGGAGGCCGCCGGAGGGGTGTGTCCGGTGTGCGGCAAGCGGCTGACCACCGGCGTGCTCCACCGGGTGGAGCAGTTGGCGGACCGGCCGGAGGGCTATGTCCGCCCGGACGCCAGGCCCTTTGAGAGCCTGGCGCCTTTGCCGGAGGTGATCGCCGCCTCGGAGGGGGGCTCTGCCGCAGGCAAGAAGGTGGGCGCCAAGTACGAGGCCATGCTGGCGGCCCTGGGGCCGGAGTTCTCCATTCTCCGGGAGGTGCCGCTGGAGGACATCCGGGCCGCGGCCGGGCCCTGCGTGGCGGAGGGCATCCGCCGCCTGCGGGCGGGGCAGGTGGTGCGCCGCCCGGGGTACGACGGGGCCTATGGTGTGATCGAGCTGCTCAGCCCCGCCGAGCGGGAGGACCTCAAGGGGCAGGTGAGCCTCTTTGGCGCGGAGGCTCCCAAGGCGGCCAAGACGGCCCGGGGCAGGGTGGCGAAGCCCGCACGGAGCGGGGAGGAGGGGGCGGCCCCCACCGGGGGGCTGAACGGGGCCCAGCGCACCGCCGCCTCGGCGGAGGAGGCCACGGTGGCGGTGCTCGCCGGACCCGGTACGGGCAAGACCCACACCCTGGTGGAGCGGGTGGCCTGGCTGGTGGAGGAGCGGGGGGCCAAGCCCTCGGAGCTCACCGCCGTGACCTTCACCAACCGGGCGGCAGGGGAGCTGCGGGCGCGGCTGGAGGGGCGTCTGGGCAAGCGGGCGGCCCGCGCCATGACCATCGGCACCTTCCACGCCATCTGCCTGGAGCTGCTGGGGGACGTGCCCCTGGCCGGCCCCTATGAGCAGCGGGCGGCGGCGGCCGCCGCTCTGGCGGAGCTGGGCCGGAAGGGGAGCCCCGGGGCCTTTCTCCGGGCGATCTCCCGGCACAAGACGGGAGCGGACGGCGGGGACGACCCGGCTTTTGCCCTCTATCAGGAGAAGCTGGAGGGAAAGCTGGACTTTGACGACCTCCTGCTGGAGACCCTGCGCCAGTGGGAGGGCGGCCGGTCGGACCGGCGCTTTACCCACCTGCTGGTAGACGAGTTCCAGGACATCGACCGCCTCCAGCTCCGGCTTCTCCGGGCCTGGCGGCGGGAGGGCGGCACCTTTTTCGCCATCGGCGATCCCGACCAGTCCATCTACGGCTTCCGCGGGGCGGACGCCGGCTGTTTCTCCGCCCTGGGGGCGGAGCGGACGGTGAGGCTGACGGAGAATTACCGCTCCACCCCGGAGATTCTCGCCGCGGCCCTGCCGGTGGCGGAGGCCATCGATGGCGCGCCCCGGCGCATGGAGACCCACAGCCCCCACGGGGCGGAGGTGCGTCTGCTCACCGACGAGGGGGATCGGGCGGAGGCCATCTTCGTGGCCAAGGAGATCGCCCGGATGGTGGGTGGCATCGGTATGTTGGAGGCCCAGGCGTTGGGGGCCGCCCGGGGCGCGCGGAGCTTCGGGGACATCGCGGTGCTCTACCGCACCCGGCGGCAGGCGGCCCTGCTGGAGGAGTGTCTGGCCCACGACGGCATTCCCTGCGTGGTCACCGGCCGGGAGGATTTCCTGTTGGACGGGGAGGTGCAGGACGCGCTGGCTTGGCTTGAGAGGCAGCAGGAGGAGGGAAAGTCCCCCGCTGCCCTCCTGGAGGAGTGGACGGCCCACCACACCCCCTCTGGCGGGGTGGAGCGGCTGCGCAATATGGCGGTGTTTTTCGGGGATGTGACCGCCTTTCTCCGCAATCTGACCATCGGGCAGGAGGGGGATCTGCTGCGCCGGGCCGGGCTGAGCTATGCCGCCGGAGCGGTGACCCTCTCCACCCTCCACGGGGCCAAGGGACTGGAGTGGCCGGTGGTGTTCCTGTGCGGCGTTGGGGAGGGCCGCATTCCGCTGGAGCGGAAGGGCCTGGACACCGATGAGGCTGAGGAGCGGCGGCTGCTCTATGTGGGTATGACCCGCGCCAGAGAGGAGCTGGTGCTCCTCAGCGGCGGAGAACCCTCCCGCTTCCTGGCGGGGCTGCCTCTCCGTCAGGATACGGCCCACGCCCCGGTGCCGCGTCCCCTAGGGGTGCAACTGAGCCTGTTCAAGTGAAACGTGTGCCGGATTTCACATGCGGGAGTGGTTGAAACGTATAACATTCCCGGGGGGAGCCTTTTCAGAGCCGCCCTGCTCAGAATGCCCAGGCGGCTTTCAGCCGCCGGAGGGCCGGGGCCATGTCCACGGCGGCGATACGGGTATAGCCCAGGATCAGGGCGGGAGGTCGGCCGGGGGGCGGCGGGGTGAGATCACAGGCGGAGAGGGGGGCCACCCCTACCCCAGCATCCACGGCCCGCGCCACCAGCTCGGCTTCGCTCCAGCGGCCGTCCATCCAAAGGAGCAGATGGAGGCCCGCGTCGCCTCCGGCGAAGGACCCAACCCGCGTCAGTCCAGTGTCCCGGGCGGCGGCCAGCAGCGCTTCCCGCCGGGCTTTGTAGCGGGTGCGGGTGCGGTTGAGGTGGCGTTCAAAGTGGCCCCGCTCCATGAAGCGGGCCAGGGCGTACTGCTCAAAGGAGGGGACGGTGGAGGAGTAGAACCAGAAATCCCGCCGCCACCGCTCCAGCAGGTGGGGGGGCAGCACCATGTAGCTGATGCGCAGGGAAGGGGCCAGACTCTTTGCAAAGGTGTTGAGGTAAACCACCCGCTCTCCGCCGTCCAGGCTTTGCAGGGCGGGGATGGGGCGGCCGGAGAAGCGGAACTCGCTGTCGTAGTCGTCCTCCAGAATATAGCGGTCGGGGGCGGCCTCCGCCCACCGCAGCAGGGCCTGCCGCCGGGCTACCGGCATGATGATGCCCAATGGGTAGTGGTGGGAGGGGGTCACATGAACCACCCGCACCCCGGCCTCCTCCAGGGCATCCACCCGCAGGCCCTGGCCGTCCAGCGGGAGGGGGCGGACGGCAGCGCCGCAGCTTGTAAGGATGCGCTGGGTCTTGGTGTAGCCGGGATTTTCCACGCCATAGCCCCCCTCCCGGCCCAGAAGCTGTACCAGAAGGCCAATCAGGGTCTCCGACCCGGCCCCCACCACGATCTGCTCCGCGTCCGCCCGGATGCCCCGGAAGCGATACAGGTGCTCCGCAATGGCCCGCCGCAGGGCAGGGAGGCCCTGGGGGTGGGGGGAGGCCAGGAGGGGGGCGGCCTGCTCGGAGAGCACCTCCCGCATGAGCTTGGCCCAGGTGGCGAAGGGAAAGAGGGCAATATCCACCGCGCTGGTGGAGAAGTCATAGGGGAGGGCCGGCGTGGGCGGGGCCGGCACGGACAGGGTGCGGGCCGGAGCGGGAGAGCGGTGCTCCTCCTGTACGGCCTGAACAAAAAAGCCCCGCTTGGGCTCCGAGCGGAGGTAGCCCTCCGCCAGAAGCTGGCCGTAGGCCCCCTCCACCGTTACCACGCTGATTTTCAGGTGGGCTGCCAGCGCCCGCTTGGAGGGCAGGCGCTCTCCGGCGGCGAGACGGCCCGCCTCGATCTCCCCCCGGATATAGCGGTAGAGCTGTTCGTAGAGGGGGCGGCGCTGGCTGCTGTCCAAAATAGGCGTAAACATGGAGACACCTCCAAACTGACCTGATTATTCTTGTTAATTATCGTATCATGAACCGGGCCAAAGCGCAAGAGGGGCGGCAAAGTCCATCGAAAACCGTCCCACAATAAAAAATATAGCCCGCCCTGCAGCCGTATGAAAGGCCACGCCACGGACATACTGAACACAGATTCAGTCGGTCAAAGGGAGGCAGCGGCCATGCAGGGAAAGGTAGAGATCTGCGGTGTCAACACATCTAAGCTGAAGGTCCTCAAGAATGAGGAGACCATGGAGTTGCTGCGCCGCACCAAGGAGGGGGACATGGAGGCCCGGGAGCAGCTCATCGCGGGCAACCTCCGCTTGGTCCTTTCGGTGATCCAGAAGTTCTCCAACCGGGGAGAGAATCTGGACGACCTGTTCCAGGTTGGGTGCATCGGTCTTATAAAGGCCATCGACAACTTCAATACCGACCTGGACGTGCGCTTCTCCACCTACGGCGTACCCATGATTATCGGGGAAATCCGCCGCTACCTGAGGGACAACTCCTCCGTCCGGGTGTCCCGCTCCATGCGGGACACGGCCTATAGGGTGCTCCAGGCTAAGGAGAAATTCATCAGCGAGCACCAGCGGGAGCCCAGCATCGAGGAGATCGCCAAGCTGCTGGAGCTCAAGCGGGAGGACGTGGTCTTTGCCCTGGACGCCATTCTGGACCCGGTTTCCCTCTATGAGCCGGTGTACTCCGACGGTGGGGACACCATCTGTGTCATGGACCAGGTGAAGGACTCAAAGAATACCGACGAGAGCTGGCTGGAGCACATCGCCCTCAAGGAGGCCATGAACCGCCTCTCCGACCGGGAGCGGCACATCCTCAACCTGCGCTTCTTCGAGGGCAAGACCCAAATGGAGGTCTCCGCCGAGGTGGGCATCTCTCAGGCCCAGGTCTCCCGCCTGGAAAAGAGCGCCATTAACCAGATTAAGAAAAATCTGTAGGTGAGAAAGGCGCTCTTTTCCAGCGCCGCAGGTGCGGC
>NZ_JH417829.1:19737-21329 GCF_000239295.1 Flavonifractor plautii ATCC 29863
GCCCCGGCGGAATTTACTTCCGCCGGGGAAGAATAAAATTCGGGCCCCATCCGCCGCATGTGCGGATGGGAGAAAGAGCGCGATTAACCAGATTAAGAAAAGTCTGTAGGTGGGAAAGGCGCTCTTTTCCAGCGCCGCAGGTGCGGCGCGCAAGCATTTTGCGAAGCAAAACCTTGCCCCGGCGGAATTTACTTCCGCCGGGGAAGAATCAAATCCGGGCCCCATCCGCCGGATGCGCGGATGGGAGAAAGAGCGTCATTAACCAGATTAAGAAAAATCTGTAGGTGGGAAAGGCGCTCTTTTCCAGCGCCGCCCCGGCGGAAAGGCAGGGAGCAGGGAAAATCTCATAAAAAGAGGCAGCAAACTGCCAACCCCCGTACGGAACTATTTTCCGGGCGGGGGTTGGCAGTTTTGCTCCTTTCATGGTAAAATGGGACAGAAAAATGACGAAAGGGGTTCTTTTTTATGAGCTTTACCCTGCCGCAGTACCATGAGCCCGACTTCCAGGAGACCCGGTTCCAGAGCGCGCCGGAGGCCCGGTTTGAGCCGGCCCCCAAGGATGGGGTGGCTCCGGAGGGCTACCACGCCACCACCATCTATCCGGAGTATTTCAAGGTGGGGGGGCGGTGGCTGCTGGCTGAGGAGAGCCGCATGGACTGCGTGGCCGCCCTGCGGGACGGGAAGATCGCCGCGGTGGAGTTTCGCAACCTGAAGGCCGGCGAGCCGGTGGCGGTGGGCCGCACGGAGGACGCCTCCGAGGGCATCTATGTCTATCCCTTCGGCTTTGCCGAGGAGAAGGGGGAGGCGGAGACCTTTGCATTCCGCCAGGGCCGCTCCCGGGAGACCGCCTATTCCATGGACTACGACTCCATCTATGAGCTGCTCCGCCACGAGAAGGAGCATGGCCGCATCCTGTGGGTGATGGGGCCTGCCTGTGCCTTCGATCACGACGCCCGGGCGGCTTTCGCCGCCCTGGTGCGGGGCGGGTATGTCCACGGCCTGCTGGCGGGCAACGCACTGGCCACCCACGATCTGGAGGCCAGCTACCTCGGCACCGCCCTGGGCCAGGACATCTACACCCAGAAGAGCATGCCAAACGGCCACTATAACCACATCGACACCCTCAATGCCATCCGCCTGTGCGGCTCCACCGCCGCCTTCGTGGAGGCGGGCAAGGCGAAGGACGGCATTATCTACGAGTGCGTGCGCAACCACATTCCCTACGTGCTGGTGGGCTCCGTCCGGGATGACGGCCCTCTGCCCGAGGTCTATGGAAACGTGTATGAAGGGCAGGACGCCATGCGCGCCCTGGTGCGGGAGGCCACCACGGTCATCTGCATGGCCTCCACCCTCCATACCGTAGCCACCGGCAACATGACCCCCTCCTACCGGGTGGTGGACGGGGTGGTGCGCCCGGTGTATTTCTACTCGGTGGACGTGTCTGAGTTTGCGGTGAACAAGCTCCGCGACCGGGGCAGCCTGTCGGTGCGCACCATTGTCACCAACGTGCAGGACTTTGTGGTCAATGTCTGCAAGGGCGTACTGTAACCGAACAAACGGCTTGGGAGCCGGGCATTCAGCCCGGCTCCCAA
>NZ_JH417830.1 GCF_000239295.1 Flavonifractor plautii ATCC 29863
CGGCGAACCGCATACGCGGTTCGCCGCCCCCTTTTTGTTCCGTTCATGTCTCCTGGAGCATCCAAATTGGGAACAGCACGCCGTATACTGTATCCAGGGAGTCGCGGCCGGCCTCAATGGTGCCGCCCGGCCCGTCCAGAACGGTCACGGTGCAGACCGTCTCGGACAGATACTCCGCCTCGGCCAGCTTCTCCCGGAAGAGGGCCAGCGCATCCTCCGCCCAGGCCGCGTCATAGGCCGCATATCCCTCGTCCGTGGACGTATCCCCGGTGTAGCCCGCGTTGAACGCGTCCAGCCGCTCCCAGAGTGCATCGTTTACCCGCGCCAGCGCATCCACGGGCCGCACCGTTATCTCCACCTCGGAGCCGTTTCCCGTCGGGACGGCGGCCCCCACGGTATAGTCCGCCTTGGCGTACAGCTCCTCCAGCAGGCCGGCCGCCTCTCCGCGGATCTCCTCGGTGGGGAATTCAATTATCAGCAGGTTGCAGAGCGCCTGTACGTTCTCCTCCGCAATTTGGGCGGACAGGCTCTCCTCCGTCTCCCCCAGGGCGGTCAGAAACTCCGGGTCATACCCACGCCCCAGTCGGGCATCCAGCAGGCACTGGACATAGCGGGCCGCGCCGAAATCGGCGGGCACGCCCGGCTCCACCTGGCCGGAGAGCACCTCGAGGCGCTCTACCGTCTCCCCCGCCGGAGGCGTGGTGACGGGCTGCGTAGCGGTTTCCGTGACCCTCCCGTTCAGGCTTAGCTCCACCTTCCCGATGTAAGCCCCAGCGAACTCCATCTCCAGCTCCAGACGCCCCGGAGCGGCATCCAGGGTAAAGCCGGCGTCGGCTGGGATGCCCAGCACATCCAGCTCCATCTGTGCGCTGCCGTCCAGCTTCTCCAGCGCACCGCCCCGCAGGACCGCCTCCCCATGCATGTCCAGAGCAGGCAGCCCCTCCACAGCGGGCGCGTCCTCCATAACACCCAGCATACGTGCCCGCTCCAGCAGGGCGGGCAGATCCACCGCCCAGCGATAGGTAGTCCGTCCACCGGAGGCGCTGCGGGTGAAGTTGCCGTCGTCCAGGAGCAGGCGGACGGGCAGGGCGGAGTCCATCACCGTCTCCCAGGGGCTGGAGCGGTAGTAATACCAGCTATGGCCGTACGCCTCCACCAGCAGCTCGCCCAGCGTCCCGGGGAGCGACAGGGTGTTCACGGCAGGCAGCTCCCCCACCTGAGTACTCACCCAAACGTCATCAGGTAACGGCTCTCCCTCCAGGCTATAGAGCTGTACGCCCTTTTGGTAGAGGGTGCCGCTCTCCCGGTCGTAGAGGGTGACGCTGTGGTTTTCGAGCTGGGCCAGCTCCTCCGGGGAAAGACCCGCAAAGAGGGTGTCCCCCAGACCGCCCAGATCCACCTGCTGCTCCTGCTCCATGCGGTAGCTGCCGTCCCGGGTGAGCTGTTTCACTTCCATCGTCAGCGAGGCGGTGTCGTGCTCCTCCTCCCCGTACAGGGTGGCGGAGAGGCGCATGGATGCTGTGGACTCATAGCCCTTGCCCGCCTCGCGGGGAATGGTATCCCGTATCGCAGCCCAAATCCCGTTGGCGGCGGTAAACCGGCTGTCCAGCTCCGCCGTCAGGGCGGCGTAGTCGGTCAGATGGGCCGCCTCATAGGTATCGTCCCAGTATACGTCCAGCCCCAGTGCCTCCGCCGCGGCCCGGACGGGGATGTAGGTGTGCCCATCCCGTACAAAGGGGGCCGCCCCCATGTCCAAGGTGGTGATCCGCCCGCCCTGGGTGACAGTCAGCTCAGTGGCCCCCAGGACCAGCTCCAGGCTGTCGCCGTTCTCCAGCGCCGCCGCGATGCGGCTCCCGTCAAAGGCAACCTCCGCCCCCAGCCCCTCCAGAAAGGCCCGGAAGGGCACCATGGTGCACCCCGACGCGGCCAGGGGGGCCGTGCCGCCGAAGTCCAGATACGCCCCGTTCAGGCTCACATTGATGCCGTCGGGGTAGGGCATTCCCATTTCCTCCTTCTCCACCCGGAGGTACTCGTCCCAGGGGTCCCCGAAACGGGCATAGCTCCACCGATCGTAGTCCTCGTTGTACCGGTTCAGCGCCGCCCACATCTGGGCGTCGTACTCCGTCCAGTAGTCGTCCCACTGGCCGTCCGTCCAGGTCTCCTCCGCCGCGTCCTTCTGCTCCTGGGGCCACTCGCCCCAGGGGCCATACTGCTGGTACAGGCTGAGTTCGGCGTCCCCCTCCGCCGCCAGCGCCGGGGTAAGGCAGCCCAACAGCAAAAGGGCCGCCAGGGACAGGGCAAGTCTCCGTTTCATGGGTACAGCCTCCTGTCTATTTCGTTTTCCAAACTCATCGTATCACTTTTCTTTACCCTTGTCCATCCTCCTGCCCATTTTTTGCAAAAAAGTGCCCCTCTGCGGTGCAGGGGGGCACTTTTTTCCATACTTATTCCAGCTCAACCCGGATATCGCCAAACAGAACGTGATCCACCCGTTCCAGGGGGACGGGCGCGTCAAAGTAGGTGGTGCCCTCCATAAAGGTCCCGCCCGCCGTGCCGCTGCCGCCATCCACAGGGATTTCCGTCCCGTCGGCCAGCACCAGGCGGATCCCGGTGTCGGCCAGGGTGGCGCTCTCCGGGGTGTCATAGTGCATGCGGTAGATGAGGCTGAGGGAGGAGAAGGACAGCTTTTCCAGCACCAGTGTGTTCTGGTGCGTCTCATCGTACCACACCGCCCCGGCGGTGTCCGCTTCCACCACCGCTCTGGGTTCGCCGGGAATCTCCAGACGGCAGCCGCCGTACTGGAGGTGATCCAGCTCACGCAAATCCAGGGGTGCGTCAAAATTGCGGACGCCGGTAAAATAGTCGGTTCCGCCCTGTCCGTCGGGGCCGTGACTGCCCTTCCCGCTGCCGCCGTCAATCGTCACGGAGGACCCGTCCTTGTAGACCAGTTCCAGTTGGAGATCGACAAACTCCCAGCTTTCCTCCACTGGGTAGGAGATGGTATAGGAGGCCGCCAGGGGGGAGAGGGTCAGGCCCTCCAGGGTGACCATCCGCTCTGTCCGCTCGTCCCAGCGGGTGGCCCCGATGGGATTGACTTCCACCGCCTTGCTGGGGTAAAAGCCGTCCAGGGAGAAGCTCCACTCCCCCTCCAGACGCATATCCCCGCCATCATCCGGGTAAAGCCCCAGGTCATAGATGGTCAGGATTTTGGAGGTGCCGTCGATCCAGTTGACACCCCTGGGAGAGCCCAAGAGCATGAACACCAGCTCCAGGGAGTTGTCCCCCGGGGTGTCGTCCGGGAGGAAGCGGGCCTTCTGCATGCCCCAGTTGAGCCGCTCCCCGGTGTCCGCGTCGACCAGCTCCACATCGTGGGCGATGTGATCCTCCTGCTCCCCCATGTCGGGCAGGACGGTGCCCTCCGGGGCCTCCAGCCGCAGGCGGAGGTAGAGGGTGTGCTCGTCGGCGACGGCGGCCAGGGGGGTGAGGGTGACGCCGTTGCTGGTGACGGGGGGCAGGTCGGTGGCGCCGATCTGATCCAGCAGCTCCTTCTGCCCGCCGTTCAGCGGGGCGCTCTCCAGGGTGAAGAAGGGGTCGAACAGCTCTCCCGGCCCCCAGAGGTGATAGGCCGCCATGGCCGATACGGTGAACACCGCCGCCAGGGCGGCGCAGGCCAGCAGCCGGACGCCCATGCGCCGGCGGGGCCGCTTGGTTTGTCTGATTTGTTCCATCGTTCTCTCCTTGATCCGCTCCGGGGACATCCCGGCGGGCGGCGGCAGCTCCACCGAGCCGTCCTCCCAGCCGTCCAGCAGGTCAGTCATCCGCACAGGCACAGGAATACCCCCTTTCCATCAGCAGCTCCTCCAGCTTCCTCCGCCCCCGGTGCAGGCGCACCTTCACCGTGGACGGGGGCATGGCCAGGGCCGCGCCGATGTCGGCGGCGGTCTGGCCGTAGTAGTAATGGCGCAGGAAGATGGCCCGATCCTGGGGCGGAAGTCCGTTCAGCAGCGCCCGGATCAGCTCCGCCCGCTCGGCCTGCTCCACGGCCTCCGCCGGGCCGGGCCGCCGGTCGGGCTCCAGCGCCAGCCAGTCCTCCTCCAGAGGCAGCTCACCGCCCAGCGTCCGCAGGCGGTTGAGGGCCTTGTTGCGCACCACCCGGCCCAGCCAGGGGCGGAGCTTGCCCGGTTCCACCTGCCCGGCGTGCTCCCACAGGGCCAGGAAGGCGTCGGACACCACCTCCTCCGCGTCCCTGGGGCGGCCCCGCAGAACAGAGCCCGCCAGGCCGCAGGCAAAGCCCATGTCCCGGTCCATCAGCTCCTCCAGGGCGGAGGGGTCCCCCCGCCGCAGGCGGCGCAACAGCTCCCGCTCCTCCAACCATACCACCTCCCTGCTCCGGTTTCGAGCGCGCTCTCACTGATCTTAACACAGAAACCGCCCCCGCGGTTTCACAGACTGTCAAAGAACCTTTCCCGGAGGAAAGCCTCGCAGAGTTCCTGCGGCCGCAGCCGCAGGAATCAAATGAAAATCCGTCATTTCCGGGGACATGCGCCTCGGAAATGACACCTCTCGCGCAAGATGGGCCGACTTTTCCCTGAGGAATCGAGGTCCATCTTGCGCACATCCCTCTCAAAAAAGTGGCCGTGGCCACTTTTTTGACACGCTGAGAAACCGCCCCTTCGGTTTCATCCCTTCCCCTCCTTTTTCCCGGCGCGCCGCGTTCCGACCACATTTTTCCAAATACTGGGTTATACTGTCACTCAACGAGGGCGGACAAGCCTGATTTGGAAAAGGAGACGGAACCATGGCGACAAAAGAGAAACTCAAGACAAAGGCGGCCCGTGTCCGGGAGGAGGCCCGGGAGACCGGCAAGGTCATTCTGCGCGCCCCCGCCCTGGTGCGGGCGGCCGAGTGCGTCATCCGCTTCCTGCTGGGGGCCATGCTCTCCGGGGCGGAGATTTTCGGCGGATACGCCCCCTTCGGGCTGGGGCTGGTGGCGGCCTCCGGCTCGGGGCTGGACGGCTTCTGCGCCCTGCTGGGGGCCTGCTTCGGCTATCTCTCCTTCCAGGGCTTCGCCGAGGGGCTGCGGTACGTGGCCGGCTGCATTCTGGCCTTCTCCCTGGCCTTTGCCTTCTTCGACGTGAAGGCTTACCGCAAGAGCTGGTTCATGCCCCTGGCGGCGGCGGGGATGGACGGCATCACGGGCTTTGTGTACTTATCCGACCGGGGCTGGTCGCCGGAGAGCCTGATCTTCTTCGGCACCGAGCTGCTCCTGTGCGGGGCGTCGGCCTACTTCTACCGCATCGCCTTCACCCCCTGGACGGAGAAGCGGGAGGAGGAGGGCCTCACCCCCCGGCAGACGGTGAGCCTGCTCATTCTGGCGGGCACCCTGCTGCTCACCCTGTCCAAGATCACCCTGCTGGGCGACCTGTCGGTGGGCCGCTGCGCCGCCGCGGCGGCGGTGATGGCCACCGCCTGCAAGGGCGGCATCGGCGTGGGGGCCACGGTGGGGGTGGCCTGCGGCCTTGGGATGGATCTGGCGGCGGGGGGCATGCCCTTCTACTCCATGGCCTTTGCCCTCTCCGGGGTGATGTGCGGGGTGTTCCACCGGCAGGGGAGGCTGGCCGCCGCCCTGGCCTACGTGCTCTCCAATGCCCTGGCGGTGCTGTGGACCTGGTCGGAGGGCCTTCACCTCTCCCTGCTCTACGAGGTCTTTGTCGCCTCGGTGGTCTTTCTGGTCCTCCCCGAGCGCGCCCTGCGCCAGGTGGGGGCGCTGGTGGCCCGGGAGCCCCGGCACGACACCCAGGAGCGGGCCCGCGCCTATGTCCGCGCCCGGATGGAGGCCACGGCAGCCGCCTTCAAGAGCCTGTACGAGTCCATGCGGTCGGCCTTCCACCCCGCCGCACCCAATGACAACGACGCCGCATCCGTCTTCGATCGGGCGGCCGGGCGGATCTGCAAGCGCTGCCCCCTGCAAACCGCCTGCTGGCAGCGGGACTACGTCTCCACCTTCAACGCCCTCAACGACGCCCTCCCCGCCATGCTGGAGCGGGGCCGGGGGGAGAGCGGAGACTTCCCCGCCTACTTCTCCAACCGCTGCATGAAGTTCCCGGAGTTTCTCTCCGCCGCCAACGAGGAGCTGGCCGCCCTGCTGTGCCGGCGGCAGTTCCAGAGCCGCCTCAGTGAGAACCGCTCAGCGGTGTGCCGCCAATATGCCGAGCTGGCCGGGGTGCTGAACACGGCGGCTGCCGAGCTGGGGGCGGAGCTGGTGCCCGACCCGGTGCGGGAAAAGCGCCTGCGGCAATACCTGACCGCCCAGGGCATCGATTGCCGCCTGGCCGCCTATTACGACCAGGCCGGGCACCTCCGCCTGGAGCTGGAGGGGGCGGGGCTGGCCCCCCTCCGCACCGAGGAGGGGACAGCCAAGCTTTCCAAGCTGGTGAACTTCCCCCTCCGGGCCGTGGAGGAGGGCCGCCGGGACCGGCTGGTGCTGGTACAGAGCGAGCCGTTGATGGCCGTGGCCGGGGTGGCCGCCAAAAAGAAGGACGGCCAGACCGTATCCGGCGACACAGGGGCCTGGTTCAAGCACGACGACGGCTCCCTCTATGTGCTCCTGTGCGACGGCATGGGCTCCGGCTCCCTGGCCGAGCAGGAGAGCGCCCTGGCCGTCCGCCTGCTGGAGCAGTTTCTCCGGGCGGGCGTCCGGCCGGAGAACGCCCTGCGCACCCTCAACTCCGCCCTGGCCCTGCGCAACGACGAGGCCGCCGGCGGCTTCACCACCATCGACCTGCTGCGGGTGGATCTGTTCACTGGCGAGGCCGGGGTGTACAAGTACGGCGCCGCCCCCACCTATGTGAAAAAGGGCTACTCCGTCAGCCGCATCACCGGCACGGCCCTCCCCGCCGGCCTCACCGCCGGGGAGGGGGTCTCCCCCGACATGACCCGCCTCCAGTTGGAGGCCGGTGACTGTGTCCTTCTGGTCACCGACGGCGTGGCCGGCAGCGCATCCGACCAGTGGGTGCGGGACCGGCTGGCCGCCTTTGACGGCGGCAGCCCCCAGGAACTGGCCCAGACCCTCATTGACGACAGCGGCGCCCAGGTGGGCGCCGCCGACGACCGCACCGCCCTGGTCCTCAAGCTCGCCCGCCGGAGCGGATGAAACAACAGCCCCCGGAACCAAAAGGTTCCGGGGGCTGTTTTTTGCAGTCCGGCAGGTGCTCTTTGTTTGAAAACCTCTACCTTTTCAAACAAACGTCTGTCCTCATATTTTTACATAATATACCACAAATGAAGGGCAAAAACAAGCGCTATTGCTAAAAATTTAGCAATAGCTTTTGTTTTGTCTGCCTGTTTTGACACTTCTGCCCGCAGGCTGAAAAAGCAGAGGTTTCCCAACAAAGCCCGAAAGAGGCGCAGCTCCTCGCCCTCCCCCTCCAAATGGTCATCCATTTTCGGATGTTTATATAGAGGCACCTGTTTTGAATAAGGAGGAACGTTTTTTATGAAAAAGCGAGTCTTGTCAGCGCTGCTCGCCCTTTCCACGCTGCTGACAACAGCACCCGCCGCATATGCGGCAGAGCCTGCCACCCAGTCGGACGGCGCCGAAATCGACTGGCCGGAGCCGACCTGCACCGTGGACTACAAGCCGCAGTCCGACACGGTAAGCTGTGAATTTGTCGAAGAAACCGAGGACGCGCCCGCCAAGCTGGTCTACACCATCCAGGAGGGTGCAGAGGGCGACCAGGTTCTCGAACTGAGCAAGCTGGCGGACGCCCTTGCAGATACCGTGCAGTATCCTGGTGACGCGGCGCAGTTTGACATTGAAATTCACAATGAGTCCGGGAATTCCTACCGCTACAAACCCGGCAGCTTCACCCTGGCATCCGCCGATACAAGCGGCATGGAACAGAGTGAACTGCTCCCCGTGCTGGGCTATGACGGACAGTGGATCCCCTTCCGTTTTACCAGCAGCATGGTTTCCAACCAGATGCTCAAAGACCTGTTTAACACCAGCTCGGTCAATATTTCGCTTGAGCAGATTGTCACCCTATACGACACCCTGGCGGAAGAGGGTTATGACAGCCTGACAAACTACTTTGTGGCCTGGTATAACAAGAAGAACAGCACGGATTACGCCTCTTTTGACGCGATCATGGCGGTCGCCCCCGCCTTCTTTGAGGATATCCAGAAGGGCAATGCCATGAAATTCTCCTGCACCGCTGAACAATTTACTGAGTTAGAGGAGGCACACCCTGAAGTGATGCGCTGGGCCTACTTCCCCTCCGGAAAGGGGCCGGGAGACACCTTCCAGCTAAAGTGGCCGGAGTCCGGGCTTCAGACTGCCGGTTATGACGGCTGGTATCAGTCCATGTTTGCCTTCGCCTTCGGCGACGATATGGCCAACCTGAGCACATCCTCCTCCGGCCACACGTCCTGCCATGAGCGGGGCGTCGGCGACTACATGGAGGGAACTGACCTCTGGGAACAGACCGACGCATATTTCTGCGGGGACGGCCAGGCTCTGGCCCCCGAGTCCGGCTCAGTACTGAGCTACAGCGGCAAGTGGGCGCTGGATGGCCCATGTATCAGGAACGCATATGCAAATTATGAATTCTCTTTCTACGGCTCCATCACCCTGGAGGAGGTCGGTCCGGTTACCATTACGCCGGTGGATATGACCCTGTATATCGGCGGCAGCTCCGACTATTGGGAGGACGTCGACGGCACCCACCTTCCCGACGCCGACAGCGGAATCCCCGCCCCCCATTTCTACGTGGAGAGCAGCGAAATCCCGGCGGAGCATCTGGCTGGCGTCACCTTCCACGGCACCGGCGCGGACGGTACGGAAAAGTCCTGGAAGCTGGCGCCCTACGGCGGTGAAGGGGGCCAGCAGGCCATCGGCGAGGACGGCCGAAAGGTGTGGGATATCGTCTCGGCGGACCCCGCCACCGCCGCCGATGCCTCCTGCCTCTACTTTGCGGATGAGGCGTGCACCATTCCCGCCAGTACAGACAACATCGCCGGAAACCACTTCACTCACCTCTATGCCGCCATCAGCACATCTGACGCCAGCGGTGCGGGCAACACCGGCCTGTATGCCGAGGTGAACGGCCAGAAATACGCCCTGCGGTACGGCGTTGGCACGCTGACCGTCCGCTCGGTGACCAACGACGCCACCGGGGGGTGAGCCCTACACCTTCGACGCGGTTCACAGTGCGCACAGCACCGTGGAGGCGGCCGCCGGTGACACAGCCGCAGCGGAGACCGCCACGGACGGCGGCTCCAACGCGGGCGTAGTTGCGCCCGCGGGCACGAAGTACACCGTCAACGGCCACGAGAACTGGGCGATGGTGGGCGATGAGCAGCCAAGCATCCTGTTCGACGACGTGCTCAGCAGCTACGAGCTGGACGGCGGCGCGGAATCCGAGGTGGGCCAGACCATGCTGGAAAAGGCCGTCATCGACAACGCCGACGCGCTTGGTCTGGACAACCCCAACGGCCGCCAGTATGAGAGCAAATACTTCGACCTGGTGGACGCCGGAGACGGCAACGTCTGGGTCAAGGCTGACCGGCAGCTCGTCATCTACTGGCCCTACCCCGACGGGATCACCTATGAGACGGCGGGCAGCTATGACTTCGACGTGTTCCACTTCACCGGCCTGCACCGCGAGTACACAACCAACGGCGAGGTGCAGGCGATGGTGAATCAGGCGGCCGCAAACATCAACAATGAAAAGGGCGGGGCCGCCAGCAACAAAACGCTCTCCCTGCAGGTGGAGGAGGTCGTGCTGACCGAGCACGGCATCCAGCTCATTGTGGATCAGGACCGTTACGGCTTCTCTCCCTTTGTGCTGTCCTGGGCAAAAAAGGACACCGGCGGCGGGGATCACGGCGGCACCACCTACTACACCCTGCGCTATGAGAGCAACGGCGGCACGAAGTACGACAGTGAGCGGTACCGCCGCAACACTCTGGTGGAGCTGGACAAGGAGCCCGTCCGGGAGGGCTACACCTTCACCGGCTGGTACGCCGACAAGGCCCTGACCGAGCCCATCGACGACATCCGCATGACCTCCAACAAGACCGTGTACGCCGGCTGGGAAAAGACCGGCGTGCCCGACCGGCTCAACGGCGACGACCATTTCGCCTACATCATCGGCCGGGACGACGGCCTCGTCCACCCCGAGGCCACCATCACCCGGGCGGAGGTGGCCACCATCTTCTTCCGCCTGCTCACCGACGAGGCCCGGGCGGAGTACCTGACCGAGACCAGCCCCTTCCACGACGTGGCCCCCGACGCGTGGTACGCCACCGCCGTGGCCACCATGGAGGCCATGGGCATCGTGGAGGGCCGCGCCCCCGCGGTCTTTGACCCCGACGCACCCATCACCCGGGGCGAGTTCGCGGCCATCGCGGCCCGCTTTGACAGTGCGCCCTACGACGGCGCGGACCGCTTCACCGACATCGGCGGCCACTGGGCGGCGGAGTACATCAACCAGGCGGCGGTGAAGGGCTGGGTGGAAGGCCAGCCGGACGGCAGCTTCGCCCCTGACCGGAGCATCAGCCGGGCCGAGGCGATGACGCTGGTGAACCGGGTGCTGGGCCGCCTGCCCGAGACCGCGGACGATCTGCTGGACGGCATGATCACCTGGCCCGACAACCCGCCGGATGCCTGGTACTATCTGGCGGTCCAGGAGGCCACCAACAGCCACGACTACGGGCGCAAGGCCGACACTGTCCACGAAACCTGGACCGGCCTCCAGCCTGTGGAGGACTGGACACGCTACGAGCAGTAAGCCTGTTTTTCCGCAAAAAAACGCCTGTACCGACATGGTACAGGCGTTTTTTTGCGCTGTCTTACTGCTTGGAGAAGTGCTCCTTGCCGACGCCGCAGAGAGGACATACCCAGCTCTCAGGCACGCTCTCCCAGGCGGTGCCGGGGGCCACGCCGTTGTCGGGATCGCCCTCAGCGGGGTCGTACACGTAGCCGCAGATATCGCAGACATACTTATCCATGGTTATAGTCTCCTTTTTGATCAAATCGCAATTCATAGTATCACCCGAAGGCCGGGAATCCATGCCTTGCCGAACCCCCGCCTTTGTGGTATGATACATTTACTATTTATAACACATCGGGGGACACTGTGAAAATAGGCAAAATCACCATAAATTCAAAGCTGGCTTTGGCGCCCATGGCCGGAGTGACCGACCTGGGCTTCCGGACGGTGTGCCGGGAGCTGGGGGCGGGGTACACCGTGACGGAGATGGTCAGCGCCAAGGCCCTGTGCTATCAGGACAAAAAATCCCTTCCCCTGCTGGAGCTGGGCGAGGGGGAGCACCCGGCGGCGGTGCAGCTCTTCGGCAGCGACCCTTACTGCATGGAGCAGGCGGCGGGCATCGCCGCGGAGAAGTCGGGGGCGGACATTCTGGATATCAACATGGGCTGTCCGGTGCCCAAGGTGGCCAACTCCGGGGATGGCTCCGGCCTGATGAGGAACCCCGAGCTGGCGGTGAAGGTGGCCGAGGCGGTCATCCGGGGGGCGGGCGGACGGCCCGTCACCGTCAAATTCCGGCTGGGCTGGGACAAGGGCTCCATCAACTGCGTGGAGTTCGCCCAGGCCATGGAGGCCGCCGGTGTGGCCGCCGTGGCGGTCCACGGCCGCACCAAGGTGCAGATGTACTCCGGCCGGGCCAACTGGGACTATATCCGGGCGGTAAAGGAGGCCGTGTCCATCCCCGTCATCGCCAACGGCGATGTCTTTGAGCCGGAAGACGCGGTTCACATTCTCAAATACACCGGGGCCGACATGGCCATGCTCGGCCGGGGCTGCTTCGGCAATCCCTGGCTCTTTGCGCGTGCCCAGGCCGCCCTGGAGGGGCGGCCTGTCCCGCCCCTGCCGCCGCTGGCCCGGCGGTGCGAGACGGCGGTGCGGCAGTTCCGCCTCTCCGCCGCCCAGAAGGGAGAGCACATCGCCTGCCTGGAGGCCCGGAAGCACTACGCCTGGTACCTCAAGGGGGTTCCCTACGCGGGGTATTATAAGGAACAGATCAGCAAAATCTCCACTCTGGAGGACATTGACCGCATCACCGCAGGCATACAGCGGGATCTGAGGGACTGACCGCCGGCAAACGCGCCGGCGAGGAGGTGAGAAAGGCATGACCGAGGAACAGGCGCTGGTACAGCGGGCCCGGCAAGGGGACGAGGGGGCCTTCGCCGCCCTGGTGGAACAGAATCAGGGGCGCATCTACCATCTGGCCCTGCGTATGACGGGCAATCCCGACGACGCGGCGGAGCTGTGCCAGGAGGCCTTTCTCAACGCCTGGAAGGGCCTGGGGAAATTCCAGGGGGAGAGCTCCTTCTCCACTTGGCTCTACCGGCTGACCAGCAACGTGTGCATCGACTTTCTGCGGCGGGAGAAGCGGCGGAGCACCCTGTCCATGACGGTCTCCCTGGACGACGAGGAGGGCGCCCGGCAGGCCGAACTGCCCGACGAGCGGTACAGTCCCCACCGCCAGGCGGAGCAGCAGGAGCTGCGGGACACCCTGCGGGCGGGCCTGCGGGCCCTGTCGGAGGAGCACCGGCAGGTGCTGATTCTCCGGGAGCTGGAGGGCCTCTCCTATGGGGAGATTGCCGCCCTGCTGGGGGTGGAGGAGGGCACCGTCAAGTCCCGCATCGCCCGGGCCCGGCTGGCCCTGCGCAAATATTTGCTGGAACAGGGGAACTTTTTCGGCTCCCCCTCGTCCAAAGCATAAACCAGATCCACGGGACGGAAAGGAGGCGGCGGCATGCTGACCTGTGAACAGGCGCTGGAGCTCATCAGCGCACAGCTCGACGGGGCGCTGACGGCGGAGGAGGCCGGGGCGCTGGACGAGCACCTGGCCCAGTGCCCGGCGTGCCGGGCGCTTCGGGCCGACCTCTCCACCCTGCACCAGCTTCTGCCCACTCTGGCGGAGGAGCCCCCCGCCGGGCTGAAGGACGATATCATGAAGGCGGTCCACGCCTCCAAATGCACCCCCTTCCACACCAGAAAGCGCCAGTGGCGCTGGCGCTCCTGGGCCTCTCTGGCCGCGGTGCTGGTGCTTGTACTGGTGGGCGGGCAGGCTGTGCACCTCTGGAGCCCTCCGGACAGCTCCGGGAGCGTACCCAGAGCCAATCTTGCCGGGTTGACCGGAGCGGCCTCCGGCGGGAGCGCCGGACAAACCGCCCCGGCTCAGGAGGACCGCGCGGGCCCCGCCGGGGAGCCCGCCGAGGCCGCCAGCGGCAGCGCCGACGGCGCCAACCGGAAGGACAGCTCCGCCGGTGAGAGGCCCCAGAACCGGGACGTGACGCCACCCGCCGATGGACCGGAGGGCGGCCAGATACCGGCATCTGCTCAGGAGCCGTCTGTCTCCGCGCCGCCTGTCTCCGAGCTCCAGCCTACCCCGTCCGCGGGGCCCTCCGTCATGTCCCTGATGCCCGAGGACGCCCCGCAGGACACCCAGCCCCCCTCCTCCGCCCTGACGGAGGAGGGCGCACGCCAGGCGCTGCTGGAGTGGCTGGGCCAGCCCGACGCGCCTCTAACCTCCCTTGGCCGGTCGGAGGACGGGACGGCCTACCGCTTCCAGACGGAGGACGGGGCTCTTTACTCCGTCCCTCTGGACGGGAGTCCCATCACTGCGGAACCCTCCTGACCTGCACACGCGGCCGGTGTTACCGGCCGCGTGTTTTTATTCGGCTGCGGCACATTGAGTCTGTCTCCCCGCTCGGCTCCGGCCCCAAGCTTGTCTCCCGGCGGACATTCCCTCCCCCTCTCCCGCGTGCAAATTTCCCCCCTGCGGACTGCGGCGGGGTGTTTTGCGCGATTTTTCTAAAATTTCAGTTGTATCTCCGGTTGATTTAATGTATAATGAACAACAGGCAGTCCTCCGTCCCCCTCGGGAGCCCTGCCCAGACGATTCCAAATGTAAGGAGAGGAAACAAGTATGAGCTATTCCGTACAAAACATCCGCAACGTCTGTCTGCTGGGCCACGGTGGAAATGGTAAGACCTCCCTGGCCGAGAGCATGCTGTATTTGACCGGTGGCACCGTGCGGCTGGGCAATCCCGCCGACGGGAATACCGTTTGCGATTACGACCCCGAGGAAACCCGCCGTCAGATTTCCATCTCCACCGCGGTGGCTCCCGTGGAGTACAACGGCTGTAAGATCAACGTGCTGGACACGCCGGGCTACTTTGACTTTTCCGGCGAGGTGATCGAGGCCCTCCAGGTGGCCGACGCGGCCATCATCGTCTGCTCCGCCAAGGCGGGCATGAGCGTGGGCGCGGAGAAAGCGTGGAAGCTGTGCGAGCAGCGCAGGCTGCCCCGGCTGCTCTACATCTCCAAGACCGACGAGGAGAACTCCGACTACAACGCCGCCTTCGACACCCTGCGGGAGCGCTTCGGCAAGAATATCGCCCCCGTGGCCGCCCCCATCTGGGACGCGGACAAGAAGGTCATTGGCTTTATCGACGTGCTCCACAAGCGCGCCTTTGAGGCCGGCCCCAAGGGCGAGCGCATCGAGATCGACGTCCCTGACGACAAGAAGCCCGTGCTGGACGAGCTGTACGATGCCCTCAAGGAGTCGGTGGCTGAGACCAGCGAGGAGCTGATGGACAAGTACTTTTCCGGTGAGGACTTCACCTACGCCGAGATGATCCAGGGTCTGCGCCAGGGCGTGAAAGACCTGTCCCTCTTCCCCGTTGTGTGCGGCTCCGCCGTCTCCGGCCTGGGCACCCGCATGCTGCTGGACATCATCGTGGAGCTGCTGCCCTCCCCCCTGGAGGGCCGCCCCCTCATGGGCGAGAACGCCGACGGCGAGGTGGACGAGTTCGTGCCCTTCCCCGGCGCCCTGCCCGCCGCCCTGGTGTGGAAGACCGTCTCCGACCAGTACGGCAAGTACTCCTTCGTGAAGGTCATCTCCGGCAACCTCAAGCCCGACATGCAGCTGGTCAATTCCCGCACCGGCGCCACGGAGAAGCTGGGCCGCCTGTACGTGATGAAGGGCAAGAAGGCCGAGGAGGTCAAGGAGCTGGAGTGCGGCGACATCGGCGCCATCGGCAAGATGGAGAAGGTCAAGACCGGCGACACCCTCTCTGATCCCCGCAAGGTGGTCAAGCTGGAACCCATCCCCTTCCCCGAGCCCTGCTACTCCGTGGCTATCACCCCCAAGACCAAGGGCCAGGAGGACAAGATCGCCGCCGGCCTCATCCGCCTGAACGAGGAGGATCTGACCTTCAACTGGGTCAACAACGCCGAAACCCGCCAGATGGTGGTCTCCGGCACCGGCGACATGCAGATGGACGTGATTCTCTCCCGGCTGAAGAGCCGCTTCGGCGTGGACGCCGAGCTCTCCGAGCCCCGGGTGCCCTACCGCGAGAAGATCCGCAAGAAGGTGGAGGTGCAGGGCCGCCACAAGAAGCAGACCGGCGGCCACGGCCAGTTCGGCGACGTGTGGATGCGCTTTGAGCCGGGCGACACCGAGGAGCTCCAGTTTTGCGAGGAGGTCGTGGGCGGCGCGGTGCCCAAGAACTACTTCCCCGCCGTGGAGAAGGGCATGCGGGAGGCCGTGGTTCACGGTGTGCTGGCCGGCTACCCGGTGGTGTACCTGAAAGCCACCCTGTACGACGGCTCCTATCACCCGGTGGACTCCTCCGAAATGGCCTTCAAGACCGCCGTGCAGATCGCCTACAAGACCGGTATGCCCCAGGCCAGCCCTGTGCTGCTGGAGCCCATCGGCGAGCTGAAGGTCACCATCCCCGACAGCTACATGGGCGACGTCATCGGTGATCTGAACAAGCGCCGGGGCCGCGTCATGGGCATGAATCCCGACGGCGAGGGCAACCAGATCGTGGAGGCCGAGGTGCCCATGGCCGAGATGGGCCGCTATGCCATCGACCTGCGCTCCATGACCCAGGGCCGCGGTTCCTTCACCTTCCGCTTCGTCCGCTACGAGGACGCCCCTCCCGCCGTCCAGGAGAAGGCTATCGAGGCCGCCAAGGCGATGCAGGAGGAAGCCGACTAACCGAAACCTCAACGCGCCCCGGCCACCGGCCGGGGCGCGTTTCTGACAGACGGAGAGTGGGGCGTCCAGGAGAAGGCCATCAGATATCCCCAGGTCCCCAAGCGAGCCCAGTGCAGCGGGTCGGTTGGGGAGCGGAGGAGCAAGGGAGCGTTTGAGGAATGGCCGCCAGGCTGTTCCGAAAAAAGCGTACTCTGCGACGACGCGGTGATGCAGGACGAGGCCGACTAACCCAATATGTAAAAAGGGCCGGGCTGATTTCAGCCCGGCCCTTTCTTTAAAAGCAGCTTATCCCCCGCCGCTTTGCCCATCCGGCCACCCGATGATACCGGGCAGATCACAGTCCGCTTGGGGTACGCCCCTTGTGTCCCGGCGAATACAGGCCGAATTTATTCCATGCATACCATTCCGCTAGCTCCTGCTCTGACCGAAATTTCAGCAGCCGCAGTATCTCTTTTGCCAGCTCCAGCGCTCCGAATCCGTTGGCGGTAAGAATGCCGTTGTCACAAACCGCCTCCGCCTCAACGAAATATGCCTCCCCTTTATAGTGCGGAGCCTGGGATTTGAGGAAAGGCAGGGTATTCCCAGTATGTCTGCGCTGGTCTAAAAAACCGTTTTCCGCCAGGAAGTTTACCGCGTTGCAAATTGCAGCCACCGGGATATGGCATCTGACCAGTTCCCGTACAACCGGCAAGACAGCGTCATTTTTCCGCTCCAGCCACGCTGTCCCGCCGGTCAGCAGCAGCAGGCCGGCATCCCGCGGATAGTCAGCGACAGTAAAATCGGGCGTGACACGGAAGCCCCCCATAGACACCTTGGGCGCCCGGTCAAGCCCAATGGTTTTCACCGCATATCCAGTTCCAGGTGCATTTAACTGCGCACATACATAGGCCGGTTCCCAGTCCGCATAGCCATCAAAAATAAATACCAGGATTTGTTTCATCCCTTCATACCACCTTTCTGTAGACAGCTTAACACAAAAAAGGTGACAGCTTAGCTGTCACCTTTTGTAAAAGTCGTTTATCTTTTTCAGCTCATCTCTGAGCTCCTCACGGAGCTCAGGTGGCGCGACCACCCTGACCTTGCCCAGCAGCCCCATGACAAGCTCCCGTGCAAAGGAAAGTTCGGGGGCATAAAAACAGATCCGGCCGGTGTCACTCCCCCCACCAGGCGCATCCAACAGGCAGGCATCTATTTTCTCTGTCAGGGTAAATGCGTCCCGGCGCTCATATTCCAGGACAATCTGGTAATATCCGTCCTTTTTCACGGCAGACAGGCCGCCCCCTCCAAACCGCTGTTCAAATGTTGTTTCGTCCATTTGGCGCGTGGAAAAGCGCTCCCCATAGGGGACGCAGGAGACGATACGCCTGAGCTTAAACAGGCGGAACGCGCTTCGCTCCCGACAGAACGCATACAAATACCAGTCAGACTGTTTGAACACCAGCTTATGGGGTTCTACCAACCGGGTCCGGCGCCCTGTTTTTGACACATAATCCATTTTACACACCATGCGGCTACAAATTGCGCGGTGCAGCTCAGAGAGCTTTTTCCAGGTAATGCTGTCCGTAAACCACGGGGTGTAGTCAAGCAGATAGCGGCTGCTGGAGCGTGCGTCAGTCTCTGGGACCGGAACCAGTCTGGCCAGCAGTGCCGAAACCGAACCATCTCCGACAAGGCTCTTTAATCCATCCAGGGCGGTAAACAGGCTGGCGATATCCTCCCTGGAAAGCAGTCTTTTGTCTTGCCGGTAGCCCTTCAGGATGGAGACTCCGCCCCCTCTCCCCGGCCGGGAGGCAACAGGGAACCCCGCCTCGTTCAGTGTGTCAATATCTCGGAGGATCGTCCGCCTGGATACCTCAAACCGTACTGCCAACTCCTGAACCGTTATATGCTCTACCTCGGCAAGTACCGAGAGCAGCCCCAACAGACGGTATATTCTCATTTTGTTCTCCTTTCCCCTGAAAGCAGAAGGAACGGATTTCTCACCAGTTTAAAAGCTGGTGAGAAATCCGTTCTTTTCGGTGACGGGTACACTCCGGATCTGCGGAAGTGCCAATGCTCAACCGTTCTTCCTACTTGTGGTAAAGCTTGTTGGTCTCATACTGGGGCTCGCAGGTGAGGCGCAGGCCCAGGCGGCTGTAGGTGCCGCTGTCCACCGGGGAGAGGATGACGGTAGAGTGGGCCTCGCACCCCCGCAGGGCGGAGAGCTGGTCCAGCGCCCGCTTGGCCAGCGGGTTGGTGGTGGCGGAGATGGCCAGGGCGATCAGCGTCTCATCGGAGTGGAGCCGGGGGTTGACGGAGCCCAGGTGGTTGACCTTCACGGCCTGGATGGGCTCGATGGCCTCCCGGGAGATGAGGTGGTGCTGGTGGTCAATGCCCGCCAGGCGCTTGAGGGCGTTGAGCAGGGTGGCGGAGGAGGCGCCCATCAGGTCGGTGGTCTTGCCGGTGACCACCTCGCCGCTGGGCAGCTCAATGGCCCCGGCGGGGTTGCCGGTCTCCTCGGCCACCTGGGCGGCGGCGGCTACCACGGGCCGGATGGAGGGATCCACATGGGCCTGCTGCATGAGCAGCTCCAGCTTGTTCACCAGCTCGTCGCCAGCGGCACCCACCCGGCGGTCGCACAGGGCGGTGTAGTAGCGGCGGACGATCTCCTGCCGGGCGGCGGCCTGCACGGCCTCGTCGTCCACGATGCACTTGCCCGCCATGTTCACCCCCATGTCGGTGGGGGACTTGTAGGGGCACTCCCCCATGATCCTCTCAAACATGGCGGAGAGGACAGGGAAGATCTCCACATCCCGGTTGTAGTTCACCGTGGTCTCGCCGTAGGCGGCCAGGTGGAAGGGGTCGATCATGTTCACATCCCCCAGATCGGCGGTGGCCGCCTCATAGGCCAGGTTCACCGGGTGCTGGAGGGGCAGGTTCCAGATGGGGAAGGTCTCAAACTTGGCGTAGCCCGCCTTGATCCCCCGCTTGTAGTCGTGGTAGAGCTGGGAGAGGCAGACGGCCATCTTGCCGCTGCCGGGGCCGGGGGCCGTCACCACCACCAGGGGACGGCTGGTCTCGATATAGTCGTTTTTGCCGTAGCCCCCGTCGCTGACGATCAGGCCGGTGTTGTGGGGGTAGCCTGCGATGGGGTAGTGGAGGCAGGTCTGCACCCCCAGGTGCTCCATCCGGCGGCGGAAGGCGTCGGCGGCGGGCTGTCCGGCGTACTGGGTGATCACCACGCTGCCCACCAGCAGGCCCTCCCCCCGGAAGGCGTCGATGAGCCGCAGCACGTCCACGTCGTAGGTGATGCCCAGATCGCCCCGGATCTTGTTCTTCTCGATGTCGCTGGCGCAGATGGCGATGACCACCTCCACCGAGTCCCGCAGCTCCTTGAGCATACGGATCTTGCTGTCCGGCTCGAACCCGGGCAGCACCCGGGATGCGTGGTGGTCGTCAAAGAGCTTGCCGCCGAACTCCAGATAGAGCTTGTTGCCGAACTGGCGGATCCGCTCCCGGATGTGGGCCGACTGGAGCTCCAGATACTTCTGATTGTCAAAGCCGAGCTTGTCCATCTTTCTCATCCTCTCCTGTCATTCATTCAATCTGTTATTTTACCACATCCGCCGTCCCCCTCAAAGCCCTTTTTCCCATTTCGGCAAAATTGACAACCGCTCTTGACAGGTGGCTCCTACAGGTGTAGTATCATTACGAATGCGACAACTGTAGGAGGGCTGTGACATGAAGCTGAGTGACAAGGAGTGGAGGGTGCTGAACGCCCTCTGGGTGGCCCCGGAGGGGCTGGCCCTGGGGGCCGTGGTGGACGCTCTGCGTCCGGATACGGGCTGGAGCCGCAGCACGGTGCTCACCTACCTCACCCGTATGGAGGCCAAGGGCCTGGTGGACATCCGCAAGGAGGAGTTCCCCCACCGCTACCGGGCGGCGGTGAGCCGGGAGGACTGCGCCGCGGCGGAGCGCCGGGGCCTGCTGGAGCGGGCCTACCAGGGCTCGGCGGGCAAACTGGTGGCCGCCTTTTTGAAGGACGAGAAGCTCACCCCCCAGGAGCGGGACGAGCTGCGGAAGCTGCTGGATGAGATGGAGGTGTGAGGCGTGGTCAACCTCTGGTCTGTTCTCGCTCAGACCCTGGCCCTGTCCGTGGCGGCGTTGGTGCTGCTCGCCGCAAAGCGCCTCTTTCTGGACAAGCTCTCCCCCCGGTGGCAGTACGGGGTGTGGGCCATCCTGGCCCTGCGCGCCCTCCTGCCCGCCGGTCTGCTGGGCCGCACCCTGGTGCCCGGCGGGCGGGTGGTGCTGGAGGCGGCCAGGCTCCAGGTGGAACTCCCCCTGT
This sequence comes from Flavonifractor plautii ATCC 29863, assembly GCF_000239295.1. GTDB lineage: Bacteria > Bacillota > Clostridia > Oscillospirales > Oscillospiraceae > Flavonifractor > Flavonifractor plautii. The sequence continues at coordinate 20,360 of NZ_JH417830.1, forward strand.
CCTCCGCCCTCACCGACCCCTACGGCGTGACGGAGGTACTGGCCCCGGTGCCCCTCTTTCCCCGCGGCCTGCCCGCGCCGGGGAGCATCACTGACGCGCTGTTTTACCTCTACGCCGCCGGGGTGCTCCTGCTGGCCCTGTGGTTTTTCCTGTCCTACGCGCGCCTGCGCGCTGCCATCCGGCGGGGCCTCTCCCCCGCCCCGGAGGTGCTGGCCCAGGTGGAGGGCGTAGCGGCACGGTACGGCCTGAAGGCCCCCCGGCTGGTAGTGGTGCTGCCCGGGCTGGAGAGCGCCTTCGTCTGCGGCCCCCTGCGCCCGGTGCTGGCGCTCCCCGACCGGCCGGTGGACGACAAGGTGCTCCTCCACGAGCTGCTCCACCTCCGTCATGGCGACGTGTGGGCCGGGGTGGGGGTGTGCGCCCTGCGGTGCCTGCACTGGTGCAACCCACTGATCTGGTACTGCTGCGACCGGATGCAGAACGACTGCGAGGCCCTCTGCGACCAGCGGGTGCTGGAGCGGCTGGAGGGGGAGGAGCGCCGCGCCTACGGCGTGATTCTCCTGTCCATGGCCGACGGCCGGTACGCCCGCGCCCCCGGCACCTCCTCCATGGCCAACGGCGGGCGCAACATCAAGGCCCGCATCCAGGCTATCGCCCGCTTCAGGCGCTACCCCGCCGGGATGGCCCTGGCCTCGGGCTGTGTGGCCGCGGTGCTGGCCCTCACCTGCCTGGGGGGCGTCAGCGGCGCGGCGGAGGTGCCCGGCGGAACCGACCGGGGCGCTCTTGCCCTGGCCCAGGCCCAGCTCAACCGCCCCACCACCGTGGCCGGAGCCCTGGACACCTATGCCAAGGCCATTTTGTGCGACAGCCCGGTCTACTTCTCCATGGTGTTGCCGGAGCCGGCGCGGGAACTAGCGTGGCAGACCGGACTGGCCCCCTACCAGGAGGTGGAGCTGGAGGACTCCCCTTTCTGGACTCTGGGGTTCCACTGGCACCGCCCCGCCTGGCAGGCGGAGTGGTCGGTAATGAACCTCCTGCCTGACGGAGCGGGGGGCTATACCGGAACGCTGTTTTTCTCCCCTCTGTCGGAGGACAACACCTATGGCATCGTGTACCAACAGGTGGCGGTACGGCCCGACGGAGACTTCTGGACAGTGGAGCCGCTGGGGGAGCTGGAGGCGCTGCGCCTCCCCGATGAGGGAGCGATCCCGGCCCCCGACGACCATATCCCCCACATCACCTACGCGGCGGAAACGGTAGATCTGCGCCTAGAGGTCGATCTCACCTACTTTCTCACCTGCTCCGACATCTGGGTTGGGTACATGTCGCTCTCAGACGGCGGCTGGGCCGGCGGCAGGACGTTCCGCATCGGCGGCGGCGACCGTCCCAGCCCCGTTCCCGCCCCTCACGCCGCGTTTACCTCCTGCTGCAAGCGCAGCGAACTGAGGGTGGAGCGCAAATCCGGAGGTGTTCCGTACGACTTTCTGTCCACCCTCGCCGTGCTCTGCGTTCCCCTTTCCTCCGATGGCTCTCCCGCTTTTGACAGCTTTGTGCTCACCGCTTATGACCTTCCCGGAGTCAGCGGTCTGTGGCACGCCGCGGCTGACGACTCCGGCCTGGAGGGGCTCTCCGCGCTCTCCCTGGATTTTGTCTATGGAAACCAGAGATACACCTGCACCGCCTATCCCGCGGAGGTGACGCCATGAATCACGCAGGCATCCGAAGCGCCCTGAGCCGCATCGCCTGGGCCTATCTCCTCATCCATCTGCACTTCCGCCTGAACAACCTGGATCTGCTCCCCGACTGGGCTGGCTACCTCCTGATTTTCTCCGCGATCGGCCTGCTGGCCGGAGAGCTGCGGGATCTGCCCCTGCTCAGGCCCTTCTGCATCCTGCTGGGCGCGGTGTCCGGGGTGGACTGGCTGTCCTTTCTCCTCACCGGCGCGGAGTTCACCGGCCGCTTCTTTCTCCTCTCCGCCCTGATCACCTGTGTGGCCCTCTATTTCCACTTCCAACTGCTCACCGATCTGGCCGCCCTGGCCGACCGGCGGTCAGGGGAGGGCGGCCGCTCCCCCCTGAGCCGCCGCCTGCGGCTGTGCCGCAACGCGGACGCGGTGTTCCGGGTGGCCTTCTGCCTGCTCCCCTATCTGGCGAACTGGCGGTGGGTGGAGCTGCTGATTGCTCTGCTGTCCCTGCTCTGGCTGGGCACCTGTGCCGTCATCTGCTGCGGGCTCTTCGCCCTGCGCCGCCTCTATCCCGCGGAGGAGGACGAATAGGGCGAAGCGGCGGGGCCGCCCCTGCGTCCTTGTGCCGGAGTCCGCTCCCCCCGCGCTTTCCGCGCAAACAAGGGGCCGTGCCGCCAAACCGGCGGCACGGCC
>NZ_JH417831.1 GCF_000239295.1 Flavonifractor plautii ATCC 29863
GTTCACCGTCCAATATGTTTGACAAACCTACAGTTTTAAAGTCGGCCTTGTACGGTTGGCCGCGGCATTGACTGAATGCCGCGGCCGCTGCGGTTAGTCGTTTGTCGGTAACGGCTCATCCGGTTCGGAAAGGGCCATCTTGACCTCAGCGCAGTTGTGCTCACAGCAATAGACCGCCGCTTTCCAAGGGTCTTTGTAGCGTGCCGCCACCTGCTCCATACCGAGGAAGCCGTAAACGATGACTTCCCATGTGATGAGCTGTCCATTGATCGCCCGTTGGACTCCCATACAGTTCCCTCCGTTTCAATCTGTATTATACTGGGTTGCTTCCACAGCTACACAATACCACATACCGGGCGGGAAAGCGATTCCTGTTCCCGAACAGGCAGGACTATCCCCAAACAGCCCTTTCCACCCGCAGTCTGGAGCACGGCCTCGGAGTGGCCGGGCCAGACAGCCCTCACCGAGTTTGGCCCTCTGTTTTTTGAGGCTGCTTGGCAGGCGCCCTGGCCCGTTTCTGATCGGGATAGTAGGCTGTGAGGCAGGATTGGCGTTCTATTATCGGGTAGGCATGATGCCCGCCTCTGTAAATGGGGTCTGGAAAACCGCACCATGACGGTTCAGGTGCTCCTGTGAGAGCTGGGATTTTCCCTTGTGGTTCAGGATGATCATCTGTTCATAGGGCTCTCCACCGCGGAGCATCGTCACCATATTCCCCACACACAGGGGCTGGCTGTGAATATCCTTCACATCGGACAGGTCGCCCAAAAAGCCCGCTACATAGCGGCTGCATTTGCCGTCATCAGAAAAAAGGTATTCAATACCGCGGTTTCCAGACGGTTCCGCCATCCACCGCATTCCAGGGAAGAAGCAGGCCCCTGTGTGTCAGGATATAGTTGGCCCGGATCGCATAGAGCTTCCCGCCCAGCCAATTCACAATATCAGGGAATGCGTAGGGATTTCCGGCAAATACCGCCCGCATTTTGCGCGTACACAGCCACTCAACAAAGTCCCATACGTTTACTGCTTGATGCATGGCATACCCATAGATGTTCACTTGCCGCTGCTGGTCATCCGATCCCTCGATGAATACGACGAGGTCATGGTCAAACCGGATCATTTGGATCAATTTCTGTTCTTCCATTTTTACACTCCTTCTCCAGTTGTGGCGCCTACAGTATATCCGGACGCCGTCGAGAAGGCCATACCCATTCCCCACACAGTGGCTGGAATAGACGAACAGCCCTTCCGGGCGGGAGCTGCTATACCGCCCAGCCCTGGCCCAGCGGGCATACCCACCGCTGATCTCCTCCCCATCCCGCATGAGTGGGATGGGCTTCCCGGTCAGAATATGCCGGCCCGCCTCCAGCTTTTTCTCAAACATCTCTGTTTGCGTTGTTTACTTTTGTGCCTATATGAGTTATTATATGAGCACGAAAGGAGGGCGTTCTATGCCTGCATTCGATGTTCTGGATGCTCTGGTTCGCGGCGGAAACGGTGTGCTGCGGACTGCGGATGCCGTTGCTGCAGGGATCGCCAGGCCTGTGCTTGGAAATTATGTGCGGGAACGAGGCTTGGAGCGTGTAGGCCACGGGCTCTATCTTGCCCCGGATGCCTGGAAGGATGGGATGTACCTGCTCCACCTGCGCTGTCCGCAGGCCGTGTTTTCCCATGATACCGCTCTTTTCCTCCACGACCTGACCGACCGGGAGCCGCTTGCCTATACGGTGACTGTAAAAAGCGGATACAATCCGCACCGCTTAAAGGGTGACGGCGTGAAGGTGTACCGCATCAAGGCGGAGCTGCACGGCCTGGGCCTGTCGCAAACAAACACACCATTTGGAAATCCGGTGGCGGTTTATGACCTGGAGCGCACCGTCTGCGATGTGGTACGCAGCCGGAGCGGCATGGATGTCCAGGTCCTCCGGGATACACTGAGGCGGTACGCCGGCCGGAGAGACAGGGATCTACGCCGCCTGATGCACTATGCCGGAGCGTTCCATGTAGAGAATATCCTGAGACAGTATTTGGAGGTCCTGTTATGATTAAAACATCCAGACAGTTAAAAGACCTGATCAACAATCTCGCCCGAAAAAATGCGGCAGACGCACAGCTTCTCATGCGGAATTACATGATGGAGCGCTTTCTGGAGCGCGTCTCGCTCTCACAGTTCAGGGAGAATTTTATCTTGAAGGGCGGGATGCTGGTCGCGGCCATGGTTGGGCTGGATACACGCTCCACCATGGACATTGACGCGACGGTCCGGGGTGCCGCAGTGGATGTCGATCACGTCAGCGATATGATCTCCGAGATCATATCCGTCCCGGTCAAGGATGGCGTTTTCTTTTCCTTAAAAAGTGTCTCTGAGATTATGGACGAGGCGGAGTACCCCGGTGTGCGGGTGTCCATGGAGACGATGTTCGATGGGGTGCGTACCCCATTTAAGATTGACATTTCCACCGGCGATGCAATCACGCCAAGAGAGGTTCGCTACCGTTTTCATTTGATGTTCGAGGAGCGGGCCATCGAGATATTGGCCTACAGCCTGGAGACTGTTTTGGCCGAGAAGCTGGAGACGGTTATTTCCCGCGCCACAACCAACACCCGTATGCGGGATTTTTATGATCTCCACATTTTATGTCAGCTCTATGGCGGCACCCTGACGGCGCGGGTTCTAGCAGACGCGCTCTGCGCAACGGCCAGGAGGCGTGGGACGCTCCGACTGCTGTCTGAGGCGGAGGATGTTCTGCGGGAGCTTGCGGACGATCCCCACATGAGGAAACTCTGGGATACTTACCGTGCGAGGTACAGCTACGCCTCTGAGCTGACATGGGATATTGTCCTCTCCTCCGTTCGGCAGCTTTGCATCACTGCCGGGCTTGTGGTGGAGCCGCCGAAGGTATCCCTGACGCCTCCGCACAGAAAGGAAAGAGAGCGTTGACGGCCATGTTCACGCCGCCTGGCGCAGCTCCTGCTCAATCCGCTCCCTGGCCCGTCTGGCATACTCGCCGGTGACCTCGATGCCGGTGGCGGTGTAGCCCTCCAGCACGGCGGCCAGGATTGTGGTGCCGCTGCCGGCGAAGGGGTCCAGGATATGGCCGCCCGGCTCGGTGATCTTCACCACGTCCCGCATGAGCGGGAGGGGCTTTTCGGTCAGGTGAATGCGGTTCTGGGGATTGCCGTACTTGAACACGCCGGGCAGGCAGGGCACGGGCCGGCTGATGGGCATATCCCCGTTGGAGCCCCAGACGATGTACTCCGCCTGCTGGCGGAAGCGGCCCTTCTGGGGGCGGCTGTTGCCCTTGTCCCACACAGCGGTGCCCCGCCAGATCCAGCCCGCCCACTGGAGGGCGTCGGTGGCCGCTGGGAGCTGCCGCCAGTCGATGAACATACACACCGGCGCGCCGGGTTTGCAGATCTTTCTGGCATCGCCAAGCCACTCCGCCGCCCAGCGGGTCCAGGACCGCTGGTCCTTGGCGTCCCCGTCGAAGGGCGGGGGCGCGTGATCCCCCATGCTGGAATACTTCTTGGCCGTGGACTTGTTCTTCTCTGCCTGGGTACGGCCTCCAGAGGCGTAAGGCGGGTCGGTGATGACCGCATCGAAGGTGCCGGGGGCAAAGCCGCCCAGCAGCTTCAGCGCGTCGCCGTGGAGAATCTCCCACTTATCGTTCATGGGTATCCCTGCCTTTCTTTTGAACAGATTTTTGAGGTTTTGGCGCGGTGGAGAGCTCCGTCTCCACATACTCGCTGATGATACACAATGCTTCATTATAGCTGCCGGAGCTGGTAGCCCGCTGAAACATCTCGTCGGCCTGCTTGATCTGTCCGGCCTGTTTCAGCAGCCGGGAGGCCCGGCCCAGGATGCCGAAGATATTTCCGTCCTGTCCCACCAGCGCCATTTTGGGCTTTGCGGGCCGCTGCTTCTGGATAAAACCGCCCAGCCGGTTGGGCACATAGTCGCTGAGCCAGGTCCCGCCGAACTGTTCATATGTCTGGAGCCGCCATATGGCCAGCCTTCCCATATCCAGAGAAACACCCGCAAAGGGAAACAGCAGGTTGGTCAGGCCATCGTACTGGAAGCTCCTCACAGCCTTGGCTTTCCATGCGCTGCCGGCCTGTAGGATACCAGCCTGGGCAAACAGCTCATTGATACCATACACCCACTCCTGGAGATCCCCGCCGCAGCCCTGGAGGATGAGGCCCTCCTGATCGTTCATCTGACGCAGTTCGTCGATGGTGACTGTCTTGATTTCTGCCATTTTACCTCCTATCTGGTCTGGCCGCGCCTGGGACGGTCCTTTGTCTTTTTAAGCCCTGGCTGGTCGGCCTTGACCGGGATGTTAAGTTCCTCCGCCCTGCGGATCTCCGCCAGCATCCCCGGTGTACGCACAGTACCGTACACATTGACCTGCTGGCAGTGCTCCACCAGCCGCAGGCCCATCTCCCGCGCCGCCTGGTCCTGGGCGGGGTCATCCGGGTCTGCGAAGGGCGGGAACATGAGGTGGGGACAGATCGGGATATCCCCGGCCTGGAACACCTCCTGCGCTTTCTCCTTTGCGAAGGCGATGTTCTTTTCCAGTTCGCCTCGGAGCGGTGCGCAGATGTAGACCAGCCTGGGGCCATGGTTCTTCGTCAGGACTTGAATACGGAAGGTCTCCACATAGTCGCTGGCTATTTGCCTGAGCTGCTGGTAGTCCTCCTGGGAGGGATGGTAGGCATACCAATCGATTCGGTCGCCATCCACCCAAATATGTGGAGCAACACCATCCCGCAGGTAGGGGTTGTTAGGGATCTTCTTTTTCCCCCAGATATCTTTGAACCGAAGGATCAGCCTGTCTACCACGCCGTGATTGTTGTCCAACAGCGTCAGACGGAGCGCCGCATAGTGGTCCGCATGGCCCAGTGTAACAAATTCAGCCCTCACCTGACGGTTTCTGTCTAAGCTGCCCAGGCAGGCCCGGCCCACGAAAACCGGATCGCGGATGATAGTCCCGTCTGCAAACAGCTTGCGGAGCTCCTGCTCGAAAAAATTACTCATCTGCTCTGCCCCCGTTCCTTGTGTCCTTTTTGCTGCGGCTCCGGCTCCTGGGGCGCCAACTCGTCCCTGGATGGGTCACGGATGACGGAACGCCCCTTTCCATCCATCACCAGAGTGTCCAGGGAATCGTTGCAGATCTCCTCGCCGCTGATGATCAACGCGGTATCGGTTAAATGCACATCGCCGCATACCCTGCCATACACAGCACTGGTACCGGACAGAATGGGTGCACGGCCTGTGTCCGGCGAGTCCAGCACCATCCCGCAGTCGGATACTCTGGCGTGGCCGCAGAGATTACTCCCCCGGATATAGGCGTCGTCCTCCGCGCGGGCATGGGCGCTCAGGGCAGAGTTCTGGGAAACATAGGCGTTTCCGCAGGCGACGGACTCTCCAAACAGGGACGAGCCCTTGTCCACATAGGCATCGTTACACGCAATGGCGTCGTCGAAGATCCAGGCGTCATCTCCCGTTTCGAAGGACAGGTTACGCTCGCTCTCTACAAAGCCGCCCAGCTCCCCGGCCTTTACCTTCTTCCCGATATTCCGCAGGGCGCGGATGCGGTGGAGAAAGGGATATTTCTCATGGGCGATATCGGTCAGTTCGTATTTCTGATTGATTGCTGCTTCATCTCCTTTTTACAGACAGGCGAGGGGCCGCCCCTTGGGACAGCCCCTCCCGTATGCTTCTGTCTCAGATTTTAGATGGCCCGCACTCCGCGATCCAGCTGTCCAGGCCCAAGCTCTCCGCCATAAGCAGGGCCAGGTTGTGCATTGCCGCGTCCTCCAGCTTGATTGCCGTCTCAAACAGGCCCCAGAGCAGCTCGACGATCATTCTGCCGTCGTAGGGTTCCAGCAGTTCGCTGTCGGGCAGGGCGTCCTCGCCGCTCCCGCCGCGAAGGAGCTGCCGCTCCTTTTCGAGCAGGTCCAGGCTGGCCTGGAGGCTCTCCTGGGGCAAGCCCCAGGCTTTGGCGATCAGCTTCACGCCTGCCTCTATGGGGGCCTCGTCCCCGATCTTATCCGGCCCGCCCAGGGCCAGGGCATTGATTGCCTCCTCGGTGACCTGCTGAAGCAGTTTTTCCGGCGAGGGATGGGTTTCGATTTTTTTCATCAGAGCGTCCTCCTTACTGATTTTGGGGTGGGTTTCCGACCACAACAATACCCGTTTGGGCGGCGAAAAGCTATCACCATACGTAACGAAAAACCCGGCACAAACCCAGCAATACCAACAACTCCTGGGTGTTTAGGTGGCCTTCTGCCAGAAGCTGTTTTCCCGACCTCCCGTTGCAAAAATGATAGGGCAGCAAACGCTGCCCTATGCCTTATCCGGAGCTATTGAAGATATTTTCACAGCCCACCTTTCTGTAATTTTTCTAAATCTGAGATCAATATTTTTCTGATAGTTCTTCCGCACTTGCGGCCTGGGGAGAGCTGTAAAGGTGTTATGAGTGTGTTAAGATGGGCTTTTAGGAGTGATTAGCTAGATAATGGGAATTATCAACAATCAGTCGAAAGCATCCTGGAATGATTTTCTCCTCTGCCGAAAATCGTACGGCGTTTGTATTAGTTTCCGTAAACTTTCATCCGAATGTGTTATGCATATCGCACAGCGCCACGTCCTTACAGTACTACTTCCCGACCAGAAATCGTGCAATAGACTGGAAGTTGCTTATTGCTGGCAAGGAAAATCTGGATTATCTTTGTGTAAACAACTTCTGATAAGGTACAATAATTTTCGCAAATTGAAA
>NZ_JH417832.1 GCF_000239295.1 Flavonifractor plautii ATCC 29863
CCAGAGCCGCACCTGGTTAAAATTTTCTTAAATCGCCGTTCTCTTAATACACCCTGCACCCCGTGGAAGGTCAAGGGAAATTTTTTTGTTTTCCATGTATATCCAAGCCCAGGCCTGTCCACAATAGGCTCGGAGGTGCTAAACAGCATGAAAAAACCATTCTTGAAACGAATGGGCGACTTTCTGGAGGGCAAGGGCTTCTACATAGTCCTGTTCCTCTGCGTCGCCGCAATAGGAATTTCGGGCTATTATCTCTTTTCCTCTCTCACCCCGGATGAGCCGGACGCCCCCGTGGCGGGCACCGCCCAGATCACCGTCACCCCCTCTCCCCGGCCCACGCCGGTGGACGCGGGCCTCATGAACCGCCCGGCGGCCACCCCTGCGCCGGAGCACACCGTCCCCGCGTCCCCGGCTGTACCGGCGGCCACGCCCTCGGCGATGCCGTCAGCCACGCCCCAGCCCACTCCACAGGCCGCCCCCACCGTCTTTACCTGGCCGGTACAGGGAGATATTCTGACGGACTACAGCCTGGAGGTGCTCTCCTACAATCCCACCATGGACGACTGGCGCACCCACGACGGTCTGGACATCGCCTCCGCCGCCGGTACTGAGGTCAAGGCGGCCGCCGCGGGGACGGTCACCGCCGTCCTCCAGGACGCCATGATGGGCACCACCGTTGTGGTGGAGCACGGCGGCGGACTGACCAGCACTTACGCCAACCTGGCCTCCGTACCCACGGTGGCGGTGGGCGACACGGTTGGCGCCGGCTCCGTGCTGGGCTCGGTGGGCGGCACCGCCATCGCCGAGAGCGCCCTGGCCAGCCATCTGCACTTCAGCATGTCGCTGGACGGCTCCACTGTTGACCCCCTGGAATACCTGCCCAACTAAATTCTTTCCCTTCCTTTCCTCCCTGATATGCAGACGGCGCATGGCCTCAGCCATGCG
>NZ_JH417833.1:0-45724 GCF_000239295.1 Flavonifractor plautii ATCC 29863
ACATCCTGGCCCTGCCCCGCACCTTCACCACCGCCGCCGTCCACCTCTGCATGAAGGACCCCGCCCTCAACTCCGCCCCCGTGGGCGGCACCCCCTGCGGCGGCTGAGCCGCAAGGAGTGGCCGAGGAAAGAGGGGTGAGGAACCAAACATTGCTCCCGGTCTATTGGGTTCCAATAATTGAAAGGAGAATGATTATGAAAAAGCTGTTGTCTCTTGTACTTTCGTTTGCTCTTGTCTGCACACTGATTTCCGGATGTGGCCCGAAGGGGGGAGGAGGAAACTCGAGCAACCAGCCTCTGGACGCCGCTGAAACGACCTTCGGCCTGACGCCCCTGCCGGAGCGCACCACACTGACCATCGGTTTTTTCTCCGGCTCTGCCCACTCCATGCCCTGGTATATTGCTGATAGAATGGGATTTTTTGATGAATTAAACATCGATGTGGAGTATGAGTCCTTTATCGGCGGCCCGGCCATGATGGAGGCCAGCGCCAGTTGGGACATCTGTGATGTGGGTGCTCCCGGTATTCTGAACGGCATGAAGAACTATGATATCCAGATGCTGGGCCTGTGCGACAACGAGTACAATACCGCCCTGTTTGTCCGTCCGGACAGCCCTCAGGCCGCCGATCCTACCAATCCTGAAGTATGGAAAGGGATTGAGTGCATTCTGCCCACCGGTACGACCCTGCAGTACATGTTCCTCAGCTATCTTCAGTCACTGGGACTTTCCGCGGATGACGTGACAATTACCAATATGGATGTTACGCCCGCGCTGACCGCCTTCAATGCCGGAGAGGGCGACGCACTGTGCGTTTGGAATGCCGTGGCATACAACGCCGAGGACAGCGGACTCGTCCGTATTACCGATGTCAGCGAATTGGGCATCAACAATGTCTGCGGCCTGGCGGCCACAAAGGATGCTATGGAGAATAAGAGCGACCTGATCGACCTGGCCTGGATGGTCTATTATCTGACTTGGGACTGGTGCCAGCAGAGCGAGGACAATATGGCGCAGGCGGTGGAACTCTATGTGGAGTCCTGCGAGGACGAGGGTGTGGTATCCAATGAAAGCATCTGTCAGCGGGCTTTGGATATCTTTGCCTGCCCCAGCCCCTCTGAGGCCGTCAGCGTGATGACTACAGAGGAAGAGGATCGCCTTAGCTTGGCGGATCGTCCGGTGTTGGCCGCTGAAAACGATCTGCTGGAGACAATGGACTTTTTCATCTCCATCGGCAGCTATACTGAGGAAGACCGTACCGCCATCCTTGATAAGGAGCTGGTGAACTCCTCTGTGGCGGAGCGGTGCGCCGAGACGCTTAAAACGCTGGGCTATCTGGAATAATCAGCTGCACATCTGCGCAACCCGGGGCTGCATTGTCGTTCCGCTTAGGCACGCAGTGCAGCCTCCTTGCCTGCCAAACGGCGGGGAAACTTGTTGTAAGGGGGAAGTAATATGCAAAATGCTTCCAGCGCGGGCCGGAAGCTGACCAACGAGGAGCGCGTCGAAGTGGTCAAGCGGCAGAAAAAGCGCAACAGCTTCCAACTGGCTATGCTGTCGGTCATCGGCATATTGGGTTTTCTACTTCTCTGGCAGGCAGCTGTTCTGGCGGGTGTTCTGCCCAGCCGCTACGTCCCGGCGCCTACGGAGGTTATCGCACTGTTTGCTACAAAGCTGGTGGATCCCAATCCGGACGGCGCGGTGCTGGGGGTTCACATCATGGCCAGCCTCCAGGTGGCCCTGACGGGTTTTCTGCTGGCAATTGTCATCGGAATTCCTCTGGGGCTTTTTATGGGCTGGTTCCGGGGATTCGACAAATTTATGCGGCCCATCTTTGAAATTCTGCGGCCCATACCGCCGGTTTCCTGGATTCCGCTGACCATCATCTGGATGGGAATCGGCCTGCAGGCCAAGGCATTTATTGTATTCTTTTCAGCCTTTGTACCCTGTGTTATCAATGCATATACCGGCATTAAGCAGTCCAGCCCGGTGCTGATCAATGTGGCCAAAACCTGCGGAGCCACCAATTTTACGGTGTTCCGCAAGATTGGAATTCCGTCTGCCATGACCATGACCTTTGCTGGCATCCGCGTGGCCCTAGGAAACGCATGGGCCACGCTGGTGGCCGCTGAGATGCTGGCGGCCAATGCCGGACTTGGGTACATGATCCTCCAGGGCCGACAGTTTGCCCGGGCCGACATCATTATCCTGGGTATTGTTGTCATCGGCGTGATCGGCGTCATTTTCACCTCGGTCCTGGGACTGCTGGAGAAGAAAGTGCTGAGGTGGAAACGATGAAACAGAGCAGTACCAGTGTTGTTGTCATGAGCGACGCGGAGCGCCGTGAGAGACTCCGCAACCGGATTTACGCCGTGTTTCCTGTAGTTTCCGTCCTGCTTCTGATCCTGCTGTGGTTTTTGGCCGCGGGCGCGGAAAACAGCACCTTTCCCTCTCCTGTGGATATTTGGAATCGATTCCTGCTGCTGATGGAAAAACCGATCAAGCAGCTCAACCTCTTTGGCCACATTTGGGCCAGCCTTCTGCGCGTATTTATTGCCCTGGCCTTTGCCTGGCTGCTTGGGATCTCTTTCGGCATTCTGATCGGCTGGAACAAGAAGGCCAACGCACTACTGGGGCCCCTCTTTACCGCCTTTCGCTCTGTGCCGCCCCTGGCCTGGGTGCCATTGATGACCATGTGGTTTGGCACCGGTGAATTTCCCAAAATTCTGATTGTATTTATTGGCGCGCTGATGCCGGTGGTGGTCAACACGCAGGCGGGCATTTCCAATGTGCAGAACATGTACCTCAATGTGGGTACCATTTTCCACGCCAACAAGCGGCAGATGCTCTTTGAAATCGCTATTCCATCGGCTCTGGACGCCATTTTTGCCGGTGTGAGAACCTCTACCTCTGCCGGCTGGATGGTGGTGCTGGCTGCGGAGATGCTGGGCGGAAAGTCCGGCATTGGTTTCCTCATTACCCGCGGTATGGACTCCGGAGACTATGCCCTGTGTCTGTTGTCCATGGTGTGTATCGGTTTGGTCGGCGCGCTGCTGGCCATCATTACCCAGCTCTTAGAAAGGATGGTTTGTCCATGGACGGCAAGAAAGTCAAACTGAGACTGGAGCATATTTCTCAGAGCTACATTGTCAAAAATGAGGTGTCAGACGCCGTGGTTGACGTGTCTCTGGATGTGTACGACAATGAGTTTCTGGTCATACTCGGCCCCGGGCGCTGCGGTAAAACTGTACTGCTGAATATGATAGCCGGGCTGGAAAAGCCGGTGGACGGGAGTCTCTTCCTGGATGGAGAGGAGATCCATGGGAGCGACGAGCGTATTGGCATGGTGTTTCAGAAGCTGGCGCTGATGCCGTGGAAAACCGTAATGGAAAACGTAGAGTTCGGCCTCAAGATGAAGGGTGTGCCCAAGGCTCAGCGCCGGGAGACGGCCCAGAAGTACATCAACCTGGTGGGCCTGCAGGGCTTTGAAAAAAGCTATCCCAGCCAGCTCTCCGGCGGCATGAAGCAGCGGGCAGGCATTGCCCGCGCCTATACCAACAATCCGGAGATTATGCTGATGGACGAGCCCTTCGGACAGCTGGACGCCCAGACCCGATATTCCATGCAGGACGAGGTGCTGCGAATCTGGGAAAGTGAAAAGCGCACCTTTATCTTCGTCACCAACAATATCGAGGAGGCGCTCTATTTGGCCGACCGCATTGTGTTGCTGACCAACTACCCTGCGCAGGTCAAGGAAATCTATGACATCAACCTGCCCCGGCCCAGAGATACGGTCAGCCCTGAGTTCCTGCGCCTGCGGAAAATTATTAGTGACAACACGGATTTGGCGCTCTGACGGAGGTGGTTAAGGATGAGCGAACCAAAGAGTGAATACAAGGTGGAGGTTAAGAACCTCACAAAATATTTTGGGGATCTGCACGTGCTCAACGACATCTCCTTTAATGTCAGAAAGGGTGAATTTATCTGTATTGTGGGCCCTACCGGCTGCGGTAAGACCACGTTTCTCAACCTGCTGACCCGCATTTACATGCCATCCAAGGGCGACCTTCTGATCGACGGAGAGTCCGCCGACCCCAAAAAGCACAATTTGGCCTTTGTGTTTCAGGAGCCGTCCTCTATTCCCTGGAAGACGGTGGAGGAAAACCTGCGCTTTGGGCTGGAGCTGAAAAAGCTGCCCAAAAAAGAGATCGACGAGCGGGTGGAAAACATTATTAAGCTGATGGGCCTGCAAAACTTTCGTGACGCCTATCCGCACCAGCTGTCGGTGAGTACCGAGCAGCGTATTATCATCGGCCGGGCCTTCGCCATGAACCCGGATCTGCTGCTGATGGATGAACCCTATGGGCAGATGGACATCAAACTCCGCTTCTACCTGGAGGACGAGGTGGTTCGCCTTTGGAAGGAGACAGGCAGTACGGTGCTGTTTATTACCCACAACATTGAGGAGGCTGTTTACCTCGCCGAACGCATTCTGATCCTGTCTAACAAACCCACTACAATTAAAGAGGACTTTAAGGTAGACCTTCCGCGGCCCCGCGATGTGACTTCGCCGGAGTTTACCAAAATCCGCCAGTATGTTACCGATCAAATCAAATGGTGGTAAGGGAGGCTTTTCAAACTAATGTATGACGTTCTGATCATCGGCTGCGGAGTAATTGGGTCTGCCATGGCGTATACGCTGTCACGGTATCAACTGAAGGTCTGTGTATGTGAACGGTTCAACGATGTGGCCAACGGAGTAACCAAGGCCAACAGTGCCATTCTGCACGCCGGCTTTGACTGCCCGCCCGGCAGCCTGGAGGCCCGCATGAACCTGGAGGGCATTGCTATGGCCCGGGAAATCTGCAAGAAACTAGATGTAGAGTACCGGGATATCCCCTCGTTTGTGATCGCCTTTGACGAGCGGGAGATGGAGTATGTAAGGGAGCTCTATGACCGCGGCGTGGCCAATGGCGTACCGGGCGTGCGTATTATTGACCGGGAGGAGGCGCTCCGGCTGGAGCCTGGCCTCAATCCCAAGCTGATCGGCGCCCTGTATGCCCCTGGCTCCGGTATTATTAATCCCTGGGAGTACGCCGTCGCCATGGCGGAGACGGCAGTACGCAATGGCGTGGAGGTGAAGTTGTCATCCCGCGTAACCGGGATTGAGCGGAATGAGGATCACTTTGTGGTGACAACCAGTTCCGGAAGCTATGAAGCCCGCTATGTTATCAACGCCGGAGGGGCCTTTTCCGCCCAGGTTTATGAGCTGGTGGGGGGCCACGGGCTGAAACAGACAAATTTTTGCGGTCAGTATTACGTTCTGGACAAAAGCCAGGGGGGCATCATTAACTCCGTGGTATTCCCCTGTCCCGACGAGCACGGCTTCAAGGGAATCCTGGTGGCCCCCACGGTTCATGGAAACCTGATTGTGGGTCCCGACGCATATCAGGTGGAGGATGGCGACCATGTGGCCACGGTCGAACCCTATCTGAGTCAGGTGAAGAGCGGAGGACTGCGCTCTGTTCCGGGCATTGACTTCCGTCAGACGATTCATGAGTACGCCGGAGTGCGTCCCAATACGCAAATACCAGACTTTGTTATTGAAGAGTCCCCCATTTGTCCTCATTTCATCAACCTGGCGGGTATCAAGTCACCCGGACTCTCCGCAGCTCCGGCCATTGCCCTGGAGGGATTGCGCATACTGTCCGGGTGCGGTCTTGAGCTGACGGAAAAGGAGACGTTTATCGACCGGCGCAGGCGCATTAAGTTCCGGGAACTCAGCAATGCGGAGAAGGCCGCGGTGATTGCCGAAGATCCGCTCTACGGCCGGGTTATCTGCCGGTGTGAAACCGTGACGGAGGGGGAGATCGTTGAGGCGATTCACCGTCCCATTGTCCCCCGTTCCATTGACGCCATCAAGCGCCGCTGCAACGCGGGTATGGGGCGCTGTCAGGGCGGATTCTGCGGCCCCCGGGTGCATGAGATCCTGGCCCGTGAGTTGGGTGTTTCCCCAATGGATATAACAATGGATGAGGAGGGGACCTGGCTGCTCAGCTCCCCCATCAAGGAGGTGTCCGTCCATGACGCTTAACTATCAGGTGGTAGTGGTCGGCGGCGGCCCTGCCGGACTGGCCGCGGCCTGCAGCGCGCGTGAGGCGGGAGCGGAGCGGGTGCTGGTTCTGGAACGGGACAAGGAACCGGGCGGCATTCTGAATCAGTGCATTCACAACGGCTTTGGACTGCACTATTTCAAGGA
This sequence comes from Flavonifractor plautii ATCC 29863, assembly GCF_000239295.1. Classification (GTDB taxonomy): domain Bacteria; phylum Bacillota; class Clostridia; order Oscillospirales; family Oscillospiraceae; genus Flavonifractor; species Flavonifractor plautii. The sequence goes on from NZ_JH417833.1 coordinate 6,260, forward strand.
GGAGCTGACTGGCCCTGAGTACGCGGGACGTTTTATTCAGCGGGCTTCTGAGCTGGGAGTAGAGATCCTGCTGGATACTATGGTGCTCTCTGTGGAGGAGGATCACACGGTTCGTGCGGTCAATTGCCGGGACGGACTGCTGGAGATCCAGGCGGGTGCTGTCGTGCTGGCCATGGGCTGCCGGGAGCGTACCCGTGGGGCCATCGCCATTCCGGGAGACCGTCCGGCCGGAATTTTTACAGCCGGTACCGCCCAGCGATACATTAACATTGAAGGCTGGATGGTGGGCCGCCGGGTGGTTATTCTGGGCAGCGGAGACATCGGCCTGATTATGGCGCGCCGCATGACGCTGGAGGGGGCCAACGTATTGGCCTGTGTGGAACTGATGCCCTACTCCAATGGATTAAACCGAAACATTGTGCAATGCCTGAAGGACTATGGGATTCCCCTTTACCTCTCTCACACTATTACGAATATCGTGGGGCGGGAGCGGGTGGAGCAGGTTGTGGTCTCTGAGGTAGGCGCTGACCGCAGGCCAATACCAGGTACGGAAATCAAGTTTGACTGCGACACCGTTCTGCTGAGCGTTGGACTTATTCCTGAAAACGAGCTGACCCGCGCCGCAGGAATTCCCATTGACAGCCGAACCAGCGGCGCCGTAGTTTTTGAAAACATGGAAACGGTGACTCCCGGAATTTTTAGCTGCGGTAATGTCGTCCATGTCCATGATCTGGTCGACTTTGTCACGGCGGAGAGCCGGCGGGCCGGTGCAGCGGCGGCCCGGTATGCGGCGGCAGGTCAGAGCTCCCCTGCCCTGTCCTGCCTGGAGGTGCAGAATGGCGCGGGGGTCACTTACACAGTGCCGCAGAAGATACGGCCCGCCCATGTGGAGAAGGGCGTGGATCTCTTTTTCCGGGTTGACAACGTGTACCGGAACCGTCGTATCTGCGTGACCTCTGCAGGGGAGGAGCTATGCAGCTTCTCCAGGGAGCACATGGCTCCGGGTGAGATGGAGCACATTCTCCTGCCCAAGCGTCTGCTGGAGCGGGCGGGGGACGGGGAACTGACGGTTTCCCTGGCGGCGGAAAAGGGGGCGAAGGAATGACGGAGCTTACCTGTATTGTGTGCCCCAAGGGCTGTCGCCTGAATGTGGATGAGGAGAACGGGTTTCTGGTTACGGGGTATGGATGCCCCAGGGGAAAGGAATATGGACATAAGGAGCTGACAGCGCCCACCCGGACGTTGACCAGCATTGTTCGGATAGAAGGGGCAATTCACCCCTGCTGTCCGGTCAAGACCTCGGGGGAGATTCCAAAGAGATTGATTATCCAAGCCATGAATCTGTTAAAAAAAGTCCGCCTCAGCGCTCCGGTGGCCGCCGGAGCGGTGGTGGTTCAGGATATCTGCGGAACGGGTGTGGACTGGATTACCACAAAGAATATGTAGACAGTCAAGGTGCTCAACAGCCCAGAGGCCCCGGAACCAGACGGTTCCGGGGCCTCTGTTATGCTGATTGCAGTTCGCCCGCCGGAGGCGGGGGTCATGAAGGACAGCGTTCCAGATTACACGTTAAACCGGAACAGGACGATATCGCCGTCCAGCCCCGCGGAATACATTCCGCGGGGGCCCCGAATTGAAAAACAGCCGGTGGAAGTGAATTCCACCGGCTGGCAGGGTTTTGCGGGCAAAACGCCTGCACGGCGCAGGGGCGCCGCGCCGCCTTTGGCGGGATTCATGAAGGACGGCGTTCCAGATTACACGTTAAACCGGAACAGCACAATGTCGCCGTCCTTCATGACGTACTCCTTGCCCTCGGAGCGCACCAGGCCTTTCTCCTTGGCCGCGTTCATGGAGCCGCAGGCCATCAGATCGTCGAAGTTGACCACCTCGGCGCGGATGAAGCCCCGCTCAAAGTCGGTGTGGATCTTGCCCGCGGCCTGGGGGGCCTTGGTGCCCCGTTTGATCGTCCAGGCGCGGCACTCGTCCTCGCCGGAGGTGAGGAAGGAGATCAGGCCCAGCAGGGCGTAGCTGGCCTTGATGAGCCGGTCCAGGCCGGACTCGGCGATGCCCAGATCGTCCAGGAACATCTTCTTCTCCTCGCCATCCAGCTCGGCGATCTCCGCCTCCAGCTTGGCACAGACGGGGATGACCTGGGCCCCCTCCTTGGCGGCCAGCTCCTCCACCACCTTGTAGTAGGCGTTGGCGTGGCAGTCGGCAAAGCCCTCCTCATCCAGGTTGGCGGCGTAGATGATGGGCTTGAGGGAGAGCAGCTCGGCAGTGGCGATGATGGCGGCGTCGTCCTCGTCACAGTCGAAGGAGCGGGCGGAGTTGCCGTCGTTGAGCCAGTCCTTCAGGGCGGAGAACACCTCCACCTCGCGGAGATACTTCTTGTCCCCCTTGGCGGCCTTCTGGGCCTTGTCAATACGGCGCTCCACCATCTCCACGTCGGCCATGATCAGCTCAATGTCGATAACGCCGATGTCCCCGGCGGGGTCCACGGGCACGTTGCTGCTGGTGTCAGCTACCACATGCATGATGTTCTCATCGTCGAAGCAGCGCACCACATGCACAATGGCGTCGCACTCCCGGATGTTGGCCAGAAACTTGTTGCCCAGGCCCTGGCCCTTGGAGGCGCCCTTGACCAGGCCGGCAATGTCCACAAATTCCACCACGGCGGGGGTGGTCTTCTTGGGGTGGTACATCTCGGTCAGCGCGTCCAGCCGGTGGTCGGGTACGGCCACCACGCCCACGTTGGGGTCGATGGTGCAGAAGGGGTAGTTGGCGCTCTCAGCGCCGGCGTTGGTAATGGCGTTGAACAGGGTGCTCTTGCCCACGTTGGGAAGGCCCACAATGCCTAATTTCATCGGTAAAAACCCTCTTTCGGTATGTTCGTTTCCACATTATATCCGATCCCGGTGGAAAAAACAAGCGCGCCGGGCCAATTCAAACAGCCGCCTGCGCAGCGGTGGGGTGTTCTGGCCGTCCGGGCATTTTTGCAGGGGAAAACGGCGCGCCCCCCTTGCTTTTCCGACAGGAAGCGTGTAGAATCTTAACGCTCCTTTAACGATACGACAAAATATGGAGGGATCTCCCATGGGACTGCTGCGCCAGCCCACCAGTGATATCACCAAGGGCGTGATCTGGAAACAACTCCTCGCCTTTTTCTTCCCCCTGTGGTTCGGCACCTTTTTCCAGCAGCTCTACAATACGGTGGACACCCTGGTGGTGGGCCGGTTCGTGGGCAAGGTGGCCCTGGCCGCCGTGGGCTCCACCTCCGTCATCGTCAACCTGACGGTGGGCATCTTCACCGGCCTGGCGGCCGGAGCGGTGGTGGCCATCGCCCAGCACTTCGGCGCCCGCCGCTGGGACGAGGTGCACGAGTGCGTCCACACCGCCATGCTGCTGAGCATCCTCATCGGCGCATTTTTTATGGTGACGGGCTTTGTCCTCACCCCCTGGGCCCTGCGGGCCATGGGCACCACCGAGGATGCCCTGCCCGGGGCCATACTCTATCTGCGGGTCTATTTCCTGGGTATGGTGCCCAACGTCATCTACAACATGGGTACCGGCGTGCTGCGGGCCATCGGCGACTTTCGGCGGCCCCTCTACTTCCTCATGGCCGCATCCCTGTGCAACATTGTGCTGGATCTGCTGCTGGTGGTAGTGTTCCATATGGGGGTGGCCGGCGTGGCCATCGCCACCATCTGTTCTCAGCTTCTGTCCGCCGTGCTGGTGGTGATCTCACTCATGCGCTCCGAGATGACCTCCTATCAGCTCTTTCCCAAGCGGCTGCGCATCTATGCCATGCCCATGCGCAGCATCCTGATGATCGGTGTGCCCACCGCCCTCCAGTCGGTGATGTACAACGCCTCCAATATCGTCATCCAGGCCTCCATCAACTCCTTTGGCACCGACGCTGTGGCCGCCTGGACCGCCTACGGCAAGATGGATATCATTTTCTGGATGACCATTACCGCCATGGCCCAGTCCATCACCACCTTTGCCGGGCAGAACTACGGCGCCGGGGAGTATGAGCGCCTGAAAAAGGGCGTCCGGGTATCGGTGGCCATGACGGCGGGCTTCACCGTCCTGCTCAGCACCGCCTTCTTCCTGCTGGCCCAGCCCCTGCTGGCCATCTTCTCCCCCGACCCCGATGTGCTGGAGGTGGGGGTGGAGATGGTGCGCTTCCTGGCCCCCTGCTACATCACCTATATCCTCATCGAGCTGCTCACTGGAGCCATCCGGGGGGCGGGCAAGTCGGTAGCCCCCATGCTCATCTCGGTCTTCGGGGTGTGCGGCCTGCGGCTGCTGTGGCTGTTCACCGTCGTGCCCGCCCACCACACCCTGCTGGCTGTGGAGGCCAGCTACCCCATCACCTGGGCGGTCACCTCCGTGGCCATCCTGCTCTACTACCGCTTCGGCCGGTGGCTCCACCCGCCCAAGAAGGCGTAAAAGCGCCGCCCCCATATTTTGCGGGGGGACGCCGTCATTGCAGAGCCGTAGGGGCGGGGGCCCACACCCGCCCGCGGTCAATCTGCGGTCGGATCGGCGGGCCGATGCGGGCATCGGCCCCTACGTTGTTCAGGAGGCGGAACGATACCCGCAGGATTGCAGGGGCGGGTCCTATCCCCGCCGCAGGGTTGGGGCGGGCGGCCACAAGGGCCGCCCCTACATTTGGAGGGAGCGGTACCATTGCAGAACTGTAGGGGCGGGGCTTGTCCCCGCCCGCGTCTCCCTTGCCCCCGCCGCAGAAGAGAAAGAGGACGCGCACGCCGGAGGTGTGCGCGTCCTCTTGGTTTAGTCATGGCTCAGGTAGTAGGGCTTCATCAGGCTGGGCTGCTCGGTGGAGTCCTTCTGCCCATTGGTGCGCAAGGTGACCTCCGGGGGACGGCCCCGGCCGCCGTGGCGTCCGCCGCCCTTGCGCTTCCGCGCCGCCTGGGGCTCCGGCTTCGCAGGGGGTTCCGAGGGCCTGGCGGCCTTCTTCCGCTTTTTAGCGGGCTGTTCAACTGGTTTGTCCTTTTTCGGTGCGGCCTGGGCCCGGCCGCGAGGGGCCAGCAGGCGGGCGGTGGCGTCCATGATCACGTCGCTGGCCAGGGGGTCGGGCTTGTGGAAGTCGGCAAACTCCGCCTGAACCGGCCGGGCGGGGGCAGTGGCCGTCAGGGCCTCCTCCAGGGTGGCGCTGTTGCGCTGGCCCCGCTTGCGGCGCTTTTTGGCGGAGGTCTCCCCGGCTGGCTCCGGCTGGGGAGGCTGCTCCAGTACCTTTTGGTTGGCCTTGGCCTTTCGGGCCTCGGCGGCGGCCTTGTTGGCCGCATCCCGCTGGCGGCGGCGCTCCTTGGCGGCGGCCCGGGCCTCGGCGTCCTCTGGATTCACCACCCGGCCCTTCTTGTCGCGGGGCAGGGGCTCCAGCACCTCCATGGGCCAGGGGTGGACTTCCACCACAGGGATGGCGCGGCCGATGAGCTTCTCGATGGCCTTGAGCTCGTCCTTCTCGTTGATGTCGCAGAAGGAGATGGCGGTGCCGCCCCGCCCGGCCCGGCCGGTGCGGCCGATGCGGTGGACGTAGGTCTCCGGTACGTCGGGCAGGTTGTAGTTGAACACGTGGGAGAGCTCCTCAATGTCCAGGCCCCGGGCGGCGATGTCGGTGGCCACCAGAACCTGCACCGCGCCGCTCTTGAAGTCGGCCAGGGCCTGCTGTCGGGCGGTCTGGCTCTTGTTGCCGTGGATGGCGGCGGCGGAGATACCCGCCTTGACCAGATCCCCGGCCACCTTGTTGGCCCCGTGCTTGGTGCGGGTAAACACCAGGGCGTTTTTCACGTCCAGCTCCCGGATGAGGGCGGCGAGCAGCCTGGTCTTGTTGCCGCGGTCCACGTAGTAGAGCTTCTGGTCGATCACCTCCACCGGGGAGGAGATGGGGTCTACCGCCACCTTGACGGGGTTGTGCAGCAGGGAGTCTACCAGCCCCTGCACCTCGGGGGGCATGGTGGCGGAGAAGAAGAGGGTCTGCTTTTGGGCGGGCAGCCAGCCAAGGATGCGGCGCACGTCGTGGATGAAGCCCATGTCCAGCATCCGGTCGGCCTCGTCCAGCACGAAGATCTCCAGCCGGGACAGGTCGATGAGCTTCTGGCCGTAGAGGTCGCCCAGGCGGCCGGGGGTGGCCACCAGGATGTCCACGCCATTTTTCAGCCGCTCCACCTGGGGGGCCTGGCCCACGCCGCCGAAGATGACGGTGGAGCGCAGGGGCAGGTACTTGCCATAGGCCTCAAAGCTCTCCTGGATCTGGAGGGCCAGCTCCCGGGTGGGGGTGAGGATCAGGGCCCGGATGGGGCGGCCCTGGGCCTTACGGCCGCTGAGCTGCTGGAGAATGGGGGCGGCGAAGGCGCAGGTCTTGCCGGTGCCGGTCTGGGCGCAGCCCAGCACGTCCCGGCCGGTCAGCGCGGGGGGAATGGCTTTTGCCTGGATGGGAGAGGGCTGCTCGTAGCCCTGGTCGGCCAGGGCCCGCAGGATGGGCTCGTTGAGGCCGAGTTCTTGAAAGGTCATGTTGTTCGTCCTTTACAGCGTTTTGGCCCCTCCTGCGCCGGGGGGCGGTTGCGGGTCATACCCCACCGCGCAGAGGTGGGGGAAAACGCGGCAAAGCCCGCCGGAAAACCAGCGGGCATTTCGCACGCGATATTCGTACTCCTAAAGTATACCACAAATTTGGAAAAATACAAGTGGGCGCGGCTCAGCCCTGGGCCTGGGCGGTGTTGAGCCCCAGCAGGCCCTGGAGCACGGCGGCTACCGTCTCCTCCAGCCCTCTCCCCTCCCCCACGTCCACGGTGAGGTCGGCGTACCGCCGGTAGAGGGGTTCCCGGGCGGCGTACACGTCGGCCAGGGTCTGGCCCGGGGCCATGGCGATGCCCCGGGTGGTGATGTTGTGTATCCGCCGCTCCAGCTCCGACAGAGGGACGTGGAGGTAGACCACCCGGCCCAGGGCCCTCAGGTGGCCGATCGCCCCCGCCCGGCAGACGGCGCTGCCTCCGGGGGCGATGACGGCGCCCGTGCAGGCCAGGGAGCAGATGGCCGCCTCCTCTGCGTCCAGAAAGGGCTCCACGCCCCGGTTGTCCAGCAGCTCCTGTAGGAGGGCCCCCTCCCGCTGCTGAATGAGGAGGTCCACGTCCACAAACTGAAAGCCCAGGGCCTTGGCCAGCAGGACGCCCACGGTGCTCTTGCCCGAGCCGGGCATGCCGATGAGAGTGATGTTATTCAATCTGATTTGCTCCTTTTTACACGGTTCCGACCGCGCCCCAGGGCAGCTCCAGGGGAATCTGATGGACGGCAGAGGGGGTGCTGCTGTCCGGCTCCCCCTCGTACAAAGCCAGCACGGCCCCGCCGGAGGCATCCTCGGGGACAAAGAAGATCATCTGGCCGTACAGGGGGTCCTCCCACTGGGCGTCGGAGAGGGTGACCAGATATACCCCCGCGTCCTTGAGCTGCCGGGCCAGGGAGGCGTCGTCCTCCGCCAGAAGGGCGGTGCCGTCCTCCAGCCGCAGCTCGGCGGGAAAAAAGGTCAGGTCGTCCCGGCGCTCGCCCCCCTCCACCCAGAGATCCACGGCCAGGCAGCGGAAGCCCTCCCGCCGGGCCAGGGGTACGTAGGTCAGATCCACCTCCCAGGGGTCCTCCACGGTCACCTGCTGGGTACCGTGAATGGAAAAGGGCTCCCAAAGGGCGTGAGTCCCGCCGGCGGGCTCCGCCTGGGCAACCGCCCCCGGCTCTGGGCGGCGGCCCGCAAAGGCTTCGGACAGGTTAAGCATAAGACCCAACACGAAGGGCAGGACAATGCAGAGGAGGAACAGCGACACGAGCACGAGCACCAGAAGCTTGAGCGGGGAGCGCTGCCTCCGTGCGGGGGGCTCCTCCCAGGGCGTCCCTCCCTGGGGGCCGCCGTAGGACACCGTCCGGGGGCCCACCGGTGGGGTCTTGGGCTGGGCCGCCGGGCGCGGCCGGTCCTTGGAAGCGGCCGAAACGCGGGCGGGCGGAGCCTGCGCCGGGCGGGCCCCTGCGCGGTCCGGCGGGGGATTGTAGCTGCCGCACTTGGGACAGAAGTCGTCGCTGTCGTAGTCGTAGGGCCGGCCGCAACTCGCACAGGTCACCTTCCGCATGAAAATGCCCCCTTCTCGGATTTTCCTTAGAGTTAATTCCATTATAACAGAAAGCAGGCCCGGCGGCAACCGTCCTCCGGCCATGACCAAGGCTTCATACCGCACTTGACGGCCGACAGTGGTTTCTTATACCATAAAGCGGTACGGAATGGTATAATGGAGCCAGACTTTGCGCCATCTGTACCGGTCGCAGGCCGGAGAAACAGCCATGAGAAAGAGAGGACATTTATCCATGACCAACCGCTTGGACCGCGACTTCCACCTGCCGGGGCTGCTGCGCTTTGCCCTGCCCACCATTATTATGATGCTGGTGGTCAGCCTCTACACCATCGTGGACGGGGTGCTGATTGCCCGCCTGGTGGGAGAGAACGCCCTGGCCGCCGCCAATGTGGCCTATCCTGCCATCAGCTTTACCCTGGCCATGGGGATCATGCTGGGCACCGGCGGCTCCGCCGTGGTGGCCCACAAGATGGGGGCCGGATATCTGGAGGAGGCCCGGAGGGACTTCGGCTTTCTGGCCCTGGTGGCGGTGTGCATCGGCCTGGCGGTCTGCCTGGCGGGGGCCCTGTTCGCCGGGCCGCTGGCCCGGCTGCTGGGGGCCAGCGATCTGCTGCTGGACGATACGGTCACCTATCTGCGGGTGCAGCTCTGCTTTGCACCCATGGCCATGCTCCAGCTCCTCTTTGAGAGCTTCTTTGTCACTGCCGGGCGGCCCGGCCTGGGCCTGGGGCTGGCGACTGCGGCGGGCGTCACCAACGCCGTGCTGGACTATCTCTATATGGGGCCTATGCAGATGGGCATACTGGGCGCTGCCCTGGGCACTGTTACGGGCTACTCGATTCCCGCCGTGGCGGGGGTGCTCTTTTTCCTGCTCCGCCGGCAGGGGCTCCGCTTTGGCCGCCCCCACGGGGATCTGCGCATGCTGGGCCGGGCCTGCTTCAACGGCGCGTCCGAGATGGTGACGAACCTGTCCATGGCGGTGACTACCTTTCTCTTTAACGCTATTATGATGGCCTACCTGGGGGAGGCGGGCGTGTCCGCCATCACCATCGTGCTCTATGCCCAGTTCCTTCTGGTGGCCCTGTATATGGGCTTCTCCATGGGGGTGGCCCCGGTGTTCAGCTTCAACCGGGGGGCGGGGCGGTATGACCGGATGCGGCGTATTTTCGGCTACTGCCTGCGGTTTATCCTGGTTTCGTCCGTGGCTATTCTGGCGGTGGCCCTGGCCCTGTCCGGGGTGGTGGTGGGGATCTTCTCCACACCCGGCTCTCCGGTGTACGCCATCGCCCTGGACGGCTTTCGACGGTTTGCCCCCGCTTTCCTCTTTGCCGGGGTAAATATCTTCTCCTCCGCCCTCTTTACCGCCCTGTCCGATGGGCGCACCTCCGCCATTATCTCGTTTGCCCGCACCTTCGGCTTCCTGCTGCTGGGGCTGCTTCTGCTGCCCCGGCTGCTGGAGGTGGACGGCGTGTGGCTGGCCGTGCCGCTGGCGGAGCTGCTCTCCTGCCTGCTGTCGGTCTGGTTCCTCCGCCGCAAGCGGGCCGACTTCGGCTTCGGCGGTGGGGATCTCCCCCGACACGGTGGACGCGGCGGCGGACGGACCTGACGGAAGCGAAGCCATTATAAAAGCCCCCGGCGCAACGCGCCGGGGGCCTCTCATTGTACTTTTTAGAAGGTAATAATGCCCTTTTTCAGAATCTTGCGGTCCAGCAGCTTCTGGTAGGCCTCCACGGCCTGGTCAAAGGTGAAGTAGTCGGAAATAAAGTCCTTAATGTTCAGCTCACCGGAGCGCATCCACTCTACCACCTGGGCGTGGGCCTCGCCTTCCTCGCGCTTGCGGGGCATCTGCTGGTAAATGACGCGCCAGTTGTAGTCGGCGGGGCTGAAGTCGATGGTGACCTCCTCCTTCTCGGGCACGCCGTAGCACAGCACTGAGCCCCGGTCCTTGATAAGCCCCATGCCCTGGTTTACAATGGCGGGGGAACCGGCCGCGTCCAGCACGTAGTCCACACCGCCGGGGAAGAGCTTGCGCACCTCGGCGCGCACATCGCACTCCTTGCTGTTAATGAGGTGAGTAGCACCGTAATTCCTGGCCTGCTCCAGTTTTTCGGGCAGGATGTCGCAGGCCACCAGATCCTTTACACCCAGCAGGCTCATAAACTTCAGGTATGTAAGACCCACAGGGCCGCAGCCAAACACTACCACGGAGTCCTGGGGCTGGATACCGAAATAGCGGATGTTGGAGAGCACCTCACGGAAGGTGACGATCATAGTGGCGTCCACGGGGTCCAGATCGTCATCCAGCACCGTCTGAGCAAAGGCGCAGTCGGGAGCGCCGCCGGGCCAGGGGGCTTTGGGATCGCACACCACAGCGTACTCACTCAACGCGCCCCAGCCGGAGCCCAGCCCAGGCAGGTTTTCCGGGTCAGGATCCACAAAGGGCAGCAGCACCTTGTCGCCCACTTTAAGGCCTTTGACCTTGGAGCCCACCTCCACGACTTCGCCCACGCCCTCATGGCCCAGCATAATGGGGTAGACCGATTCGGGGAAGCCCTTAAAGGTGCGGTGGATGAGCTTGATGTCGGTACCGCACATGCCGCAGGCAATGGTCTTAACCAGCGCCTGATACTCGTTGTACCGGGGCTTGTTGACCTCGTGAACGGTAATCCTGCCATCTCTCTCGACGACCAGCGTTTTCATAAAAAAGGCCCTCCTTTAATGAATATCGTAATATTGGAATGTCACTACATAACAAGATAAAAAACAAAGCAGCATGTATTTACAAGAGAGATCATAACACAAAGCATTTAAAAATGCAACTAAATTAGATGTAAAAATAAAATGAGTTTTATACATATTTCCATGGAAAAGGAAGGAAATAAGCGGTATGATACTGCATATATTATGATACAAAAACGGTTCCTATTACGCTTTTGTGCAGAATCAATAATTTGGACAGTGAAAAAACGTAAATTATGCACCAATTTATGAAAGCTATATTGACAAGTTTAAAATTTGAGCTATACTAAGGGCAACGATATGTTACTACATAGTATCAATGCAACGCAGTCCGGCGCAAACCGGATACCATAAACACAAAGTCGGCCGCGGACAACGGCCGTTTTGTAAGCAAGGCAACCCAATACAAGAAGGAGGAACACCCGAATGAAGAAGAAGAAACTCATTGCAACGGTCCTCTCCGCATCCATGCTGGTCGGACTGCTGGCCGGCTGCGGCAGCAGCACAGATCCGGCTGAAAGCCCCACTGGCGGCGGTGAAACCACCCCGGCTCAGGGCGAGACCACTCCCGCCCAGAACGACGTAGACTATGCCAATTTTGTGATCGATCCCGCCCAGATCCCACAGGAAAAGCTGGACACCACCCTGTACCTGGCCGTCTCTGTCCGCGGTCTGGAGAACCCGTACATCGCCACGATCAACGAGGGCATGAAGCTCTTTGCCGAATATCTGGATTCCATCGGTCAGAAGTATGAGATGCAGGTGCTGGATTCCCAGGGCGACAGCGCCAAGGAAGTCGACAACATGCGCCAGTTTGCGGCCAAGGCCAACGGCAACGCCATTGCCTACGCCGATCCCAACGAGGACACCATTGCCTACTCCCTGGCTGAAGCCATGGCGGAGTCCGGCGGCTATCTGGGCACGGCCTGGAACAAGCCCGCCGATGTGGGCCCCTCCGATCTGGACCCCAACTGGGTGATCCACACCTCCCCCGACAACGTGGTGAACGGCTACAATATCGCCAAGGCCCTGTTCGACTCCATGGGCGGCGAGGGCCAGATCTTCGTGGTGCAGGGCCTGCTGGGCAACACCGCGTCCAACGCCCGTTATGAGGGCCTTCAGAAGGCTCTGGAGGAGTATCCCAACATTGAGGTCGTGGCGGACGACACGGCCAACTGGAACACCGACGAGGCTCTGGCTCTGGTCGAAACCTGGCTGACCCAGTACCCCGACGTGGGCGGCATCTGGTGCGCCAACGACAATATGGCCACTGGAGCTCTACAGGCGCTGGACGCGGCGGGCCTGAAGGGTAAGGTCGGCGTGTGCGGCATTGACGCCAACACCGATATTGTGGAGGCCATTGCCAACGGCGAGGCCACCGCTACCGTCTCCTCCAATGGATACCTCCAGGGCGGCTATACCCTGGCCATCTGCTACGCGGCCTGGGCCGGCCTGCTGGACCCCGCCGCGCTGCCCGCCGACTTCCGCGAGTTTGCCACCCCCACTGTGCTGATTGACAGCCCCGAGGCCGCGAAGGATTGGCAGAACTACAAGCCGGAGTTTGACTTCAGCCGTCCCTTTGACTGCCGCGTGGCCGGGTGACCGGCCGGAGCACCAATCCTGAATAACGGATAGTCAGAACGGCCGGGGCTGGGATCGTGGTCCCAGCCCCGGCTTCATATTAAGTCTCGCCGTCAGAGATCGCTGCCGTGGTGTGAGGGAGTGGTCCGTCCTAGAGCGAAATTGGAGCGACGATTATGATGAAATTAAATCCTGCGGCGACCATCACGGAAGAGTTCGCCGAACGCATCAAGAGTGAAAACCGCAGCGCAAAAATGATGAAGCTGGCACCGTTGATCGTGCTGGCCTGTCTTGTGGTTGTCTTTCTCATTGTCTGTGGGGCCAGCTTCCTCTCCCCCAAGAATATTATGAATATTCTCAACCAGATGGCCCTGCCCCTGGTAGTGGCCCTGGGACTGACCTTTGTCATTATGCTGGGCAGCATTGATCTGTCCATTGACGGAAGCGTGGGCATGGCGGGCTCCCTGTTTGCCTGCTTTGTCCTCAACAGTGAATTTGCGTACGATCTGGGTTTCCTCAGCGTGGTTATTGCGGTAGGTGTGAGCATGCTCTGCGGTCTGCTCATCGGCCTGTGCCACGTCTACCTCAAAATCCCCTCCTTCATGGCCTCCTTTGCCTTTATGTACATCTGCAAGGGCATCGGTATGGTCTCTTACCAGGGGCATCCTCCCACGATCAAGGACCCCGTTATTACGGCTCTGCCCACCACCACCTTCCTGGGCATCCCCTTTATCACCTGGGTTGCCATTGTGATGTTCCTGCTGTGCTTTTTTATTCAGGAGTATACCGCCTTCGGCCGGCATATTTACGCCGTGGGCACCAATGAGAACATTCCGCGCTCTGTGGGCGTCAGCGTGGAAAAAGTCAAAATCGGCGTGTTTACCCTGGCCGGTTTCCTGTTCGGCGTGGCGGGCGTCATCGGCGCTATCCGCCTGGGCCAGGGCCAGATCGCCATCGGCGACGACAAGATGTTTCCCGCCCAGGCGGCCGTGGTGGTCGGCGGCACTTCGCTGGCCGGCGGCAAGGGCGGCGTGGTCAACACCATTGTTGGCGTGCTGATTATGACGGTGCTGGATAACGGCTTGGTCATGCTGAACGTCAACCCAAACATCCGCACCGGCGTCCAGGGTGTCATCATCCTGGTGGCCGTCATTCTGACTGCGGCCCGCGGCGCCAAGGTCATCAGCAAATAAGGGGGCGGGCAGAATGAGTGAACTGGAACGCAAGAACGGCCCCTCCGCAGTGGCGGAGACCGTGACCAAGGACGGCCGCCGGATTGGAACGGAGGTCCTCTTCAGCGCCAAGGACATCACCAAGACCTTTGGCGGCACCCAGGCCCTGAAGGGAGTGGAGCTTGAGATCCACCCCGGCGAGATCGTGGGCCTGGTGGGCGAGAACGGCGCGGGCAAGTCCACCCTGCTGAAGATCATTATCGGCGCCCAGCCCCAGACCTCTGGTACCATGAGCTTCCACGGCGCCCCCTATGAACCCAAGACCCCCATGGACGCCAACAAGGCGGGCGTGGGCATGGTCTTTCAGGAGCAGTCCCTGATTGTTACCCTGAACGTGGCCCAGAACATTTTCTTTGGCCATGAAAAGGACTTCAGGAAGGCCGGCGTCATCAACTGGGCCAAGATGAACCGGGCGGCCGCCGAGGTGCTGGCCGCAGTGGACATCACCAACATCAGCCCCACCAAAAAGGTCAGCGATCTGAACTTCGCCACCCGCCAGATGGTGGAGATCGCCAAGGTTATGAACGTCACCAAGCAGTCCGGCAGCGAACACTGTCTGATCCTGCTGGACGAGCCCACTTCCGTGCTCAACGAGGCTGAGGTGGAAAACCTCTACAAGCAGATGCGCAAGATTGCGGCCCAGGGCCATGCGGTCATCTTTGTCTCCCACCACCTCAACGAGATTCTGGAGGTCACCGACCGCATCTATGTCTATAAGGACGGCACCAGCGTGGGCAGCCTGGACACCAGGGACGCCGACGAGGCCAAGCTGTACGAAATGATGGTGGGCCAGTCCACCACCACGGAGTACTACCATCTGGACCGCCAGACCGCACCCCAGGATGATGTACTTCTGGAGGCCAAAGACCTGGGCCTGCACGGAATCTTCAAGCATGTCAACTTCCAGCTTCACCGGGGAGAGGTGCTGGGCCTGTGCGGCGTGGTGGGCTCCGGCGCGGAAGAGGTGTGCGAGGTGCTCTGCGGCGACGAGAAGCCCTCCTTCGGGGAAATCGCGGTCCGCGGCAGGGCCGTCCGCTTCCGCTCGCCCAAGCAGGCGCTGAGGGAGGGCATCCTTATGATCCCAAAGGAGCGCCTGTTTGAGGGCATCGTCTCTACCCTGTCGGTGGAGGATAACATTGCCCTGTCCAACGCCAAGCAGATGGCCAAGGGCCCCTTTGTTTCGGGCGCGGCGGTGCGCAGGCAGGCCAAGCACTGGATTGGCGAGCTGCGGATCAAGACCCCCGGGCCCCAGGCGCTGCTGCGCCAGCTCTCCGGCGGCAACCAGCAGAAGGTGGTATTCTCCCGGGCCCTGGCCAGCGGTGCGGACATCCTGCTGCTCAACCACCCCACCCGCGGCGTCGACGTGGGCGCCAAGGAGGAGATCTACGCCCTGATCCGCGACATGACGGATGAGGGCAAGGCTGTAATCGTACTGGGCGATACAACAGACGAATGTATCGGCTTGTGTTCCCGCCTGCTCGTCATGAAGGACGGCCTGGTCACCGGCGAATTTGACGCCCCCGCCGACCACAAGCCCTCCCAGGTTGACGTGGTCAGCCTGATGATGTAAGGAGGAATCGAGCTATGAAGACAAAAACTCCCAACGTGTCCGGCAGGAGTGCATGGCTGCGGGACAACATCACAAAATACTTCAGCTTTTCGGCCATCATTATTCTGCTGGTAGCCCTCTCCCTGACCCAGGACAACTTTCTGGGCACCAGCAACCTCAAAAACCTGCTGCGCGACACGGCGCCTCTGATGATTATGTCCGCAGGCATGACAATGGTGCTTCTGTTCGGCTCCATTGACCTGTCCATGGGCGCGGTGTGCTCCGTATCCAACGTGACCTACATCCACCTGATGCTGGCTTTCCAGGACAGCTTCAGCAATCCTCTCCTCACCAGCCTGGCGGCCATGGCGGTCTCTCTGGCGTTTGGCCTGGCCTCCGGTCTGGCGCTGGGCATCATTCACGTCAAGCTGAAGGTACCCTCCTTCATCGCCTCCCTGGGCTTTATGTCCCTATGGCAGTCGGTGGCCCTCCTCATCACGCAGAACCCCGAGTCGGTGCCCAAAGCCCTGTGGGGCACCGTGGAGTGGTACAAGATCGCCTTCGGTGTGGTGGGCCTGCCCCTGATTGTGGCAATCGCCATCATCCTGTTCATCCACTGTGTTACCCGTTACACCCCCAGCGGACGGACCATTTTTGCCATCGGCGGCAACGAGCGCACTGCCCGGGTGGCCGGTATGGGCGTGGATAGGACGAAGATTCTGGTATTTGCCATCAACGGCGTGCTGGCCGCTCTGGCTGGTATCTTCCTGGCGGCCAACCTCCGCTCCAGCGCCCCCACCATCGGAGACCCCTTTACCCTAAAGATTGTGGCGGCCTGCGCCCTGGGCGGCACCTCGCTGGCCGGCGGCAAGGGCAGCGAGCTGGGCACCATCCTGGGCGTGTTTACCGTGGCCATCATTGAAAACGGCATGAACTTTATCGGTGTCAACGCCTACTATCAGAACATTGTCTTTGGTATCTTTGTGTTGGCGGCCATCGCCCTTACGGTGGACCGCAGCATCCGCGGCCAGATCGTCAAGTAAGAAAGAAGGAGTGCCTCTTATGTCCGATGTAAAACCGTTTGTGCTGGACTTTGACCTTGTAAGCGGCTTCTGCACGAGCGGCAAGGTCAAGCCCACCCAGCGCAGAGTGTCCGACATGGTCGCCCAGTTTGCCAATGAGGCGGCGGCCCGGGCCATGGTGGAGGGGGGCGACCCCCTGCTGTATGAGTTCTACGGCCTGGATCTGCCCGAAGACGACTCCGGCGTGCTCCAGTTCGGCACCACCATCCTCTACCCCGGAAAGGTGGGGGAGGAGTATTTCATGACCAAGGGCCACTTTCACACCATCCTGGACACCTCCGAGATCTACTACGGCCTCAGCGGCCACGGCATGATGCTGATGGAGACCCCCGAGGGCCAGGTGGACTGGAAGGAGATCGGCCCCGGCGAGGCCCTCTACGTCCCCGGACGCTGGGCCCACCGCAGCATCAACACCGGCACCGAGCCTCTGGTGATGTTCTTCGTCTACCGGGGGGACGCCGGCCACGACTACGGCACCATCGAGGAGAAGGGCTACCGGAAGCTGGTGGTGGAGCGGGACGGAAGGCCCGCCGTCATCGACAACCCCAAATGGAAGGTGTAGCCCCGCCCTTTGCGGCCGTCCTGTTTGATCTGGACGGCGTCCTGCGCAACACCGAGCCATACCACCGCATGGCCTATGCACAGCTGGCCCGCAGCCTGTCCGGGGGCGCGCCCCCGGACGCCGGAGAGATCGCGGGTAAGTCCAACCTTCAGCTCTATGAGGCTCTGGTGGCCCGCTTCGGCGGGCCGGCCACGGCGGAGGAGCTGTCCCAGCGGCACTTCCGGCTGGTCTGCCAGCTGCTGGAGGAGTACCGGGTGGGGCCGATGCCCGGCCTGGAGGAGGCTCTGTCGGCCCTGC
This sequence comes from Flavonifractor plautii ATCC 29863, assembly GCF_000239295.1. Classification (GTDB taxonomy): domain Bacteria; phylum Bacillota; class Clostridia; order Oscillospirales; family Oscillospiraceae; genus Flavonifractor; species Flavonifractor plautii. The sequence goes on from NZ_JH417833.1 coordinate 23,440, forward strand.
GCCGCCGGGGCATTCCCTTTGGGGTGGTGTCCTCCTCCTGGCGCTGGTACGTGGAGCATTGCCTGCGGGAGTTGGGGATGTATGAGGACGCCGCGGTGATCGTCACCGGCAGCGACGGCCTGCCCCTCAAGCCCGCCCCCGCCCCTTATCAGGCGGCGGCCCGGGTCTTTCGCCCTGCCCCGCCCGGCGCGGTGCTGGCCGTGGAGGACAGCGGCAGCGGCGTCCGCTCCGCCGTGGCGGCGGGTCTGGCCTGCGCGGCGGTATACAACCCCGACTCGGGGGCGCAGGATCTGTCCCCGGCCCGGTGGCGGCTGAACAGCCTGTACGAGCTGCCCGCCCTGCTGGACGGCAACTAAACCAATCCGATTTTTGTTTACATAATAAGGAGGTCATTTCCATGTCCATGCTGCAGCATTCCACCCGCGCCTGGGGCTCCCCCAGCCGCTACATCCAGGGCCGCTATGAGCTGGAGAACATGAAAACCCACACCGAGGTCTACGGCCGCAGGGTGTTCTTCCTCATTGACGTGTTCTTCTTCGCCGACTACAAGAAGCGCTTCGAGGCCCTGTACGCCGGCAGCGACAGCCAGATCCAGTGCGAGCAGTTCGGCGGCCAGTGCACCGAGGAGGAGATCCTCCGCTGCACCGGCCTGGCCAAGGCCCTGAACCCCGACGTGGTGGTGGGCATCGGCGGCGGCAAGACCATGGACACCGCCAAGGCTGTGGCCGACAACTACAACGCGGCGGTGATCATCGTCCCCACCACCGCCTCCACCGACGCTCCCGCCATGGGCCTGTCCGTCATCTACACCGCCGCGGGCGAGCACGTGGGCGCCCGCCACTACAAGAAGAACCCCGATCTGGTGCTGCTGGACACCGACATTCTGGCCAAGGCGCCCATCCGCTTCCTGGTGGCCGGCATGGGCGACGCCCTGTCCACCTACCCGGAGTGCCGGGCCAACGTGCAGTCCGCCTCCCCCAACTACGTCAACAGCGGCTATCACCAGACCATCGCCTGCATTGCCGTGTCCAAGGCGTGCCACGAGACCATCCTGACCAAGGGCGTCAGCGCCAAGCTGGCCGCCGAGCAGGGCCTGTGCACCAAGGACGTGGAGGACGTCATCGAGGCCAACACCCTGCTGTCCGGCCTGGGCGTGCAGAACGGCTCCTGCGCGGGCGCTCACTCCATCGCCGAGGGCATCACCGTCCTGGAGCCCTGCGCCAAGTTGCTGCACGGCGAAGTGGTGGCCTTCGGCATCCTGGTGCAGCTCATCGTGGAGGGCGCCCCCGCCGAGGAGCTTGACGAGCTGTACACCTTCTTCGAGGAAGTGGGCCTGCCCACCACCTTTGACGATCTGGGCATTCCCGACGCCACCGAGGCCGACATCAGGAAGGTGGCCGAGACCTCCATGCACTCCTACTGGGACGTGGAGCCCTTCGCCGTCAACCCGCAGATGGTCTTTGACGGCATCATGATGGCCAACACCCTGGGCAAGCGCCGCAAGGGCCTGTAAGCGGGCCGCGGCCGGACGGAAAGGAAGCGCACGCATGAAAGCCATTCAATACACCGCCCCCCGGCAGTTTGCCGTGGTAGATCTGCCCAAGCCGGAGCCCGGCCCCCACCAGGTGGTCATCCGGGTCAAGGCCTGCGGCATCTGCAAGACCGACCTGACCATCCACGACGGAAGCTTTCTGGCCAAGTTCCCCCTGGTGAACGGCCACGAGTTCGCCGGCGTGATCGACTCGGTGGGCAGCGCCGTCACCGAGTGGAAGGTGGGCGACCGGGTCACCGCCGACAACACTGAGCTGTGCGGCTACTGCGAGCCGTGCCGCAGCGACAAGCCCCTGTACTGCGAGAACTTCAACTCCCACGGCTGCAACATGCCCGGCGGCTTTGCCGAGTATGTGCTCATCAACCACGACAAGGTGTTCGCCCTCAGCGACAAGCTGTCCTTTGAGGAGGCCACCTTTACCGAGCCCACCGCCTGCGCGGTCCACGGCGTGGACCGCATCGCCCCCCGCTTCGGCGACTCCATCCTCATGTTCGGCGCAGGCCCCACCGGCATCATCCTGGCCCAGCTGCTCCGCCGGGCGGGGGCGGGCCGCATGGTCATCGCCGATCCCCACGCCGACAAGCTGGACATTCTGCGCAAGTACGGCTTTACCGACCTGGTGGTCATGGACAAGGCCGACCCGTCCAAGCACACCGCCGAGATCAAGGCCATCATGCCCAAGGGCTTCGACATTGTCATCGACGCCACCGGGGCCGCCTCGGTGTTCGAGTCCTGCTTCCACTTTGTCCACATGGGCAGCAAGATTGTGGCCTACGGCGTCTGCGCCGCCGACGCCAAGGTACCCGTCAGCCCCTACGACATTTTCAGCCAGGAGTACACCATCCTCGGCTCCTTCGCCCAGACCCACTGCTTTGGCCGGGCGCTGGAGTATCTGGAGAGCGGCGCGGTGCAGGTCAAGGAGTTGATCTCCCACGAGCTGCCGCTGGAGGACTACGGCAAGGGCCTGGACTACATCGTCCAGAAGCAGGCCCGCAAGGTTATCATTCACCCCTGAGAGCGCCTCCTCTCCGTGTGCCGAAAAAAGCCCGCCCGCCCCGGCTTGGGGTGGGCGGGCTTTTATGTTTCTCGCTAGGGCTCCACGTCCAGCATCGCCATGGTGGCGGGCATTTCGTGGGCGGTATTGACCTTCTCCTCGTCGGTGACCAGATCGAAGCAGGAGACGATGATCTTGTCCCCCCAGACGCACGGCTCGCCCGGCTCGTCCAGCTCGCCGTGGAAGCCGTCGGTGTCGGGGGAGCAGGCCATCCGCGTCACCCGGCCGTCGGGGGTGATGCGGGCGATGGCGTTGGCCGAGAAGTCGGCCACGTAGATGTTGCCGTAGGGATCGATGGTCATGCCGTCGGTGGACTTCAGGTTGGCCGGATCACAGGCCCACTTGCGGTTCTCCTTCACCGAGCCGTCGGGGTTGAAGGTGATTTTGTGCACCACCCCGTCGCCGAAGTTGCCGACGTAGAGGTTGCCGTCGTGGTCGAACACGATGCCGTCCACGCCGTACTGGCACTTGGGGTTCTCGGTGATAAAGGTGAGGAAGATGTGGGGATCGGCCAGGGTGTTGGTGCAGTGGATGCCCTCGGCGTCCAGGGGGAAGCGGTAGACACAGCTCATGAGCTTGCCGCTGTCCGTCTTCTGGCGGGTCATGCAGCTCTGGGTGACGTACATGTAGTCCCCCCAGATGCGGATGCCGTTGGGGTGCTCCATGTTGTCAGCCACCACGGTGCACTTCACCACCCCCGCGTCGTTGAGCCGCAGGCGGAGGATGCGCCCGGTGAACACCATGTGGGGCTCTCCGGTCCAGCCCGCGTTGTCCACCAGATAGAGGTCGCCGTCGGGGCCGAACTCGATGCCCATGGCCCGGGCCTCACCGGTGTACTCGTTGCGCGGCACGTCAAACCACTTCTTGATGTTGCGGTCCTTGTCGATTTTCAGCACGCAGCTGGGCATGGACAGATCCGCAAAGTTGGGACAGGACAGAATCAGGTTGCCGTCCCTGTCGATGGCCATGCCGTCGGGGGTGCACACCAGCTCCTCCGGCAGCAGGGTGAACAGCTTGGATGTTTGCATAAAGCGCATTGCCTCCTTTTACGCGGTCAGCTCCTTGAGGAACCGGCAGGCCCGGCCCGCCATCTCGTCCAGCCCGGCCTCCCCGGCCCCGCCGCTGAGATCCCGCCAGACCTTGATATCATAGGGAATGGTACCCCCCATGAGCACGAAGGGCTCCATCACAATGGCCCCCTGGTAGTTCACCTGCTTGAGGGCGGCGGCCATGTCCTTCCAGGGCAGGCGGTTGGTGGAGCCGGCGGGGCGGCGGTTGTTCTCCCCCACGTGGAAATGCCCCAGCCAGGGGCCCGCCTCCAGAATGGCGTCCACCATGCTGTCCTCCTCGATGTTCATGTGGAAGGTATCCAGCAGCACCCGGGCGTTGGGACTGCCCAGGCGCTTGACAAACTCCACGCCCTCTTTGGCGGTGTTGAGCAGGTACTGCTCGAAGCGGTTGACCACCTCGCAGCAGTAGAGCACGCCGCAGTCCTCCGCCACCTTCATGAGCCGGGACATGGACTCCAGGGCAAGCTCCTCCTTGCGGCGCTTCTCGTCCAGGGTGATTCCGTGGTCGGGCAGGGCCTGCCACCCGGCGTAGGACACGCCGTTGAGGATGGCCGCCCCCACCTTGGGCATGCTCTCCAGGATGCGGGTGACATGGCGGATGCCGTTCTCCCGCACCGCCGGATCGTCGCTGGCCAGGTCGTATTTGGCCTCCAGGCCGATGGAATAGGTGATGCCCAGGCCGTTGTGATCGGCGCAGGCCTTCAGCTCCCGCAGCCTGGCGTCGTCGTAATAGCCCCACTCGGCGGAGGCCACCTCGCAGATGTCAAAGCCCAGCCAGGCCAGCTTCTCCATCAGGGGTATGTATGCAATCTCGTCCCAGTTGTGGCTCCAGAAGCCGTAGTGCATTCCAATCGGGTTCATGGCGCGCCTCACTGGCCCCGGGCAGCGCGAATCTTCTCCACAAACTGGCGGGCGGTCTCGGTAATCTTGCCGTAGTCGCCGGTCTTGGCCCCGGCGGTCAGGCTGCCGCCCGCGCCCACGGCCACCGCGCCGGCCGCAATCCACTCGGCCACGTTGTCCAGAGACACGCCGCCGGTGGGCATCAGCTCGGCCTGGGGGATGGGGCCGTGGATGGACTTGAGAATCTTCGGCCCGAACAGCTCGCCGGGGAACACCTTGATGATGTCCGCACCCGCCTCCATGCCGGCCACCACCTCGGCGATGCTCATGGCGCCGGGCATGCAGGCCACGCGGTAGCGGTTGCACAGGCGGACGGTGTCGCCGTTGAAGTAGGGGCTGACCACATACTGGGCGCCGGAGAGGATGGCCATGCGGGCGGTCTCGGGGTCCATGACGGTGCCCGCGCCGATGACAAAGTCGGTGCCGTCATACTCTCTGGCCATCTTCTCAATGATGGCGTTGACGCCGGGGGTGGTGTAGGTCAGCTCGATGCCGGCGCAGCCGCCCTCGATGCAGGCCTCGGCGATGCGCATGGCGTCGTCGGCGTCCTTGGCGCGGACCACGGCCACCAGGCCGCAGGAGCGAAGCTTGGCAAGTACCTGTTCCTTTTTCATGGGAAAAACCTCCTTACGCATTCTTGTGGGACGCCATGTACTCGTAGACGGGCAGCATGGCCTTGTAGCACACCTCAAATGCCTCCTTCACCGGGCCGTAGGCGGCCACGGCTTCGGGGTCGGGCTCCACCGTGCGGTTGAGCTCGAGCATCTGGTCGATGACCTCAAAGCCCTTGAACACCCCCACGCCCACGCCGCCGGTGACCGCGGCGCCCATGGAGGTGGCCTCCTCCAGCAGGACGGGCACCTTGATGCGGGCGTTGTAGACGTCGGCCATCATCTGGCACCAGAGGGCGCCCTTTGCGCCGCCGCCCACCACCAGCAGCTCGTCGATGGGGATGCTCCGGCGGAAGGACTCCAGGATAATGTTCAGGTTGAGGGTGACCCCCTCCAGTACGGCCCGGAAGAGGTCGCAGCGCTGGTTCTCCATTTTCAGCCCCAGCCAGGCGGCCGTGGCATCCGGGTTCCAGCGGGGGGCCCGCTCCCCCAGCAGATAGGGCAGGAAAAGGACGCCGTTGGCGCCTACGGGGCTCTTTGCCGCCTCCGCGTTGATGAGATCGTAGGGGCTGATGCCCTGCACTTTGGCCACGGCGGTCTCATATTTGGCCACCTGGCCCTTGAGCCAGTTGTAGGAACTGCCGCCGGCCTGCATGGTGCCGGTGGGCGAGTACAGCCCGGGGACGATGTGGGCCCAGGTGAAGGTGCGCATCTCCTCGTCAAAGAGGGGCTTCTCGCTGGTGGTGGCCACCCAGGCGGAGGTGCCGATGCAGCTAAAGGTGCGGCCCGGGCTGATGGAGCCGGCGCCCACGTTGGAGCACAGGCCGTCGCCGCCGCCCATGACCACCGGCGTGCCCGCCTTCAGGCCGGTCTGCCCGGCGGCCCAGGGGGTGACCTCCCCGGCCACGGTGGTGGAGGGGACGATCTCAGGCAGCTTGTCGCCGTCGATGCCCGAGGCGTTGACGATCTTGTCCGACCACTGGAGGGTGTTCAGATCAATGCAGGCGTTGGAGGTGGCGTCGGAGGGCTCGGTATAAAACTTCCCCGTCAGGCGCAGGACGATGAAGTCCTTGGCGTTGAGGACCTTGTAGGTCTTGGCATACACCTCCGGCTCGTTGTCCCGCACCCACATGAGCTTTTGCAGGCCGTAGGAGGCGCTGTTGCGGTGCCCGGCGATGTGGTAGAAGTCCCGCAGGGAGATCTGCTCCCCCAGGGCGGCGGCCTGGGCCTGGGCCCGCTGGTCGGCCCAGATGATGGAGGGCCGCAGGGGGTTGCCCTGCTTATCCACGCACAGGCACCCCATCATCTGGCCGGAGAAGGAGACTGCGGCGATGTCGCCGGGGTCGATGCGGGCCTTGTCAATCAGGTTGCGGCTGGTGACGCAGATGGCCTTCCAGAAATCCTCGGGATCCTGCTCGGCCCAGTTGGTGTTGAAGTAGTGGCAGTCGTAGCGGAACACCTCGCTGGTGATCATTTTCCCCTCGTCGCTGAACAGGGTTGCCTTGTTGCCGGAGGTGCCCAGATCGTGGGCCAGTATGTATTTCATCGCTGTCCTCCCGCCCTACAGGCCCAGATCGTGGATGAGGTTGGCAGTAGCCATGCGCCCCATGTTGCGGGACGCGCCCGCCGTGGAGGCGGCGCAGTGGGAGCCGAGCACCACGTTGTCCAGGGTAAACCAGCGGGGATCCTTGGGCGGCTCGGAGGAGAAGGCATCGATGCCCGCGCCGCAGAGGCGGCCCGCCTCCAGCGCGTCCAGCAGGGCGTTTTCATCAATGAGGCCGCCCCGGGCGGTGTTGATCAGGATGGCGTCCGGCTTCATTTTGGCCAGCTCCGCCGCGCCGATGAAGTTCTCCGTCTCCGGCGTCAGGGGCAGGTGGAGGGAGATGACGTCGCACTCGGCGAAAATCTCGTCGGGGGCGGCGCGGGTGATGCCGTGGGCCTTGGCGTACGCCTCGTCCCAGAAGGGGTCGTGGGCCAGCACCTTCATGCCGAAGCCCTGGGCCCGCTGGGCCACGTTGCGGCCGATGGCCCCCAGGCCCAGGATGCCGATGGTGCCGCCGGTCACGTCCCGGGTGGTGATCTTCTTCCAGTCGCCCTGGCGGCAGTGCTGGTCAATGAGCACCGTCTTGCGGGCCACCGCCAGGAGCAGGGCCATGGCGTAGTCCGCCACCGCCTCAGCGTTGGCGCCCACCGTGCGGGAGACCTTGATATCCCGGGCCTTGGCGGCGTCCAGATCAATGTTGTCCACCCCCACGCCGTATTTGGCGATGGCCTTGAGCTTGGGGGCGGCGGCGATCACCTCGGCGTCTATGGGATCCACTCCCACGATCACGCCGTCGCAGTCGGCCAGCAGGGCTTTCATGCCCTCCCTGTCCAGGATCCCGCCCGTCTCATTGCGCACCACCTCCAGGCCGGCGGCCCGGAGCATGGCAAAGACCTCGGGATCGGTTTTCCCGTAAGAACGGGGTGTGGTAAGTACCTTCATGACAGAGCCCTCCCCTTGGCGTCACTTTCTCATTTCCCGGGCCAGCCGGTCGCAGGCGGCCAGCCGCTCTCCGGTGATGTCGATGTGGAAGACCTCGGCGATCACCTGGGTCCAGCCATGGATAAAGTATGTCCAGCCGTCCTCAATCAGAAGCCCCCGGCGCTCCCGCTGGGCCTCCGCCTGGTGCATGAACTCCAGGGTGCCCCGGTAGTTGAGCTCCCACACCAGGCCGTTCTCGGGGAATTTGCAGTGGTCGGTGAGGGGGGAGCCGGGCCGGTCCTTGCCCAGCCCGGTGGCGTTGATGACCAGGGAGCCGGCGGGCAGGGCCTCCACAATCCTGTCGTTGAGCTCGGGGGTCTTGCACAGATGGTAGCTCATGGGGACGTTCAGGTACTCCAGGATGCGCACGCCCTCGGCCAGGCGGGGGGCGGAGCGGTTGTTCAGGTGGATGCGGCTGGGCAGATCCTTGCCGTGCCGCTCCTCATTGCCCAGGTAGGCGGAGATGGACAGGGCGGAGCCGCCGGCGCCGATGATGCACACCTCCGCGCCGGTCTTAAGCCAGTGGCCCTCGGGCACGAAGGCGTCCAGGGCCAGGCCGGAGGAGATGGGATCCTTGGCGTGGGCGCGGAGCTGGCCGTCCAGCTTGGAGATGGAGGACAGCTCCCCGAAGCGCTGGGCATAGGGGTCCAGGTAGTCGAACATATCCTTTGCGGCGTTATACATGTCAATTTTGTGTGTGGTCACCAGCGCGCCCAGGGACAGGGGGTCATCCCGGAAGAACTGCACCACCGCCCGGTAGTCCTCGGCGGGGGCGTGGATGGGCAGGTCGATGCCCTTGATCTCCGCGTCCAGCCCCAGCTCCTTGGCCCAGATGGGGAACATTTTCATGATGGAGGACTGTCCGGTGGTGACGCCCACAAAGTACATGGTGGGTCGTTTGGCGGGTTCGGGGAGTTTGATCATGGTCAGGCGCATCCTTTCTTGACTGATTTGGTATTGAAATACCGGTCAGCCGGCGAAGAGCCGCCGGCAATTGAGCACGGTGAAATCCGCAAGGGTTCCGGGGGGGAAGCCGGCCGCCTCCAGCCGGGGCAGAAAGCGCTCCAGCAGGTAGCACAGGCTGATCTCGCCGCCGTAGGCGGCCATGCGCTGGGCGGTGGTGTCCAGAGACAGGAGCAGCCTCTGGGCATACCCCCGCTCACACATGTGCCGCAGCAGCGCCATCTCCTCCTCGTCGGAGTGGTACTTGAAGCGGCCGATGGTGTCGTAGTCCAGGTACACGCCGGTGGCGGCGATGGCGTCATGGGGGCCGAAGTCGGCGGCCTGCCGGTCCACGTGGCAGACGATGAGCCGTTCCGGCGTCAGGCCCGCCCGAAAGCAGAGCTCCAGGGCGGGCAGGGTATTCTCCCCCCGCTCCGTGTGGAGCATCAGCGGCACCCCGCAGCACACCGCCGCCCGGGCGGCCGCCCGCAGCAAAACGGCGTACCGGCCCTCGGCGCCTTCGGCCGGAATGGCGGCCTTTACCAGGCCCGCCCGAAAGGCCGTCGGCTGCGCCGGGCGGCGGTCCGGCTCGGGCCGCCAGGGGAGCATGCCCTCCAGCAGCTCACCGCAGTAGAGGTCGTACAGGCCCTCCTCATCCAGGCTGTGGACCCAGCAGTCCGCCGGGTAAAAGCCCAGCAGATGGTAGCCGGTAGAGGCCGCCACCGCCACGCTGCTCTCCCGCGACAGCGCGCCGAGGCGCTCTGCATCCCGTCCTGCGGCCACGGGCTGGGCGTCCGCCAGGAAGCCTCCCCCCGCCGCCCGGTAGGCGCGCAGCTCCTCCAGTGAACGAGCCGGGTCGTCCAGCCGGAGGGCGGGGTTTTTCTCCGCCATGGGCGTCCGGTGGACAAAGATGTGTTCATGGATCTGGCTGTGCCCCAGCGCGTCCGGTGCGATGGGGCCGCTGACGGTTTGCACATGGAACATGACCTGACCTCCTGATAAAGTATCGTAGGATTGTAACTATGTTACTACATAAAAGGGGAAGCAAATTCCGCGCGTGCACTCACTCGCGGAACAGCTCGACACGGAACCGGCTCTGGTCGCCCCGGTAGTGGGCAAAGGAGAGCTCAATCAGCTTGCCGCTCTGGTTATAGCCGATGGTCTGGAAATAGTGAACCGGGCGGCCCCGCTTCAAGCCCAAAACCGCGGCGTCCTCCGGGTCGGCGGCCCGGGCCTCGCAGATACGGGTGACGTGGGTGACCCGGGTGTCGTCCCGCTTGGACAGCACCTGATAGAGGGACTCCCGGTTAAAGTCGTGTCCCAGGATAAAGCTGCACGCTTCATAGGGCAGGTAGGTCTCCACCCGGACGATGGGCTCGTCGTCGGCAAACCGCTTGCGGTAGAGATAGATGGCCTTGGTGCCCGCGGGCAGCTCCATAAGCTGCGCCACCTCGGGCTCCAGCTCCACCAGCTTGAGATCCAGTACCTCGGTGCTGGGGGTACGGCCGGTGCTGCGTACGTCGTCGTCAAAGGACTGGATGCTCTGAATGAAGCCCTGTACCAGCTTGGGGTGGGCCACAAAGGTGCCCTTGCTCTTGATGCGGTACAGGTGCTCCTCCCGCACCAGGTCGGAGATGGCCTGGCGCACGGTGGTACGGCTGATGCCGAACATCTGGCTGAGCTCCATTTCGGTGGGAATCATGCTCCCCACCGGGTAATTTCCGTTGTCGATCTCCTCCAGGATCAGCTTTTCAAGCTGGAAATACAGGGGAATAGGCACATCCTTATCCAGTCTCTTGTCTTCCAGCATGGCACGATCCCTTCCTCTCTTTTTACAGTCATTGCTTTAACTAGATTGGATTGTTGTAACATATATACATTATAGTCTATAAAGGGGCCCCTTGGCAAGGGGGTCAGGCAAATTCTCTAATTTTGCACAAAGAAATGAGTCAGATATCGCCGAACTGACCAGTCGCAGCCAGACGCTGCGCGGCCTACAGCCTCTGGCTGAACTCCACCGTCTCTCCGTTGGGGCCCAGTAGGTTGAAAAAGCGCACGCCGTTCTCCCAGAAGGGGAGGAACTGAATGGCATCTTCCAACGGGGCCAGGCCGGCCATCCGCACTTCCTCCCAGGCGGACTCAATGTCGTCCACGTCCAGGGCCAGGTGGTCGATGGCTCCGGGCCGGCGGGCGGGCGCGGCGCACTCGTAGGTTTCGATGCACAGGCCGCCGCAGGTGAGAAAGCACACCCGCTCCCCCGTGCCGGGATTGACAGTGCTGTGGGCCCGGACAAAGCCAAGGGACTCATAAAAAGCGGCGGTCTCGTCCAGCGCGGCGGTGGGAAGCCCCAGGTGCTGTAGGCCGGTTACATGCTCTGCAATGCTCACGGAGCTCCCCTCCTCAGTCGTCGCTGGGGTCCACGTCGATGAGGACCTTCATGGTGGTTTCCTGGTGCGTATCGATGTACTCGTAAGCGGCCAGATAGTCGGTAAAGGCAAAATGCCTGCTCATCAGGGGCTGGAGCTGTACCATGCCCTCGCGTACAAAGCGGATGGCATCCACATAGTCCTCGTGGCGATACATCATGGTGGTGTTCAGATCCAGTTCGGAGTCGTTGAGCTTGGCCAGATCACAGTGGGCCAGGCCAGCGTACACCGCAACCAAGATGATGACGCTTCCCTTCCGGGCGTTCTGGATGGCCTGATCCATGGTGGTGTCATTGCCCGCGCAGTCGTAGATGATGTCCGCCTTGTCGGGGCCGAAGCACTCCGTCAGAGCCGCGCCAAAGGGGCGGGTTTTGGTGTTGACAGCGTAATCCGCTCCGCAGGTGCGGGCCAGCTCCAGCCGATAGTCGGAGATATCGGTGGCCATGACCTCGGCCGCGCCAAAGGCCTTCAGGGATTGAACCAGCAGAATGCCGATAGGGCCGCAGCCCAGCACGCATACCTTCTTGCCCGCTATGTCCCCCGCCCGCCTGGCGGCGTGCACCGTGACGGCCAGAGGCTCCAGCATGGCGCCCTCGTCATAGCTCATTCCCGCAGGCAGCGCCGTCACCTTTGAGGCGTCCACCGCGAAGTATTCACTGGCAGTTCCGGTGGTCTGAAAGCCCATAACCTTCAGGTTCTCGCAGAGGTTATACTTGCCGTGGGTGCAGGGGTAGCATTCGCCGCAGTACACCTGGGGTTCAATGGTCACCCGCTGACCCACCTGGAATTGGGTGACTCCCTCCCCCAGCGCCGCGACCTGGCCGGAGACCTCGTGGCCCTGGGTGACCGGGTACTTGGTGTAGGGGTGCTTGCCGTGGTATACGTGGATGTCGGAGCCGCAGATGCCGATGCGCTTGATTTTCACCAGCACCTGCCCGGGCCCGGCCGTGGGAACGGGCACCCTGTCAAACCGGATCTCCCTGGGGGCCGTCATCACTTCCTGCAGCATGGTTTCTTGCATCATACTCACACTCCTTTGTTTGGTCCCGTCCGGTGTGCAGGGAGGCCGGACGGGTAAAATCCATCTATATCATGCGAGTATGGGAGGGGAAAGTCAAGAGGATTTTCGTGAAAAATGCACAGAACATCAGGTAAAATCAGCACCCCGCCGGGGAGAGAGCAGGGGCACTCCGGCTTACCCGGAGAGCCCCTGCTCTGGAATCAGCCCTCTGTGACGCCGATAAAGCCGCCGCCGGTGGTGTAAATCTTATCAATGACCACCTCGGCTGGATCCCCAGAGGTGGGAACCGGGTCGGCGGGGGCCTCGGGGGCGGTCAGATCCACCACCACGGCCCCCTTGGGAGGCTCGGTTTCAGGGGCGGTCTTGCCCTCGGTGTACCGGCCGGACATGGAGAATTCCAAGTCCATCAGACCGGCGGCATCACACTGCATAGAGGCCTCCATCCTGCCGTCGGCGTCCATGGACTCCTGGAGGAAGATGGACATGGGAGCGGAACCGTCGACATCGGCGGAGAGCTCTACGGACAGGTCATAGGCGGATACGTCATCTCCCCGCATGGTGAGGGTGAAGGTGAAGTCGGCGGCCACGCCGTCCTGCTCCAGGGCGTAGTGAAGGATGCGGTCGTTCCCGCTGACCGCCCAGGCGTCGTCCCGCAGGAGCTGGGCGGCCAAATCTACGGCCTGGGTCAGCTCGGAATAGGCGGTGTCCTTGTCATTGGGCTCCACGGTGGAGAGAAGCAGGGACAGCAGGGCGGTATAGTCCACGTCGCCGGTGGTCATCTCCATGAGGGCACCGTAGTCCAACCCCATGTCCTCATATATGGCACTCATATCCATAGAGTACCAAGTGTCGGCGGGCAGGCCGGCGGCCTGCTCCAAAAATGCTCCGCCCAGGCTGATATAGAGCTGTCCGGCCTCCAGATCGCCCCGGAGCTCCATATGGATACCTTCCTCGGCAAGGGCATCCAACAACTCGGTATCGCTGGCGCTCATACCTCCGTTCTGGCCATCCGTCAGAGCCTTCAGGAAGGGGCGCAGGTCCATAGTCAGGCCCATAGCGGCGTCCATCTTCGCGCCGCCGGCCATGACGCCCTCCAGAGTGCCGTCCAGGGTAATGGGCGCAGATTCCGCCGTACTTCCCAGAAGAAGGCCCGTCATGTCCAGAGAGGCGTCAAAGTCGGCGTTCATGTCCCAGATTCCCGTGCGGTACTTCTGGCCGTATGCCAGGTATTTTTCCAGATAGGTAAAGTCATACTTGGATAGGGTCTCCTCCACCAGCTTTTCCATGTCAATGAGGATCACGGTGCGGTCGCCGGCGTCCCAGCCCACGGCGCAGCCAAAGGCCTGAGCGGCAAAGCGTACGGGCACATAGGTGCGGTTGTCGTGGGCGTAGGGGGCCGCGTCCATGGGGATGTGGGTGGTGACGCCGCTGCGCTCCACGGTGGCTGTTGTGCCGCCCAGGGCCATGGTGACGGTGGTGCCGTCCCGAACGGCGGTAATGGTCTGAGCGGCGGGGGAATAGCTCACCTCGGCCCCCATGGCCTCAAACACGGTGCGCACAGGCAGGAAGGTGCGGCCGTCCCTCGCCTCAGGTGCGGCGTCAGGGAAGGACAGATTCCGGCCGTCCAGTTGGACGGAGATGGCGGTGGATGGGGCGGAGGCGGGGACGGACTCCGCGGCCAGGGCGGAGGTGCCGTTACCCAACAGGGCTGCCGCACAGGCGACAGCCAGGGCGCGCTTGGGAAGTGTGTGCATGATTCCATTCCTCCTTTTATCGGTAGAGCCACTATAGCACGCTTTTTTTGCGGTGACAAGAGGGCGGGAGCTCTTCTTATGAGGAAAAATCAAATTTTTTACTTTGCTTAGTCATGTTTGGAATAATCATCGCAGAGCCCCCGTGATACTGTCAACTGAGGTTATCTATCTTTGGGATAAACGGGGTGCGGAGCTTGAAGATCTACAGACCGGGCGGGGCTGAGCCAGGAGCAGCTCGCAGTCCGGCTCCAACTGGACGGGCTGGGGCTGACCCAAAAGGCCATCAGCCGGATGGAGACCGGGGAGCGGGTGGTGGCGGACTATGAGCTGGTCCACCTGGCCCGGGCGCTGGAGGTTGGTGTTCTGGAGCTGCTGGGCCTGGAGCCATAAAAAGGGGGGCGTTCCCGTAGGGAACGCCCCCCTTTTTGGGGTTAGATGGGCCTGTGCTCCAGCTCCAGGCGCCGCTTTTCGAGAATGCGGGGGAGGCGCCAGAAGAAGATAGCGCCGGTGGTGGTGGCGGCCAGGATATCGGCCACCGGCTCGGCCAGAAACACGGCGAAAACCTGGTCGCTGAGGAAGCGGGGCAGGAGCAGGATCAGGGGAATCAGCAGGATCACCTTACGCAGCAGGGCTAGAAAGAGGGAGACGCGGGTCTGGCCCAGCGCCACGAAGGTCTGCTGGCAGGAGAACTGCACCCCCAGCATGAACATACCGGCGGCATAGATGTGCAGCGCCCAGACGGCGATCTCCACCAGCTCCGGCTTGTCGTTAAACAGCGAGACAAACAGGCCCGGAAAGAGCTCCAGGGCGGCGCAGGCGGCACAGCTAAAGCACAGGGAGGAGAAAAAGAGCAGGCGAAAGGTCCGCTTGACCCGGTCCAACTGCCCGGCGCCGTAATTATAGCCCACAATGGGCTGGGCCCCCTGGGACAGGCCCTGAAACAGAAGGGAAAAGACCTGCATGATACTGGAGCAGATGGTCATGGCGCCCACCGCCGGGTCGCCTCCGTAGGTCTTGAGGGAGGAATTGAAGGCGATGTTGACCAGACTCTCGGTGGACTGCATAATGAAGGGTGAGAGCCCCAGGGCCAGCACCGGAGCCAGCACCTTGGCATCCAGACGGAGAAGCCGCCGCTGAATCCGCAGCTTGGTGCGCCTGCCGCACAAAAAGCGCACCACCCACACGGCGGAGACGGCCTGGGCGGTGATGGTGGCCAGAGCCGCGCCCTTTACGCCCATATTCAGGCCGAAGATAAGGATGGGGTCGAGGACGATATTGACCACCGCGCCGATAATCACCGAGGCCATACCGACGGTGGAGAAGCCCTGGGAGGTGATGAAGAAGTTCAGGCCCAGGGCCAGCTCCACAAAAATGGAGCCGTAGAGGTAGATATTCAAATAGTCCATGGAGTAACCGATGGTGTTCTCCGTAGCGCCGAAGAGGTAGAGCATGGGCTCCTTGCAGAGCTGGAATACCACGGTGGCGGCCAGGCCCAGGATCATCAGCAGCAGGGTGCAGTTGCCCAGAATTTTGTTGGCCTCGTCCAGCTTCCCCTCCCCCATGCGCACCACCGCCCGGGAGCCGCCCCCCATGCCCACCAGGGCGGAGATGGCGGAGACAAACAGAATCACGGGGAAGCAGATGCCCAGGCCGGTGAGGGCGAGATCGCCCTCACCGGGGATGTGCCCGATGTAGATGCGGTCCACGATGTTGTAGAGGGCGTTGACCAACTGGGCGGTGACGGTGGGCACCGCCAGCCGCAGGAGGAGCTTGCCGATGGGATCGCGGCCCAGGTCGTTTTCGCGCTTTGCCATGGATCAGCTCTCCTCCTTTTCCAGGAAATAGGTGGCCTCCATGTCGGCCACGCTGAGGGCGAAGGCCAGGGGATACTGCTGGAGGGCCTGGCCCACCAGCCGCTTGTCCTCGTCGCCGGAGAAGCCCATATGCCAGCGGATGGCCATGGCCTCCTCCCGGGTGAGGCGCAGGAAGCCGGAGAGGATGTAGACGCTCTTCTCCCCGTGGCCGTAGGGCAGGGGGTCCTCGTAGAAAAAAGTGGGCACCGCCTGCCACTTGCCGTCGGGGCCCTTCACGTTGCGGGAGCCCTCCCTGTAGCAGCCCGTCTTGCACACGTCGTGGAGCAGTGAAACCAGCGCGGCGCTCTCCGCCGGGTACTCCAGGCCGTACAGCTCCTTCACCCGCTCCCGCTCCAGGTAGGCGGTCAGGCAGTGGTAGACATTGACGCTGTGCTCACACAGGCCGCCCGCGTAGGCCCCGTGGAACCGGGCCGAGGCCGGGGCGGTGAAAAAATCGCTTTTGTGCTCCAGGTAGTCCAGCAGGGCATCCGCCCCGTCCCGCCGGATGTTCTCCCGGTAGATCTCGATAAATTCTTCCTTGGCGCTCATGGGGCAGTCTCCCTTTCCGTTTCACAGATAGTAAAATCCAGTATAGCATAAATTCCGGTGAAAAGCCACCCTCGGCACCCCTGTTTCACACCCGGCATAGGATGGACGGAATAGGAGGAGTGCTATGGAATGGCTTTCGCTGCTTCTGGCCGCGGTCCTGTTTGCCGCGGCCTGTAATCTGGATACTGTAATTCTCTCCATGGGCTACGCGGTGAAGGGCGTGCGGGTCTCCCTGTCCCACAGCCTGATTATCGCCGCCCTCACCACCCTGATCACCTGGGCCTCCCTGCTCCTGGGGGCCGGGGCCGCCCGGGTGCTCAGCGGGCCGCTGCCCAACCTGCTGGGCGGGCTGGTGCTGGTGGGCATCGGGGCGTGGTTCGTGCTGGACTGGCTGCGCCGCCTGGGACCCGCCGGGGAGGCGGAAGGGGAAAACCGGGCCGCCACCCTCTGGGGGTGCGTCTCCCTGGCCGCCGCCCTGGCGGTGAACAACGCGGGCATCGGCGTGGCCGCCGGGGTGTCCGGTATCGCCCCCGGCTGGGCGGCCCTGGCGAATTTCCTGGTCACCCTGGCCGCCCTCCCCCTGGGCCGCGCCCTGGGGGATAAGCTGGCCGGGCGGCTGCTGGGCAAATACGCCCTCCCCCTCTCCGGCGCGCTGCTGGTGCTGCTGGGCATCTGGGAGGCGGTGGGCTAGGCCTTGTTTGAAAATAGTCAACACGCCCAATCGCCGGGCCGTTTGCCCTCTGGACGGCCCAATTTTTCCTTGAAATCCGCCAGGATTCCTGCGAAAAAATTGCTTGCCAGCGGGCAAAATTCCTCGCCGCTGGTCATATTGCTATTTTTCAAACAAGGCCTAGAGTCAGCCCCCATCTACAGGGGTACATCCAGCAGGGGACCCGCCCCAGTACATAACGGCGTAGGGGCGACCCTTGTGGTCGCCCGCGGGCGGCCATAAAGGCCGCCCCTACGGGTTGCGCTCCCGGCGGTCGGAGCGTCCGACCAGATAGTCCAGGGAGACATTGAAATAATCGGCCAGGGCGATCAGGCCAAAGTAATCAGGATGGCGCGTCTCATTTTCATAGGCCCGAATACACCGCTCTGTTACGCTCAGCTCCTGTGCAAAGGTCTTTTGCGTATAACCTCTTTCTTTCCGCAGCATGCCCAGTCTCTGTCCAAACGTCATAATGATTCCCCCAATTTATCAACAGGCTCAATTTGTTCCTGTTCAGAGGCATCTATTGCTATGTTTGACCGATTGCAATTCCAACAGGGCCGGGCCTGCTCCTGACTGCGGGCGGCCACAAGGGCCGCCCCTACGGGTTGCGCTCCCGGCGGTCGGAGCGTCCGACCAGATAATCCAGGGAGACGTCGAAATAGTCGGCCAGGGCGATCAGGCCATCAAAATCCGGCCGGTTTTTCCCCGCCTCATAATTGTGAACTGCCCAGCGGGACACGTTCAAGGCATCCCCGATCGCCTGTTGTGACACCCCTGCTTTCGTACGCAGCTTTGTAAGCCGCTCCTCAAAAGTGGCCATTTTCCGCTCCTCTCTTGACATGTGGAGTTATTCTCAACAAAAGGAGGTTCTATCATGTTTGATCTCTTAGAATTACAGCAGTTGATGACCCATGAGACTTCTCCAGAATACCGCAAGCAGCTTGCCGTTGTCGATACTTACATGACCCGCCTTGGAAAGGGCTTCTCCGCCGCGTTCCTGGACGACTTCTGGTCGGAGCTGTGCAAGCTCTCCGCCATCGAGAGCGACGAACAGTTCCGCTCCGGGCTGTATCTGGGCTCCCAACTCATACTTGCTCTTTCGCAACCGCCTGCCAGAATTCCTCGCCCCTGACGGCAGGCAGGAAGCGCCGTCGGTCGCCGCCCCGGCCCTCCTCGAAGTGACAGGCGGCGGCGTACTCGCACCACTGGCAGGCATTGTGATCCGGCCCCTGCCAGAAGGGGTCGGCGGCGATGTTGCCGGCGGCCAGCTCCCGGCCAATCTCCTCCAGAATCCGCCCGGTGTGCCGGGCCAGCTTGCCCAGCCGCTCGGCGGAGACCAGCGCCTCGCCGGTGATGGCCCCGGCCTTGTTCACCTTCACGGGCAGGAAACGGATGCCCGCCTCCCCCGGCTCCTCCATGGCGGCGAGCACCTCCGGCTCGTCCAGCACAATGCCGCGCCGCCGCAGCTCGGCGTCCACCTTTCTCCGGCGCTCGGCCTCGCTCATGGCCCGGCTGCCCGCGACCACCGCGTCCCGGGCGGGCAGGTAGAGCACGCCGGCCGGGATGATCTCCCGGTTGTAAAGCGCTTCCCCCTCTCGCTCCAGGGTGAACAGGTAGAGCAGCATTTGAAGGCCCATGCCGTTCCAGATATCCGTCAGATCAAAGGTTTTGCGCCCCGTCTTGTAGTCCACGACCCGCAGATAGAGCCGCCCATCGTGCTCCCAGCCGTCCACCCGGTCCACGAAGCCGGAGATGCTGACCGTCATGCCGTCCACACTCAGCTCCACCGGAGGCAGATCCTTCCCCGCGCCGAAGCCCAGCTCGAAGGAAATAGGCTGGAACTGGGATGCGCGCAGCTCCTCCGCCACGTTGTCCACCACGGCGTACACCGATTTGAGCAGCCGCCGGAACAGATAGCGGAAGCGGGCGGTCTCGTGCTCCAGCCCGCCCAGCTCCTCGCTGACGTACCGCTCCACCGCCGCCTGGGCCAGGGTGCGCAGCTCCTCCGCCGGAACCTCCTTCACGCCACCCCGCTCCCGGCAGGCCCGCAGCACGTGCTCCAGCACATAGTGGACGAAGGTGCCGTACTCCGGGGCCTGGAACCCGGCGGCCCGCCGGGGCTCGGCCTTCAGGCCGTACTGCATGAAATAGGAGAAGTGGCAGGACTTGTACTTGTCCATCCGGGAGGCGGACATGGGCACCCGCCTCCCATAGAGGGCGTCCACCGCCGGGCGGGTGAGCCGCCCCCGCTCCATCCGGGCGGCCCGCTCCATCCGCTCCACCAGGGGGGCGTATTCCGGCAGGGCGCGCAGGGCCGCCCCGGCCTGGGGGAACCGCCCCGCCAGCTCCAGGGCGGGCCGGGGGGCCGCCAGCCGGAAGGAGCCGTCCAGCCGCCCCTCCTCCACCCGCCGGGCCTGAGGGAACAGGAAATTCAGCTTGGACTGGAGGAAGGAGGGCCGCCGCTCCTCCCCGTCGGGCCCGGCCGCCGCCCAGCTCACATAGAAGCGCCGCTGGGGCAGGGCGCAGGTCTCGTAGACGATGGTCATCTCCCGGTACAGCTTGTCGGACAGCCGGGGGGCCAGCTCCAGCCCGTAGGAGGCCAGCAGGCTCCGGTCGTCGTCGTTGAGCAGGCCCGGCGACGGCGCGGCGGCGGGGATGGCCCCGTCGTCCGCCCCCAGCAGGAACACCACCGGGCAGGCCCGGTGGGCCAGGCGGGGCATGTCGCCCACATTCACCCGGTCCAGGGACACGGGGATGGAGCCCACGTCGTACTGGGAGAGCACCAGGGCAAAGAGCTTGGAGAACTCGTCCAGCTCCATGGGGGCGTCCCCCAGGATCTGAGCGCACTGCTCCAGGCCGCCGCAGAGGATCTCCCAGAGCTGGGCATACTCCTCCGCCAGCGCGGCCTGCCCCCGGCGGTTCAGCTCCTCGGTGCGCTGGGCCAGCCGCTCCGGCACCCCCGCCGCCTCCAGAAAGGTGTAGAGGGCGATCGCCTGCCCCCGGCCCGTCTTGTCCGGGTTCTTCCGCAGGCCCTCCAGGGGCTGGGCCACCTGCCGCCGCAGCGTGTTGAGCCGGGCCAGCAGGGCCCGGTCCACCTCGGAGAAGGGCAGGCCATACCCCCTGGGGTGGTTCGCCCAGTCCCGCGCCCCCGTCCAGGCGCTCCCCTCCAAGCTCCACTTGAGCACGTAGTTCTCCAGCAGATCCACGTCCTCCGCCGACAGGCCGGTGAGCCCGGTTTTCAGATAGCGAAACACGTCGTCATAGCGGTAGCCCCCCGACGCGGCCTCCAGGGCGGAGGTGATGAGGGCCAGAATGGGCTTTTGCAGAATGTCGCTCATCCGGCTGAGGAACACGGGCACGCCGTACCGGGCGAAGATGGTCTCGACGAGGGAGCCGCAGCCCTCCAGGCTGCGGGCGCACACGGCGATGTCCCGGAAGCGGTACCCCTCCTCCCGCACCAGGCGCAAAATCTCCGCCGCCGTCCACTCCACCTCGGAGTAGGGGCTGTTGGCCTTCAGCATGGTGAGCTCCTCCGCCGCGCCCTCATAGGGGGCGGGCCGGGTGGCAAAGAGCTGGCCCTCCAGGTGGGCCAGGGCCGCCGTCTTGGGCCCGGCCCCGCCGGCGCGCACCTCAATTTCCCGGGAAACGCCCCGCTCCTGGGCCAGCCGGAGGAGCTGGCGGGCGGTGCGGCGGGCGGGGGAAAAGATCCCCGCGCCCCCCTCGTCCTCCTCCAGCTTGTCGCAGGTGAGGGCCACGGTGACGGAATTGGCCTTCCCCAGCAGGGCGGAGAGCACCGCCCGCTCCTGGGGGGTGAAGTCGGTGAAGGCGTCCAGGTAGAAGTCCTTCCCAACCGCCCAGTCCTCCCGGGTGAGCGCCTCCGCCAGCCGGGTCAGCCGGTCCCGGGGGTCGGCCCCCTGGCGGGCGGTCATGGCCTCGTAGGCGCCGTAGATGAGAGAGAGGTCCCGCAGCTTGTCCCCCTCCCCGCCGCCGCTCTCCTCCCCCGCGGTCCAGAGCTGCTCCGGGGTGATGCGGCAGGTCTTGAGCTCGTCCACCGTGGCCAGCAGGCCGGAGAGAAAGGCGGGCTTGCGGGAGGGGCGCTGGTACACCCGCAGCTCCGGGGCCACCGACTTGAGGGCGGCGCACAGCAGCAGCAGGCGGCCGCCCCCGTCCAGCGCCGGGGCGGCTAAACCGCCGTACACGGAGAACACCCGGTTGGCCAGCCGGGTGAAGGAGAGCACCTCGGCGAAGAGGGACACCCGGCTGCCTCCGATGGCGCAGAGCTGGCGCTCCATGCTGTGGGAGTGCTGCTCGGGGACGATCAGGATCTGGGGCCGCCCGTCCCCGGCGGCCATGGCCTCCAGCAGAGCCCGGGTCTTTCCCGTCCCCGCCCGGCCCAGCAGCAGCTTGAGTATGTCTCTCCCCCCATTCTTTGGTCAGATATTAAATTATATCATATCCCGCCCCGCCGCGCAATCTTGGACAGCGGGGACTTCCCCGTTGAGCACATCCCTCCGATATGCTACAATAAACAATATCGCAATTTGGAGGTGCGGCAAATTGGACGCACAGATCTTCTGGAAGGTAATCGGGGCCTATAATATGGATACATGGGGCCTGCAAATCGTCCTCTTGCTCGTTCTCCTGATTATGTTCGCGCTGTCCTACACCCAAAAGGCACCATGGGCGGCAAAGTTTGCCCTCGGAATCGCAAACTTGTGGATCGGTCTCGCTTTTTTCGCCCGTTATGGATCAGAACCTATCCAGAAGTATTTTGCGCTTCCGCTCTATCTGCTCTTCGGCATTCTGTTCCTGTATGAGAGCAGGCACAACGGAGCGGATACGCTCCAAAAACCCACCGCCGTGCAGGCCCTGCTTCTGCTGCTCTGGCTGCTTTACCCCCTCGTCTCCCTCCTTCTGGGAAACGCCTTTCCGCAAATGGTGACACATATTATGCCCTGTCCCATTGTCAGTCTGAGCATCACGGTCTGTGCGGGTTACCGGCACAAGAACAGGCTTCTCCTTGCTCTTCTGACTCTTTGGGGGCTGACTGGGATTAAATCGATCTTTTTTCACGCCTATGAGGACACAATTCTCCTGCTCTGCGGCCTGTATGGGGCTGTACAGCTTGTCATGGCCGTAAGGTCGGCTAGGCGGAACTAGTTTTCAAAGGGGAGCGGCGTTTCGCTGTTCGGGGCGCTGGCGGAGGAGCGGAAGCTCCATCTGCTCCATACCGCCGTCCACAACGGCATGACCGAGCTGGTCTATGTCCCCCGCTAGTCTCCATGCGCGCGAGACGGCCGCCGCCCAAATGGGCGGC
>NZ_JH417833.1:45734-52623 GCF_000239295.1 Flavonifractor plautii ATCC 29863
CAGGATTCCTGCGAAAAAATTGCTTGCCAGCGGGTAAAATTCCTCGCCGCTGGCCATATTGCTATTTTTCAAACAAGGCCTAGTCCTGGCGCGGCGGGCGGAGATGTGGTAGAATACCCCCGAAAGAAGGGATTGCATATGACGCTTTTGGAGCGCCTGGGGGGCCGGGAGGCCATCACCCGGGGCATCGTACACACCTTCCGCATCCTCTCCCGCCGCCCCCGCCCCTCCCGGCACGAGGAGGCCGCCGGGGAGGAGCTGGACGCATACCTGCGGGGGCTGGGCCTCTCCCCCGTCCGGGACGGGGCGGGCAACCGGATGGCCGACGTGCCCCCCGCGCCGGGCCGGGGACGCGCCCCCCGCCTGATCCTCCAGGGCCACCTGGACATGGTGTGCGCCGTCCGGCCGGGCAGCGGCTGGAACCCCCTCACCGACCCGGTGACGGTGGTGGAGGAGGGGGGCTTCCTCCGCTCGGACGGCCGCTCCTCCCTGGGGGCGGACAACCACCTGGGCAACGCGGCGGCGCTGTGGCTCCTGTCCACCGGGGCGGTGAACCACGGGCCCCTGCGCCTGCTCTTCACCACCGCCGAGGAGGTGGGGCTGGAGGGGGCCAAGGAGGTGGCGCCCGACTGGCTGGCCGGGGCGGAATACCTGCTCAACACCGACGGCTTTCACCTGGGCCGGGCGGTGGTGGGCTCGGCCAGCGGAAGGCGGGAGACCTGGGCCGCCCCGCTGGACGCCGGGCCGGCCCCGGCGCTCCCCGCCTGGAGGCTCACCCTCTCCGGCGGCCGGGGCGGCCACTCCGGCGACGACATCAACCGGGGCCGGGCCAACCCGATCAAGCTGCTGGCCGCCTATCTGGCCGGGCTGCCCGGCGGGCGGATCGCCTCCCTCTCCGGGGGCCTGACCCACAACGCCATCCCCGCCCAGGCCGAGGCAGTGGTATTCTGCCCCGCGGAGCCCGACCTCTCCCCCCTGCGGGGCGCCCTGGCCGACTACCGGGCGGCCGATCCCGGCCTGACCGTGGCCTGCGCCCCGGCGGAGAGGCCGGAGCGGGCGTGGACGCCGGCCTTCCAGGCCCACGTCCTGGCCTTTTTGATGGGGCTGTACCACGGGGTGTACGCCATGGAGCCGGCCTTCCCCGGTACGGTGGGGGCCTCCGCCAACCTGGGCCGGGCCGGGACCGAGGGGGATGTTTATGAGGTGTGCGCCTTCCTGCGCTCCGCCCGGCCGGAGTGGGAGGCGGAGCTGGCTGGCCGGCACATGGCCCTGGGGGCGGCCCACGGGTTCTCCCTGTCCGTCACCGGCTACCCCGGCTGGCCCGGCGACCGGGCCAACCCCCTGGCGGCGGTGCTGGGCCGGGTGTGGCGGGAGCAGACCGGCCGGACGCTGGAGCTCTCCGCCGTCCACGTGGGGCTGGAGCCGTCGGTGTTCCGGGCCAAGGCCCCGGGGCTGGTCATGGCCTCCGCCGGGCCGGACATTCTGGACGCCCACTCGGTGGATGAGCGGGCACCCCTGGACGGGCTGCCCGATTACGCCCTGCTGCTGGCCGGGGCGATGGAGGCCCTTTAGACGGGCGGCCGTCCACGCAATACAACAGGGTACAAGCAAGAAAGTACGCGCCGCCCGCCGGAGTTCCGGCGGGCGGCGCACATGTTTACGCGTAAATATGATCCAGGATATCCACAATCTGCGCCACGCAGCTCTCCTCGCAGGCGCCCAGGATACGGGCGCCCCACTGCTTGACCTCGGGGGCGCAGTTGGCGGGGGCGAAGGGGATGGCGGAGACGGCCAGCATGGGGATGTCGTTCTGGTTGTCCCCCACGCAGTAGATGTGCTGGGCGTCGATGCCCAGGCGGCGGGCCAGGTACTGCACCATGCCGCCCTTGCTGCTCCCCTTCCGGGTCAGCTCCAGCAGCACCCGGTTGGAGAAGATCACCTCGTAATGCTCTCCCCACCGCTCCAGCAGGTAGCGCTGGGTGTGCAGGAGGGTTTCATAGTCCTGCTGGAGAATGACCTTGCTCCAGGGCAGGGGGATATCCGCAATGGGCACCTCCCGGGCGGTCATGCCCGCCCGCTCCAGGTGGCGTTGGGTGACGGCGTTGGGCTGGTAGACGTAGATGGCGTCGTGGTGGTAGGCCTCAAAGCCGATGGTGGGAATGGCCCGGGCCATTTGCTGGAGATCCTCCCGCACCCGGTCGGGCAGAAAGGTCTCGTAAATCATCTCCCCTGTCCGGAAGTCGTACAGGGCGGAGCCGTTGGACAGAATCACCGGCGCGTTGATGGGTATGTGGCTGGCGTGGGGGGCGAAGTTGGGGCGGGCGCGGCCGGTGGCCACGGTGAAGGTGCCCCCCTCCCGGGTAAAGTAGGTCAGGGCCTCCACATTTTCCCGGGTGATGCGCATGTCCTCCCCGTAGAGGGTGTCGTCAAAATCGCTGACCAGCAGCACGCCGTTGAATTTGCCCAACTGATTCACACCTTACCTTCTCAGATCGGCCCCCGTCATATACGTTTTCAGCGGTGCATAGAGAATGCCAAAAATCACCAGACACAGGACAAGGTCAATCCCGACATAGCTGCCGTTGTAGATAAGGGAGTAGAGGGCGGGATTGTCGAATACTGTGCCGAAGATCTCCGTGGGGGCCAGAATTTTGTAAATGGTGATACCGCTGATATAGTGGACAACAAAGCGGGCGGCTCCGCCCAGCACGCTGCCCCAGAAGATGCCGTGGGGCTTGCCACGGCCCAGGCCGGCGATGCCCATAACACCGAAGGCGAGCACATAATCCAGCAGGATGGACTGCCAGCCCCAGCTTACCGCGCCCTGGATGAATACCTGGAGTACGCCGAAGGCAAAGCAGGCGATGAAGCCGCCTCCCATGCCCCAGCGCACGCAGAAGAACAGCAGGGGAAGCATCTCCAGCGAGATGGAGCCGCCCTGGGGCAGCTCAAATACCTTGAGAAGCCCCAGCACCAGGGCAAGGGCGATCATGAGTCCGCCTTCGCAAAGCATCCGCACCAGCAGATACATACGGCGGCGGCCAGGGGCTTTTGTGGTGACAGGTTCAGACATAGAGCTCATTCCTCCTAAAAAATGTACCGCAGCGCAAACCGGAAACAGCGCAATGCGGTACGGGAGAAACGACCTCTATCGTCGAATACTCTTCCTACGCCGGCATTACCCGGATCAGGTTTAAGGGACACGGGCGGCCATACGCCCTGATCTCAGCCGGACTTGCGTCCAGCGCCCCTGCGATTCGATTTGTTCTACGGTTATCCTAAAGTTTATACCAAATGGCGCAGCTTTGTCAACACTTGGGTAAAATAGGCAGGCAGCGGACACTCGACCGTGACCCGCTCCCCGGTGCGGGGGTGGACAAAGGAGAGCCTTCTGGCGTGAAGGCACTGGCCCGCCAGGCCGGGGACGGGCTTCTTGGCCCCGTATACCACGTCCCCCAGCAGGGGGTGGCCGATGGAGGCCAGATGCACCCGGATCTGGTGGGTGCGGCCGGTCTCCAGACGGCACTGAATATGGGTATAGCCGGGGAAGCGCTCCAACACCGTCCAGTGAGTCACCGCCGGACGACCGTTTTTCCAATCCACGCACATCTTCTTCCGGTCGGTGGGGTGGCGGCCGATGGGTGCGTCCACGGTACCGTGGTCCTCCCGCAGGCCGCCCACGCACACCGCCTCGTACTCCCGGTAAAGGGAGTGATCCTGGAGCTGGGCGGCCAGGGCCTGGTGGGCAAAGTCGTTCTTGGCGGCAATGAGCAGCCCCGATGTGTCCCGGTCGATGCGGTGGACGATGCCGGGGCGGAGGGCTCCGTTGATTCCGGAGAGTGATTCGCCACAGTGATATAACAGAGCGTTGACCAGTGTGCCGTCCGGATGGCCCGCCGCCGGGTGAACCACCAGGCCCACCGGCTTGTTGACCACAATCACGTCGGCGTCCTCATACGCCACGTCCAGGGGGATGGCCTGGGGGAGCACGTCCACCGGCTCCGGCTCCGGGAGGCGCACCTCCAGCACGTCGCCCTCGGCGGCCTTATAGTTCTTTTTCACCGGGCGGCCGCCGAGGGTGACCGCCCCCTCCTCCAGCAGGCGCTGGGCCGCCGAGCGGGTCAGCTCCGGCACCAGCCGGGCCAGGAGCTGGTCGGCCCGCTCCCCCGCCCGGTCAGCCCGCAGCAGAATCGGCTCCATGGCCCTCCTCCTTGCCGTGGAAGAAGAGGTAGTACACGCAGAACGCGATGCCACCCACCACCACGCAGATGTCCGCCACGTTGAAGACGGCAAAGCGCATGAACAGGGTCTCAAACATGTCGGTGACGTAGCCCAGCAGGGCCCGGTCGATCAGGTTGCCCACCGCCCCGGCCAGCACCATGGACAGGGCGGCCATGGCGAAGGGGCGGGGAAAGACCTTTTTCACCAGAAGCACCACCAGCAGGACGGACACCACCAGGGACACAATGGTCAGAATCCAGGTGTGCTCCTCCAGCAGGGAGAAGGCCGCGCCGGTGTTCTGCACATAGGTGAGATGGAGAATATGGGGGAGAAAGGGGACGTCTCCCCCCAGGGGGATGTTGGCCCGCACCAGGAACTTGACCACCTGGTCCAGTACCACCAGGGCCACCACGAGAACGGCGTATAACATGGGCAAAGGGCTCCTTTTCTTCGGTTTTGTTCTATTTTATCACGGCCTGCCGCCGGGGGCAACCCGGAAGATCGGATGTAGATTCCAATTGAAGAAACAAGAAAAATCTGGTATACTGGGGCAAAAAGCCGAAAGGTGGTGAGTGCGTTGGATGAAAGGCGGACCCTTTCGTTAAATGTGTTCCTGAATACCCTTGAGGAGGGCTGTAAAAACGAGCGGCGCTACTGCTTCATCCTGGGCGCCGGGGCCTCCAAGACCTCTGGTATCCCCACCGGGGAGGAACTGGCCAAACAGTGGCACGGGGAGATTTTGGAGCAATGCTCCAAGGAGGAGATCAAGGAGCTGAAAAAGCGGCTGGGGGTGCGCTCGACCAAGCCGTCCAGCCGGGCCTATTTTGACCTCTATGCCATGCGCTTTTTTCCGGACTATCAGAACGGCTCCGCTTTTCTGGAGCGGACGCTGGAGCGCGCCCAGCCCAGCCTGGGCTACTATCCCCTGGCCGCCCTGCTGGCCAACACGCGCAACAACCTGGTGATCACCACCAATTTCGACAGCCTGGTGGAGGACGCCCTGTTTATCTACACGGATAAAAGGCCCATCGTCATCAGCCACGAGCTGCTGGCCCAGTACATCAACTTCAACACCAGCCGGCCCATCATCGCCAAGCTCCACCGGGGCCTGTTCTTTGACCCCCTCAACCGGGCCGAGCAGGTCAACGGCCTGTCGAAGCAGTGGAAGGATATCCTGCGGGAGGCCTTCAAGCGTTATACCCCCGTGGTGATCGGCTATGCCGGGGGCGACCACAGCCTGATGGACTTTCTGAAGGAGACCGAGTGCCTGAGCGGCCTCTACTGGTGCTACCGCCACGACGAGCCGCCGGAGGAGATTCAGAAGGTGGTGGAGCGCCACAGCGGATACTTTATCCCCATTGAGGGCTTTGACGAGATGATGTACCTGATGGGGCAGCGGTTCGGCTATACTGACCCCTGCGAGCATATCGAAAGCGCGGCCGAGCAGCGGGTGAGGGACTATCAGGAGCAGGTCAAGGCATTTCAGGAGAAGCTGCGGGCCGCGGAGACCCCCAGCGAGACCCAGAGCGCCATCCTCCGGGCCATGGACGCCAAACAGCGGGAGGAGCTTCAGCGGCTGGACCGTCGCATCGAGCTGGACGAGGAGGACGGGGAGGCCTACTGGGAGCGGGGAAAGCTCTACTATTTTGCCAACGACTATGCCCAGGCGCTGGAGGACTTCACGAAAGCCAAAGAGTTGGGAATGGAGGACAGCAAGCTCTACTGGTATAAGGGGTTTTGCTACAGAAGGTTGGGAGAAACAGAGCTGGCAATCCGGGAATACAGCCGATCGCTGGAACTAAAGGAGACTTCGGAGGTGTACCGCAATCGGGGCCTGTGCTTTACCACTGTGAAGCTGTATGACAAAGCTGTCCTTGACTTCACCAGGGCAATCAAACTGCCACCGGGGGACAAGAGGCTTTACAGGGAGCGGGGCAGCGCTTACCAAGCTCTGGAGGAGTATAAAAGGGCCCAGGCCGATTATGAGAAGGCGCTGGAGCTGGAACCGGCCGATGCGGAGCTCTATACGACCTTGGGAGATGTGCAGGAAAGGCTTGGAGAGGTACAGGAGGCCCTGCAGAGCTACCAAAAGGCCATCCAGATCGACCCTAATTATGCAAGAGCCTATAACAACCGGGGGGTTGTATACTTGTCCCAGATGGAGACAGAAAAGGCGCTGGCCGATCACCGAAAGGCGGTCAAACTCGCGGGAGATAGGGCGCTTTATCATGTGAACGTGGGAATTGTTCTCAACAGGCTGGAGCGATACAGCGAGGCGGTCACAAGCTGTAACAAGGCCATCAAGCTGGATCCAGGGTACGCCAAGGCATACGACATCCGTGCCGATGCCTATGAGGGTCTGGAGCAGACAGAGAAGGCCGAACGGGATTGGGAGACCTACCGCAGCCTGACGAAAAAAACGGAAGAAGAGGAGGACACGCCGCAGGCATAGCCTGCGGCGTGTCCTTTTGCGCGGGCGCGCCCTGCAGCCGCGGCGTAGGGGCGGGGCTTGTCCCCGCCCAGGGGGCCGATGCGGACAGAAGATAAATTGCCTTGAAGGGGCAAGCGGGGCCACCCTGGTGGGTGGCTATACGGGAAGGGAGAAAATACAGGCTTGTAGGGGCGGGTGCCCACCCCCGCCCGCGGGCGGCCACAAGGGCCGCCCCTA
>NZ_JH417833.1:52718-56855 GCF_000239295.1 Flavonifractor plautii ATCC 29863
CGCCCGCGGGCGGCCACAAGGGCCGCCCCTACAGAGTCTGCGCGGCGGCAAGCCGGCCGGCCCGCCGGTGCGGGACGGCAAAATACGGGCTCTGGGCATGAAAGAAACAGGACGCCGCAGTGCTGCGGCGTCCTGTCTGTTCCATCTGCGGGGTTACTCACCCACCACGGCGGCGCAGCGGTCGCACAGCTGGTTGTGGTGGCCGTCGGCGCCGATGTGCTCGCTGTGGTTCCAGCAGCGGGGGCACTTGGGGGACTCGTCCAGGGCGACGGCGATGGTGCAGGGGATGAGGCAGTCCTCGCTCTTCTCCCCCTCCACGGCCCCGGTGGTGACGGTGACCTTGGAGACGATGCACAGGGAGGCCAGATCCACCCCGGCCAGGAAGGCGGCGTCGGACTCGGACACGGAGAGGGTCACGTCGGTGTCCTGGGCCTTCTTGAGCACGCCGGCGTTACGGGCATTCTCCAGGGCCTTGTTCACCGCGTCGCGGAGGCTGACCAGCTTCGCCCAGCGATCCTTGGCGGCCGCGTCCAGGGCAAAGGCGGCGTTGTCGCCGGGCATGTCGTTGAACAGGACGCTCTCGGCGTTTACGCCCTGGGCGTGCTTCATGGCGTGCCAGATCTCGTCGGAGGTGAAGGCCAGGATGGGGGCGATGAGCCGGGTCATGCCGTCCAGGATGTGGTACAGGGCGGTCTGGGCGGAGCGGCGCTCGGCCTCGGCGCCGCAGTAGAGCCGGTCCTTGATGATGTCCAGGTAGAAGTTGGACATGTCCACCACGCAGAAGTTGTAGACGGCGCGGTAGACGGCGTGGAACTCATAGCGGTCGTAGGCGGCGCGGGCGGTTTTGGCCAGCTCGTTGAAGGTGTGCAGGGCGTAGCGGTCCAGCTCCATCAGGTTTTCCGCCGGCACCAGATCCCGGTCGGGCTCGAAGTCGCACAGGTTGCCCAGCATGTAGCGGGCGGTGTTGCGGATTTTCAGGTAGGCCTGGGAGAGCTGCTTCATGATGTCCTTGGAGATGCGCATGTCCTGGGTGTAGTCGGCGGAGGCCACCCACAGGCGGAGCATGTCCGCGCCGTAGTCCTTGATGACCTCGTCGGGGGAGACGGCGTTGCCCAGGGACTTGTGCATGGCCTTGCCCTCGCCGTCCACCGTCCAGCCGTGGGTGGCGATCTGCTTGTAGGGGGCCACGCCGTTCACGGCGATGGAGGTGAGCATGCTCGACTGGAACCAGCCGCGGTACTGGTCGCCGCCCTCCAGATAGAGGTCGGCGGGGTACTTGAGGTAGGGGCGCTCGGCCGCCACGGCGGCCCAGGTGGAGCCGGAGTCGAACCACACGTCCATGATGTCGGTCTCTTTGGTGAAGTGGGCCTTGCCGCACTTGGGGCAGACGAAGCCCTGGGGCAGCAGCTCGGCGGCCTCCCGGTCAAACCAGACGTTGGAGCCGTGCTCCCGGAAGAGGGCGGCCACGTGGGCGATGGTCTCGGGGGTGACGATATCGGCCCCGCAGTCCTCGCAGTAGAAGATGGGGATGGGCACGCCCCAGACGCGCTGGCGGCTGATGCACCAGTCGTTGCGCTCGGTGATCATGGAGGTCATGCGCTCCTTGCCCCACTCGGGCTTCCACTGGATGGAGTCGCAGGCCTTCACCGCCGCGTCCTTGATGGCGTCCACGGAGCAGAACCACTGCTCGGTGGCCCGGTAGATGATGGGGTGCTTGCACCGCCAGCAGTGGGGGTAGGAGTGGGTGATGTTCTCCTTGGCCACCAGGAAGCCCTCGGCCTCCAGATCGGCCACCACCATGTCGTTGCCCTTGGCGTAGAACTGGCCGTTGTAGCGCTCGTCGGTCATGACGCCCTTGGCGTTGACGGGCACGGGCACGCCGATGTGGGTCAGGCCGGCCTTGTCGTACTGCTGGCAAATCTGGAAGTCCTCCGCGCCGAAGCCGGGGGCGGTGTGGACGCAGCCGGAGCCGGCGTCCAGGGTGACGTGCTCGCCGTTGAGGATGACGCTCTCCCGGTCGAACAGGGGGTGCTTGGCGCGCATCAGCTCGAACGCGCTGCCCTTGAGGGTGGCCAGCACGGTGCAGGCAGCGTAGTCAATGCCCGCGGCCTTGCACACGCTCTCGGCCAGATCCTGGGCCAGCACGTACACATCGCCGCCCGGCACCTGGAGGAGCACGTAGTCGAACTCCGCGTTGAGGCAGATGGCGTAGTTGCCGGGGATCGTCCAGGGGGTGGTGGTCCAGATCACGAAGTAGGTGCGGGACAGGTCGGCATACTGGCCCAGCTTGCCCTTGTCGTCGGCCACGGGGAACTTGACGAAGATGGTGGTGCAGGGGTCGTCGGCGTACTCAATCTCGGCCTCGGCCAGGGCGGTCTGGTCAAAGGGGCACCAGTACACCGGCTTCATGCCCTTGTAGATGAGGCCCTTCTCCGCCATCTTGCCAAAGACCTCGATCTGCTTGGCCTCAAACTCGGGCAGCAGGGTGATATAGGGGTTCTCCCACTCCCCCAGCACGCCCAGGCGCTGGAACTGGCCGGTCATCTTCTCGATGTAGCTCTCGGCGTATTCCCGGCACTTGGTGCGGAACTGGGCGGTGGTCATCTCGTCCCGCTTTACCTTCTTGTCCTTCAGAACGGCGGACTCGATGGGCAGGCCGTGGGTGTCCCAGCCGGGTACATAGGGGGCGCACCAGCCGGTCATGTTGCGGTGCTTGACGATCATATCCTTGAGGATCTTGTTCAGGGCGGTGCCGATGTGGATGTTGCCGTTGGCGTAGGGAGGGCCGTCGTGGAGGACAAAGGTGGGCTTGCCCTCGTTGCGCTTCACCATCTTGTGGTAGAGGTCGTGGTCATACATCTCCTGGAGCATCTCCGGCTCCCGCTTGGGCAGGCCCGCCCGCATGGGGAAGTCGGTCTGGGGCAGGTGGACGGTCTGGTTGTAGTCCATGGGTCAGTTCTCCTTTATCTTTGATATAAAAACAGGTTGGTGTAAAGGCGTGCGCCCTTGCCGAAATTGGCAAAAACAAAACGCGCCTTTGTCTCCTGTAAGAGACAAAGGCGCAAACCTCTGCGGTACCACTCTCATTGCCGCGGCGTGCCGCGGCCCCTCGAAGGCCGGTAACGGGGCCAGCCGTTCCCGCTTACTGCCCCAGGGGGGATTCGGCGGGACGCTCGGAGGTGATCTTCCCAGCCCTTCCCTGTCCGCCTTGCACCAAAACGGCGGCTCTCTGCGCAGGGGCGGGGACGGTACTCGTCCTCTTCTCGGCGTTTTGCGAAATAAAAGATACTCGGAGACACGAAACAACGTGTCTCCGAGTATCTTACCCGTTAAATGCCCTTCTGTCAAGGGGGTTTACTTGATTTCATAGTCCTTGCCGAACTGGAGGTGGTCAAAATCGATGCGGCGGGTGGGCTCGGTGGGCTCCTCAGCCTCCTCCGGACCGTGGGAACGGCTCAGCTCCAGCAGCTCGGCATACAGGCCGCCGTCCTTCTCCTTGGCGCCGCCGCCGAGATCCACCGTGTCCTCCGCGTCCTCCTCCGGCGCCTCACCGGCCACCAGCTTCTCCACGCTCTGGGAGATGTCCTGGGCGGCAGAGGCAACCTGGTCCACTACAGGCTCCGCCGGGGCGGAGAGCTTGGACAGTCCGTTGAGGTAGTCCATCTCGTGCTGATAGAGCTCCTTGAGCTTGCCCACATAGGCGGCGGTGGCGTTCTGGGCGGCGGTGAGGCGCATCTGCTCGCTGCGGATGTCCTGCTGCAGCTCCGCAATACGGGCCTTGGCCTCCGTCTCCGCGTTCTTCAGCAGCTCGGCCTTCTTGGCCTCCGCCTGGGCCACCAGCTCGTCGGCCATCTTCTGGGCGGTAAGCAGGGCCTTGCGCATGGCCTCCTCGGTGGAGCGGTACTCCTCCACCTTGTCCACCAGTACCTTCATCTTGGCCTTGAGGGTGGCGTTTTCCTTATAGAGCGTGGTGTAGTCCGCCGTCAGTACGTCCAGAAATTCATCCACCATCGCCATGTTATAGCCGCCGAAGGACGCCTTGGCAAAGGCGTGCTCGGAAACTTCCTGTGGTGTCAGCATAACGTCATTCCCCCGATTTGTTCATGTCTTCCCCGCCCGATGCGGAGCATCGGGCGG
>NZ_JH417833.1:56927-62516 GCF_000239295.1 Flavonifractor plautii ATCC 29863
CCGCCCGATGCGGAGCATCGGGCGGGAACCCCCTCTTTGGCATCTGCCGGGCAATGTGGATTCGCCCGGCATCCGTGTTTTGGCGGTGCCAAAACGCTTGAAACGCCGGACTCCCGGCGGGACAACCCGGACATTTTCCTGTCCTGAAGAGCAGTTCAGAAATACAGCCCGTTGTTCTCCAGTTCGTCAATCAGATCGCCTAAAATATCCACGTTGTAGGGCGTAATAATATAAGTAGAGATGGCCACCTTTTTGATTTTGCCCTCATTGGCATAGGCCACACCGGAGAGGAAATCCAGCAGGCGGCGGGCGATATCCTTGTTGGTGGACTCCAGGTTGAGCACCACCGTGCGCTTCTCCCGCAGGTGGTCGGCGATCTCGCTGGCGTTCTCGAAGCGCTCGGGCTTGACCAGCACCACCTGAAGCTGGGTGGTGGTGTGGATATTGACCACCTTGTTGCTCCGGCGCTCGTTCTCCACGGGGAAGATGGGGCCGGTGCTGTCCTGGGCCTTGGGGGCCTTCCGCTCCAGGCGGTCGCCGCCGGTGCGGTCCATGCGCTCACTGCGGGAGACGGGCTCGAAGTCGTCAAACTCCTCCTCTTCCTCTTCGTCCTCATAGGGGCGGGCCAGGCGCTTGAGTTCATCTAAAAATCCCATTTCGGTAACCTCCCGAATTTGTTCTATCCTTTGTGCATGGGAGGACGGGGCCCAAACAGGGCGGTACCCACCCGGACCAGGGTGGCCCCTTCCCGCACGGCGTCCTCAAAGTCGCCGCTCATACCCATGGAAAGACAGTCAAAGCTAGTCTTATTATCATCCATCTGACTTCTTATGTCAACATAAAGCTGACGCATTTTTGCAAAAAACGGGCGGTTTCCGTCCGGCCCGGCGGCCACGGGAGGGATTGCCATGAGCCCCCGCAGGCGCACATGGGGGCTGCCAACCGCCTGGGCGGCCAGGGCGGACAGCTCCTCCGGGGAAATGCCGCTCTTGGACGCTTCCCCGCCGATGTTGACCTCCAGCAGGATGTCCTGTACCAGCTCCAGCTTGGCGGCCTGGGCCTCGATGGCCTCCAGCAGGTGCTCGGAGCCCACCGACTCAATGAGCTCCACCCGGCCCACTACCTGCCGCACCTTGTTGGTCTGAAGGTGGCCGATGAAGTGGAGGGCCGCGCCGGCGTAGGCGTCGTCGTCCAGGTGGGCGGTCATCTCCTGCACCCGGTTTTCACCGCAGATGGTGACGCCGGCGGCAATGGCCTGCCGGATGGTGTCGGAGGTCTGCACCTTGGTGGCCGCCACCAGGGTGACCTCCGACGGCTCCCGACCCGCCTGCCGGGCGGCGGCGGCGATTTTCTCATTTACCAGCGCAATGCGCTCTGCAAGGGACATGTGTCATTACCTCCCTGTCTATGGCTGCGTGATCACTTTTCCGTCAAAGAGCTCCACCGAGGAGAGGATTACCTCGTCGCCGGCCCGCAGGGCCTTTTTGCCGTCCGAGCCGTCTGCGGACTTCACCAGGGCGAAATCCTCCAGTTGGGCCAGGATGGTGACGGGCTTGAACTCTGCCTGCTGGCCCACCAGGACGTACACGCCGGTGACCAGCTCCTGCTTTTCCTCCTCCGTCTCCGGGTCGGTGACGGTCCGCTCCTCCACGCGCACTGCCTGCGTGGGCACGCGGATGCCGGTCTGACTGTCAAAGACCAGCTCCACCGTCTGCTTTCGGAGCAGGGTGGTCTCAGACAGATAGCGGTCGGAGGACAGCACTACGGCCACCCGGCCGTTCTCCGGGGTCTCCCCTACCCGCTCCACCTTCATGTCCACCTCGCCCGACCAGTCCCGGGAGAAGCGGACGGTGACGGTGCGGCCCTCGATGAGCCGCCCGGCCTCCTCCTCGCCCATGGCGCAGACAAAGTACCAGGTGGCATCGGTGATCAGCTTGCCCACCGCGCCGGCGTCCGGCTGGGGCCGCTGGCGGTCGAGCTGGCTGAGCTGGCCGGGGGTGATGGTCTCCAGCAGACCGGGGGTGAGCAGGCTCTCATAGCCGTCGGTCTGCCCGGAAAAGACCCCCGCCTGACCGGCGGTGAGGCGGCTGGTGTCCTGGGCGGCCTGGGCGCTCAGCGCCGCAATCTGGGCGTCCACCGCGTCAATGGAGGACTGGATGGCGGCGGCGGCATCGCCGTCCTCTTCCCCGCCGTTGAAGGTAAAGTCCCGCTTGTAGACCAGGCTCTTGAGCAGCAGGGTCTCGTCCTCCAGCCGGGTGAGATCCCCGGTGGACACCGAGGAGCGCAGGGCCACGATGGCGTCGATCACCTGCTGGCTGAGCTGGGAGGAGTCGCCGCCGCTCTGGGTCCGCTCCAGGGCGTATTGGAGCTGCTCCTTTTCCATGGTCAGGCTCTGTAGCTCCTCCTTCCGCGCCAGGCCGGAGTCATTCTGGTAGAGCAGGGCCACCGTCTCCCCGCGGGAGACCTTCTCTCCCTCCTCGGGCAGCAGATCCACAATCCCGCCGGGACTGGCGAGCACGCGCTCCTCCCGCACCAGAAAGCCGGTGGCCTCCAGACTGTCGTCCACAGTGTAGGCGTAGGACAGCACCAGGGTATAGGGATCGCGGAAGCTCCGCCAGGCGGACACGCCCAGATACACCAGGACGGCCGCCAGCAGCAGCAGCATGACAATTCGGTTGATCAGGGTTCCTTGCTTCATGGCAGCTCCTTAGTCTGCCGCCCCCTCCGCCTCCAAAGAGATGGCCCGCTCCGGCACAATGGTGGAGATGGCGTGCTTGTAAATGACCTGCTGCTTGTCCCCCGTCATAAGTACCACCACAAAGGCGTCGTAGCCCGTGATCTGTCCCCGGAGCTGATAGCCATTCATCAGAAATACGGTCAGGCTGGCGTGGGACTTGCGGGCGCGGAGCAGAAACAGGTCTTGCAGGTTGTTGGTCTTTTGCATGTGGATGCACTCCTTCTATCTATAAGATGCATCCAATATATACCAATTATCGGGCGGATTTTGTCGAAACGGCGCGGGGCTGTGTCTCTTCGGCGTTTTCCCCCACGGCCCCCGCCAAACTTGGAAGCGAGTGCGCTGTACCCGCCTGGGCAAGGCCGCCACGGACTGCGGTGGGCCGGAATTGCCCTAGGTTTGACTGTGGCTTCCGCGTAGGGGCGGCCCTTGTGGCCGCCCGGCCGAGCGATAGGGCTGCGGGCGGTGCGCGGTCAAATCAGGCTCTGCCGAAGCGCTTTTCCAGCTGCTGGCGGGTCAGCTCAATGGCCACCGGCCGCCCGTGGGGGCAATATTTGCTCCCCGGCGGACCTGTCCGCCGGGGGCCCCGAGAGGATTCTACATCCTCGGGGCAAGTGAATTGCCCCTGCGGCAAGGTTTTCGCCTCCGGCGAAAACACTTGGACGCGCCAAAGGCGCGAAGCGCGGTCAAATCAGGCTCTTCCGAAGCGCTTTTCCAGCTGCTGGCGGGTCAGCTCAATGGCCACCGGCCGCCCGTGGGGGCAATATTTGACCGCGCCGGACATGACCGCCTGGGCCACCTTGAGCAGCTCGGCGGGGCTGTTCCTCTGGCCGCCCTTGATGGCCGCCTTGCAGGCCATGGTGTGGAGCAGGGCGTCCCGGGCCGCGCCGGGGTCGGCGGAGCCGCCGGTGAGCAGGCGGCCGGCCAGCTCGGAGAGCACGTCGGGGATCTCCCCGGCGGCCACGTCGCTGGGGGCGGCCCGGACGATCAGCGCCCCGCCGCCGAAGTCCTCCGCCTCAAAGCCGAAGCGCCCCAGCAGCGGGAGCTGGGCCAGCAGGGCGGCCCCCTCCTCCGCCGGAGGGGTGAACACCACCGGCTCCAGCAGGGCCTGCACCATGGGCTGGTAGCCCTCGGCCTTCATCCGGTCGAAGTTGAGCCGCTCATGGGCGGCGTGCTTGTCGATGAAGAGCACCTTGTCTCCCTGCTCCACGATGATGTAGGTGTTGAGCACCTCCCCCGCCATGTGCCAGGGCTCCTCCTCCGAAGGGGGCGCTGAGGGCTCGCCGGCTGGTCGGGCGGCCATAAAGGCCGCCCCTACCGGCTGGTCGGGCGCGGCTTCAGCCGGGCGGATGTGGGCATCCGCCCCGACGGGCCGGACGGTGGAGATGGGTGCGCCGGAGGCAGGGGCGGATTCAGCCGGGCGGGCACGGTCGTCCGTTCGCGCGTGCGGCGCGGCGGAGGTTGGGGGGGCGGAGATGCCGCTTCCGGCGGGGACAGGTGCGGCTTCGACCGGGCGGATATGGGTGTCCGCCCCGGCGGACTGGGGGATGGAGATGGGGGCGCCGGAGACGCCGTTCCCGGCAGGGGCTGCCGGGGCGGCCCCTGTGGCCCGGGGGGCGGTGAAGTCGTGGAGGGGCAGGGGCGCTGCGGGCCGTTCCGCCGTCCGGCGGAACTCCTCCAGGGTCATCTCCCGGTAGGCGGGGGCCGCCGGAGTGCGCTCCGCCGGGCAGAGGGGAGACTGCGCAGGCCGCCCCCCCTCCGCCGGGCGCGGGGGCTCCACCTGGAGGGACGGCCGGGTGCGGTCGGCCTCCAGAGTGGACTTGACGGCATAGTACACCGCGTCAAAGACCTTCTTGTCACTGCCGAACTTGACCTCCTGCTTGGTGGGGTGTACGTTGACATCCACCGCGTTGAGCCGGGTGGTCAGGTGGAGGACGCAGCCGGGAAATTTGCCCACCATCTTCTGATTGGCGTAGGCCTCCTCCAGGGCGGCCATCATGGTGCGGCTTTTCACATACCGGCCGTTGACGAAGAAGTGCTGGTAGCCCCGGGTGCCCCGGCAGCAGGTGGGCAGGGAGACAAAGCCGGACACCGACATATCCTCCCCCGAACCCTTCACCGGCGTGAAGCCAAGGGCCATGTCACGGCCCAGCACGGCGTAGAGGGCCGACTGCACCTGCCCGTCGCCGGGGGTGAGCAGCTCCTGCTTGCCGTCCCGGAGGAACTTGACGCTCACCTCCGGGTGGGACAGGGCCACCCGCTGCACCATGGCGAAGCAGGCCGCCCCCTCGGCGGTGTCCTTTTTCAGGAACTTGAGCCGGGCGGGGGTGTTGTAGAACAGGTCGCGCACCACCATTGTGGTGCCCTGGGGGCAGCCGGCCTCTTCCCGGTGCACCACCGCGCCCCCCTCCAGGGAGAGGGCGGCCCCCAAATCCTCCTCCGCCGTGCGGGTGAGCAGCTCGATGCGGGAGACGGCGGAGATGGCCGCCAGAGCCTCCCCCCGGAAGCCCAGGGTGCCGATGGCCTCCAGATCGTACTCGGTGCGCAGTTTGCTGGTGGCGTGGCGGAGGAAGGCGGTCTCCGCCTCGGCGGCGGCGATGCCGCAGCCGTTGTCGGTAACCCGGATGAGGCTCATGCCGCCGTGCTGGATCTCCACGGTCAGGGCGTCCGCCCCGGCGTCGATAGCGTTCTCCATGAGCTCCTTGACCACCGACGCGGGCCGCTCCACCACCTCGCCGGCGGCGATCAGATCGGCCACGTGGGGATCTAATTGCAGAATGTGGGGCATAGAAGCACCTGCTTTCTAAAAAGGGAAAATGGGGCCCCCGCCGAAGCCCAGCGAAGCGGGTTCG
>NZ_JH417833.1:62618-66711 GCF_000239295.1 Flavonifractor plautii ATCC 29863
GCCCAGCGAAGCGGGTTCGGTGGGGAGAGGAGGCACAGCGGAACGAGCGGGCTTTGCCGTATACGGCAAAGCGAGGAATGGGCAAGTTTGTGCCGACGAAGAAGCGCCTGCGTTCCAAGCGGGGAAATAAGCGTAGGGGCGACCCTTGTGGCCGCCCGCGGGCGGCGGGGAGGGCCCTCCCTACGCTCCCAGGACGGCGGAGGCGAGAATCAGGGCGTTGAGCACCATGTGCAGGGCGATGGGGCTCCAGATGGAGCCGCCGTTGTCGTAGCACCAGGTCAGGGCCAGGGACATGGGCACATACTGGAGGAACAGCAGCAGGTAGCGGAAATCCACCGTGCCGTAGGAATAGACGAACTGCCAGACGCAGTAAAGGGCAAAAACCAGGGTGGAGAGCACATAGCCCAGCACCCGGCTGTACCGCCGGGTGGCACCGAAGAGCAGGCCGCGGAACAGAGGCTCCTCCACCAGGGGCATGAGCACCACCAGGATCACCACCGTGGCCGCCGGGGAGAGGGCAAACTGCTGGGCGTAGCTCTCCGGGTTGGGATTCTGTACCGGCAGGGGAATGAGCATGACCAGCAGATGGAGCACCCCCGCCCCGACGAGCCCGGTGCCGAAGGCGAACAGGTTTTCCGGCAGCCAGTCCAGCAGCAGGTCAAACCCGTGCCGCAGGAACGTCCAGAAGACCAGAAAGACCAGGGTAGCGGCCAGGAGGTAGTAGACCACGTTGGCCTCGGCCACGGGCAGTTCCCCGTGGAAAGCCCGCTGCACCCACCCCATGGACAGGGGAAAGACCGTCAGGTACAGGGCAAAGAACACCCACCCCCGGCCCATCTCGGCGCGGGTGAGCTGCGGACGCCATGGACGGCGTTTGGTGTGCATGGTGGAGGTCCTCTCTTTCTCTCGGAAATTGGGGTGCGGCCCGGCGGAGCGGCCGATGTGGGCAGAAGGTGAATTGCCCCAGAGGGGCAAGAGAAACCGCCCTGGGGCGTCGGCCCCTCCGGGGCAGTCCAATCGGGTATCAGGACGTGCAGGGGCGGGGCTTGTCCCCGCCCGCGTTTCCGGTGTCCCGCCGCCGGGTTCGGGCGGGCGGCCACGAGGGCCGCCCCTACAGAGTGCGTGGGAGACCGGCGGCCCCTCTCGTCAAACGCCGACACGCAGGGGCGGGTGCCCACACCCGCCCGCCGGGGCGGGGACTAGAGCATCTGCTTGAGCTCGTAGAGCAGGTTCATGGCCTCGATGGGGGTGAGCACATTCACGTCCACATCCCGCAGGCGGGCGGACACCTGGGCCGAGCCCATATCCAGCAGGGAGACCTGCTCTTCCGGCTGTGCGGCGGCCGGGGCGGGGGCGGCGGGGACGCCCGCCTCCAGCTCCTCCAGGATCTTCCTGGCCCGGCGGAGCACCGGCTCGGGCACTCCGGCCAGCTTGGCCACCTCGATGCCGTAGCTCTGGTCGGCGCCGCCCCGGACGATCTTGCGCAGGAAGAGGATGTCATCCTTCTTCTTTTTGGCGGCGATGTTGTAATTCTTTACCCCGGGGATCTGCCCCTCCAGGGCGGTCAGCTCGTGGTAGTGGGTGGCGAAGAGGGTCTTGGCCCCCAGGCGCTTCTTGTCCGCGCAGAACTCCAGCACCGCCCGGGCGATGGACATGCCGTCGTAGGTGGAGGTACCCCGGCCGATCTCGTCCAGGATCAGCAGGCTCTTGGCGGTGGCGTTTTTCAGCAGCTCGGCCACCTCGGTCATCTCCACCATGAAGGTGGACTGCCCGGCGGAGAGGTCGTCGCTGGCGCCGATGCGGGTGAACACCCGGTCGACGATGCCGATGCGGGCGGAGCGG
The DNA here is from genome assembly GCF_000239295.1 of Flavonifractor plautii ATCC 29863. Taxonomy (GTDB): domain Bacteria; phylum Bacillota; class Clostridia; order Oscillospirales; family Oscillospiraceae; genus Flavonifractor; species Flavonifractor plautii. The sequence goes on from NZ_JH417833.1 coordinate 64,461, forward strand.
GCGGGGACGAAGGAGCCCATCTGGGCCATGAGCACAATGAGGGCCACCTGGCGCATGTAGGTGGACTTGCCCGCCATGTTGGGGCCGGTGATGATGGCCACCGTGTTGTCGTGGTTGTCCATGTGGGTGTCGTTGGGGACGAAGAGGGCGTGTTTGAGCATCTTTTCCACCACCGGGTGGCGGCCCTCGGTGATCTCGATGGCGTCGGAGAGGTCCACCTCGGGGCGGCAGTAGCCCTGCTCGGCGGCCACGGCGGCGAAGGAGGAGAGCACATCCACCTGGGCCACGGCGGCGGCGGAGCGCTGAATCCGCCCCACCTGGGCGGCCGCCTGCTCCCGCAGGTCGCAGAACAGCTCAAACTCCAGGGCGGTGATGCGGTCCTGGGCGGAGAGGATCTCGTGCTCCAGCTCCTTGAGCTCCTGGGTGATGAACCGCTCGCAGTTGGTGAGGGTCTGCTTGCGGATGTAGGTGTCGGGCACCTGGTCGTAGTAGGACTTGGACACCTCGATGTAGTAGCCGAAGACCTTGTTGTAGCCCACCTTCAGGCTCTTGATGCCGGTCTTTTCCTTCTCCCGGGCCTCGATGGAGGCCACCAGGCCCTTTCCGTTGGCCATAATGTCCCGCAGGCGGTCCACCTCCGGGTGGTAGCCCGCCCGGATGAAGCCGCCCTCCCGGACGGAGAAGGGGGGCTCGTCCACGATGGCCCGGCCGATGAGCTCCCGCAGCTCGGTGAGATCGTCCAGCTCCTCCCGCAGGGAGGCCAGCAGGGCGGAGGAGCAGCCGGCCAGCCGCTCCCGCAGGGCGGGCAGCCTGCCCAGGCCGTTTGCCAGGGCCACCAGATCCCGCCCGCCGGCGGTGCCGTAAACGATGCGGCCGATCAGCCGCTCCAGATCGGTGATCTCCCGCAGGGTGAGGGTCAGCTCCTCCCGGCCGATGGCGTCGCCCACCAGCTCCCCCACCGCCCCCAGGCGGCGGCCGATGGCCGCCGGGGAGAGCAGGGGCCGCTCCATCCACGCCCGGATCAGCCGGTGGCCCATGGCGGTGCGGGTCTTGTCCAGCACCCACAGCAGGCTCCCCTTCTTCTCCTTGGAGCGCAGCGTCTCGGTCAGCTCCAGGTTGCGCCGGGCGGTGAGATCCAGCTCCATGAACTGCCCGGTGGTGAAGTACGTCAGGGTGGAGAGGTGGGACAGGTCGGTCTTCTGGGTCTCGTAGAGATAGGACAGCAGGCCGCCCACCGCCTGGAGGGCGGCGTCGTCCCCGGCGGGCAGGGCGTCCAGGCCGGCAGAGAACTGCTTCTCCGCCGCCGTGCGGGCCGCGTCCAGCCGGAAGCGGGCCTCGCCCCCGTTCTCGCAGCGGCAGTCCAGGCGCTTGACCAGGAAGTCCACCAGGGCGCCGTCGCTGTAGGCCCCGTCGGAGAGCATGGCCTCCCGCGGGGTGAAGCGGCCCAGCTCGTTATAGAGGTGCTCGTCCGCCTCCGGCCCGGTGAAGGAGGTGACGGAGCACTCGCCGGTGGAGATGTCGCAGAAGCACAGCCCCGTGCCCGCGCTGTCCCGGTACACGGCGCAGATGAAGTTGTTGCGCCCCTCCTCCAGCATGGAGGAGGTCATCACCGTGCCGGGGGTGATGATGCGGATGATGTCCCGGTCCACCAGCCCCTTGGCCAGGGCGGGGTCCTCCATCTGCTCGCAGATGGCCACCTTGTAGCCCTTGGCGATCAGCCGGGCGATGTAGGCGTCGGCGCTGTGGTAGGGCACGCCGCACATGGGGGTGCGCTGCGCCTCCGGCTTGCCCCGGTCCCGGCTGGTCAGGGTCAGCTCCAGCTCCTTGGATACCAGCTTGGCGTCCTCGTTGAACATCTCGTAAAAATCACCCAGCCGGAAAAACAAAATACAGTCCGGGTGCAGCTCCTTCATGCGCAGATATTGCTGCATCATGGGCGTGGTCTCTGGCGGCATAGCGTCTCTCCTGTTCTATCTCTCTGTGTAGTAGCAATCCAGCTCCCAGCGCAGGGGGTTGTTGTCAATATAGGTCCAGATGCGCAGAAAGTCGTTTTCACTGCGGACAATATGGTCGTAGTAGCCCCGCTGCCAAAGGCGGCCGGCCTCCAGTCCCCGCCCGGCGGCCAGATGGACGGACCGGGATTTCACGCCGCCTACAAGCCGTCCCAGCTCTGCGGTGGCCCGCGGCCCACTGTCTGTGGGGGCAACCCTTGCGTCCGCCCGCGTCCCGGCTCCTGTGGGGACAATCCTTG
>NZ_JH417834.1:0-291 GCF_000239295.1 Flavonifractor plautii ATCC 29863
TCCTTCTGAATTTTGAGCCAGAGGGGCGTATGACTCCCCTTGCCTCTGTACGCATGATAAAGCATCTTTCGCAAAAGGTCAACACCTCCGGCGCATTTGTAACAAAGCTGTAAAACAACGCCCGTTCCCTGCCAAACCGACCAGAACCGGCCGTTTCCCTCTTTGTATTATAAGGTATCGCAGCCCCCGGGAGGACATCCGCGTCCCCCCGGGGGCTGTTTTTGCCCCGGCTCGCCCGCCCACAACACCCGGCATCCGTAGGGGCGGCCTTTATGGCCGCCCGCGGGCGGG
>NZ_JH417834.1:389-6952 GCF_000239295.1 Flavonifractor plautii ATCC 29863
CGCCCGCGGGCGGGGACAAGCCCCGCCCCTACGTCCAAGCGCCGCAAGACAGCCCGCCGGAAACGAAATCCCGGATGTAGGGGCGGCAAAAACAGTTTTGGGAACAGCGGAAACTTTTGGGCGTTTTTTTCGTCTAATAGATAGCCGCGGCAAATTTAAGGTTTCCTTAAGAACTTGTCACTGCTTTGTAATGCCAAGCCCCGCGGCTTGTGGTACAATGGTAAATGCAATCCAATCGCCAATCTTTAGGGAGGAACAGACATGACCGAACAGCAGACCCCAGTGATGACCCCGCCGGCCGCGCCCCCGGCCGCCCCCACTGGGCCGAAGAAGAAACGCAAGGGCCGGGGCAAGACGATCGCGGGAATTCTCATTGTCGCCGCCATCGCCATCGCGCTCGTCGTGCTGGTGTGGTACTTTGTATTCCGGGAGGACGGCTCCAAGGGCGAGGTCATGACCGACTTCGTCACCCGGGGCTCCATCCAGTCCATGGTGGAGGGCAGCGGCACCACCAAAGCCAAGGACTCCGCCACCGTCACGCCCGGCTCGGGCACCATTCTGGAGCTCTTCGTCCAGGAGGGCGACCAGGTGACCGCGGGCCAGCAGCCCTACCGTATGGACGACACCACCGCACGCGACGCGGTGACCGAGGCCCAGAAGTCGGTGGACAACTGCAACAAGGAGCTCCAGGCCGTCTATGACAAGATCGCGGAGCTGAGCATCACCGCCCCCCACGCGGGCAACCTGCGGGAGGTGGCCGACCTCAAGGTGGGCGACACCGTCAACGAGGGCGACACCATCGCTACCCTGGTCAACGACACCAAGCTGCGCCTCTCCCTGTACTACAGCTACGCCTATGAGGGTGACATCAAGGTGGGGCAGACCGCGCAGATCTCCATCCCCGCCATCATGGCGCCCGTCACCGGCAAGGTGGAGCAGATCAACAAGGTGCGCTTTGTCTCCCCCGAGGGCGCCACCCACTTCGAGGTGGTGCTGGTGCTGGACAACCCCGGCACCCTCGCCGAGGGGATGGATGCCTCTGCCGGCCTCACCGCCGCCGACGGCACCCCCATCTACCCCTACCAGAACGGAAAGCTGGAGTACTACGAGTCCACCAAGATCACCGCCAAGGCCACCGGCCCGGTGGAGCGCGTCAGCCTGCTGAACTACGGCGACGTGAAGGCCGGGCAGCTCCTGGTGCAGCTGGGCGCCAAGGACACCGACGAGGAGATCGCCTCCAAGGAGAACGCCCTCAAGGCCGCCCAGGAGAAGCTGGAGGAGGCCACCAAGGAGCTGGAGAAGTACAACGCCGTCGCCCCCATTGACGGCACGGTTCTCCAGTGCAGCCTGACCGAGGGCCAGGAGGTGTCCAGCGGCCAGGGCATCACCATCGCCGACACCTCCCAGATGATCATCGAAATCCAGGTGGACGAGCGCAACGCCCGCTACATCAAGGCCGGTATGATGGTGGACATCAACCAGTACGGCACGCCCTACGTGGGCATCGTGGAGAGCGTATCCATGACCGCCTCCGGCGAGAACGGCGTGGCCTCCATTCCCGCCGTCGTCACCGTGGACAACTACGACGGCAGCATGATCCCCGGTACTTACGCCGAATACTCCTTCGTGGCCAGCGAGTCGGAGGACTGCCTCACCGTCCCCGTCCAGGCCGTCAAGTATGTCAGCTTCGCCAACGTCCAGCTCCCCGAAACCCTGGATGCCGATCCCTCCGCCGGAATGGATGACGGTATGATGGATGACGGTATGATGGATGACGGCATGATGGATGACGGTATGATGGACGGCGGCATGGTGGACGGCGGCGTGGAAGCTCTGCCCCAGTCCTACTCCGGCGGCGCTTTTGCTGATCCCTTGGGTATGATCGCGGTGCCGATGCCCGGCGGCGGCGTCGTCGTGGACGGCGGCTCCATGGGCGGCTCCTCCGGCGGCGCCAGCGACGACAGCACCGGCGTCATCGTATGGGTCAAGTCCAAGGAGGCCCCCGCCAACGCCATTCTGGAGCCCGACCCCACCTGGGACTGCCCCGAGGGCTTCTGGGCCGTGCCCGTCGAGGTCGGCCTGTCCGATAATTCCAAGGTGGAAATCACCCGCGGCCTGGCGGAAGGCCAGGAGGTCTTTATCGGCTACCAGAACCCCGACGAAATGTACTATTAAAGAGGGCCCCGGTATGCTCATTGATGTAAAAAACCTCTTTAAAATCTACCACGAGGGGGAGGAGAGCGAGGTTCGCGCACTGGACGGCGTCTCCCTCTCCGTGGACCGGGGAGAATTCCTGGCCATCATCGGCCAGTCCGGCTCCGGCAAGTCCACCCTCATGAATATCCTGGGCTGCCTGGATATCCCCACCTACGGGGACTACCACCTGGACGGCGTGGACGTCACTGAGCTGTCCGACCGGCAGCTCGCCCACATCCGCAACAAGCAGATCGGCTTCATCTTCCAGGGCTTCAACCTCATCCCCGCCCTCAACGCCTGGGAGAATGTGGAGTTGCCCCTCATCTACCAGGGCGTGCCCGCCTCCAAGCGGGCCGACCGGGTGGAGGCCGCCCTGGAGCGGGTGGGTCTGGCCGAGCGCGCCGGGCACAAGCCCACCGAGATGTCCGGCGGCCAGCAGCAGCGCGTGGCCATCGCCCGCGCCATCGCCACCCAGCCCCCCATCATCATGGCCGACGAGCCCACCGGTGCCCTGGACTCCCGCACCGGCAAGCACGTGCTGGAGATCCTCCACGGCCTGCATGACGACGGCTCCACCATCATCCTCATCACCCACGACAACGGCATCGCCGCCACCGCCGAGCGCGTCGTGCGCATCTCCGACGGGCATATCATCTACGACGGCGACAGAGAGGGGGCCTTTCTGTGAACCTGACCCAAGCCTTCAAGATCGCGGTCAAATCCATCGCCGCGAAAAAGGCCCGCTCCGCCCTCACCATGCTGGGCGTCATCATCGGCCTGGCCGCCGTCATCATCCTGGTCTCCTACGCCGAGGGCCAGAACCGCCAGATGCGGGAGTACTACGAGAGCCTGGGCAACAACGTGGTCAACATCAATGCCTACAGCCCCTCCGGGCGGGATCTGACCAAGACCATCCGGGACTACTGCATGGAGGATCTCGACGACTACATCCTGGGCCTCACTCCCACCGTGGACTACTACGACCAGACTATCCTGAAGTACGGCGCCAAGTCCATGGACAGCAATAACAGCAACTGGGACGAATCCCCCCAGCTCGTCATGGGCAACCAGGACTACTCCCTGTGCAACAACTTCACCATCGCCCGGGGCCGGGACATCTCCTTCCTGGACGTGGAAAACTACAGCCAGGTCTGTGTCCTCGGCTCCAAAATCGCCGACACCCTCTTCAACTACATTGACCCCGTGGGTAAGGAGATCACCATCAACGGCATCCCCTTCACCGTTGTCGGCGTCTTTGAGGAGAAGGACCCCAACAACATGTCCGGTATGGACCGCTATGTGCTCATTCCCTATACCGTGAACCGCATCATCAGCGGCAAAACCGAAATTGGAAGTTTTGTGGCAAAGGCCAAGGACTCCGCCACGACCACCAAGGCCGTCTCCCTGCTCCAGGGCTACCTGGACAGCCTGCTGGGCCCGAATGAGGGCAATGTCTCCACCCCCAATACCTGGCAGGAGCAGAGCGAGGAGCAGGACAAGATGCAGCAGCGCTTCCTGGGCGGCATTGCCGCCATCTCCCTGGCCGTCGGCGGCATCGGCATTATGAACATCATGCTGGTCACCGTCACCGAGCGCACCCGGGAGATCGGTATCCGCAAGGCCATCGGTGCCGAGCGCAAGAGCATCATCGCCCAGTTCCTGATCGAAGCCTGCATGATCTGCGGCATCGGCGGCCTGTTCGGTATCGCCGCTGGCTACATCGGCACCTTGATCGTGGGCAAATTGTCCTTTAAAATGATTCTATGGCCCAGCCCGGGCGTTGCCGTCGGCTCCTTCTTCATTTCCGTGGCCCTGGGCGTCATCTTCGGCCTGTACCCTGCCATCAAGGCCTCCGGCCTCCAGCCGGTGGATGCCCTGCGGGCCGATTAAAGGAGAGAGAATATGAGATTAAAACGACTGATTTCCTGCCTTCTGTCCGCCGCGCTGCTGGCCGGGCTACTGGTATTTCCTCCCGCTTCGGCGTCCGGCTCGGGCGGCTTCTCCGACATCAGCGATTCCACTGTCGCCGACGCCGCGGAGATGCTCCGCCTGCTGGGCGTGGTGGACGGCACCGGCGGCGGCGCCTTCAACCCCGGCGGCACCCTGAGCCGGGCCGAGTTCTGCAAAATGACCGTGGAGATCATGGGCCGCGGCGCTGAGGAGCCCGCCCAGCGCAACCGCACCATCTTCACCGATGTGGGCCCCACCTACTGGGCCAGGGGCTACGTGAACCTGGCCTCCTCCATCACCATCGGCGGCACCGCTGGTGAGAATGGCGGCACCACTGGCGGTACACGCCTGATTATGGGCGTGGGCGACGGTACCTTCCGCCCCAACCAGGCCATCACCTACGGCGAGGCCGTCACCATCCTCATGCGGGTGCTGGGCTATGGCAGCGCCGATGTGGCCACCGGCTCCAACTGGTATGACGGCTATGTGGCCGTGGCCCAGTCCTCGGGGCTGGCCGACGGCCTGAGCCTGGGCGGCGCGGCCACCCTCACCCGCGGGCAGGCGGCGATTCTGTTCTATAACCTGCTCTTTACTGAGCCTAAGGACAGCGACCAGGTGTACCTGACCACCCTGGGCGGCTCCCTGGAGGACAACGTGGTGGTTCTCTCCACCGACGCCACTGCCGACGACGGCACCACCGGCTCGGTGCTCACCACCTCCGGCACCTATAAGACCGACCGCGTCTTCTTCCCCGGCGAGCTCAACGGTACCCGCGGCCAGCTCGTTCTGGATAAGAACAAGAAACTGCTGGCCGTCCTCCCCGAGGAGGGCAGCACCTTCCGCTCCGTCACCGTCATGGGCAGCCCGGAGGCCAACGCCATTCCTGTGTTGGGCGACGAAACCATCTCCGTCACGCTGGAGACCCCGGTCTATACCAGCGACGAGCAGGCCGCCAGCACCTACGAGAAGATCTGGACCAGCCTGCGCTCCGGCACCAGCCTGCGTCTGTGCTTCAACAGCTCCGGTAAGCTGGAATACATCTATATGCCCTCCAAGACCGCCAGCGTCAGCGACGACAACGTGCTGGTGGCCAAGAACAAACCCACCGGCTCCAACAACCCCTTCGCCTCCCTGTCCGGCGGCAAGACCCCGGCCCAGATCTACAAGAACGGCATCCCCGCCGAGCTCAGCGACCTGCGCCAGTATGACGTGGGGACCTACGACAAGTCCTCCGATACCCTGTTTGTCTCCGATCTGAAGCTCAGCGGCCTGTATGAGAACGCTTACCCCAACGCCGCCGCTCCCTCCACCGTCACCGTAATGGGCGCTGAGCTCACCGTACTGCCCAGCGCACAGGCGGATCTTGCTGCATTCAAGGTGGGCGACAAGGTTACCCTGCTGCTCACCACCACCGGCCAGGTGGCGGGGGCTGTCTCTCCCGATGTGGCCAAGTCCAACGCCGTCGGCGTGGCCACAGTTGATGGCACCAAGGCTACCATCGAGCTGCTGGACGGCATCCTCACTCTGGAGGGCCAGACCACTTACAGCGGAGCCGCCGCCGCCAAGCTCAACGGCTGCCTGGTGACGGTATCCTCCTATAAGCGTGACTATCTGACCCTGAGCAAGGTAAACGGAAAGGGCGCCTCCACCGCGCTGAACCTGACCACCAACCGCATGGGCACTAAGGAGCTCTCCGCCGGCGCCCGCTTCTTTGAGCAGGTAGGCAACGGCAGGCTGGTGGAGATTGACCGCAGCGACATTACCATCACCAGCATCCCGGCCAACAAGATCACCTATGTGGGCTATGACTGGGCCGGCCGCGTGGATAAGCTGGTGCTTAACGATGTTACCGGCGACTGCTACGACTACGGCATGATTTATTACCGTGCCGCAGGCTACGAGGAGAGCAAGGACGACGGAAGTGAGGGCAGCTATCAGAACGGTGAGATCCGCGTCACCAACGGCAGCGGTGAGCACACCTATGTAGTCGGCTCTGTGGACGGCGCCAAGACCAACCGCATGGGCGGCGTCGCCGGCTCTCTGGACCAGTTGGACGGCAAGAATCGCATGGCCGCGTTTATGCCGCTGAACGAGGCCACGGGCATCCGCCGCGCCCAATTCGATACCGACGCCATGCTTCTGACCACCAACTCCATGGTGATCCCCATTTCCGACAAGGTTGAGTGCTACAATAAGACTACTGGAGATTGGTTTAAGCCCGGCGAGGATGGCGACCACAAGGCTGCGCTGAATCTGGCACTGGCCTTCTCCGACGATATCACCGTCTACTATGACCGCTCTCCCGAGGAGGGCGGCAAGGTCCGCATCGTCGTTGTGGAATGAGTTTTGTTCTACCAAAAGTCTACCAGAAACGCCTTGGAACCCTTTGGGTTCCAAGGCGTTTTCACTTTTCCCGC
>NZ_JH417835.1:0-11415 GCF_000239295.1 Flavonifractor plautii ATCC 29863
CAAACCATTTTGCGAAAATTCCTTGACACTACCGTGCTCTGTCTGGATCACGACGAGCCCGGGCAGACGGCGGCCAGGCGCCTCCAGGAAGAGTTACAGGGAGCAGGATACCACAGCGGTATCCTGCTCCCTGTGCATAAGGACTGGAACGACGACCTGGTGCAAGGGCAGACCATGGCCGACCTTGCAATGACCATGGGGCAGAGTATGTAGGCCGCAGAGGTGTGCCGCCCGCCAGGGGGAGGGTACGCCCTGCCACTGGACCGGGGGCCGGTTCATTTTGGCCCGCCCAGAAGGTCACACTGGAAGCAGATTGAAACGCAGAGAGCTGACAACGAAGGGATGATTGCAGTGAACAACGACACCTGGATGCTGATCCTCCTGCTGGCGGTGGTATTCGGCGCCCTGGTCGCCATCACCACCTTTTCCGGCCGGGGCAGCCTGGACAGCATCAAGAGTAAAACCGTGGGCGACGGGCAGCACGGCACCGCCCGCTGGGCCACGCCGGGGGAAATCAAGAAGACCTTCCGCTCCGTCCCCTTCCAGACCGCGCTGTGGCGGAAGGGGGAGCGCCTCCCGGGCACACAGGGGCTGGTGTTGGGCTGTACCGGAAAGAAGGGGTAGCTCACGGCCCTGGTGGATTCGGACGATGTCCACTGCCTCATGATCGGTGCCTCCGGCGTGGGCAAGACCGCCTTCTTCCTATACCCCAATTTGGAATACGCCTGTGCCAGCGGCATGAGCTTCTTTGCCAGTGACACCAAGGGAGATCTGGCCCGGAACTATGGGGCCATCGCCCGGGACTGCTATGGCTACCAGGTGGCGGTGGTGGATCTTCGGAACCCCACCCGCTCAGATGGCTATAACCTGCTCACCCTGATCAATCACTATATGGACGCGTGCCGGAGAGATCCGGCTGACCTGGCCGCCCGGGCCAAGTCTGAGAAGTACTCCAAGATCCTGTCCAAGGCCATCATCAACCCGGATGGGGAGAACTTTGCACAAAATCAATATTTTTACGACGCGGCGGAGGGCGTGCTCACCGCCGTGATTCTGCTGCTAGCGGAGTACCTGCCGCCCAGGGAGATCGACGGAGTGCTGCGAGAGCGGAGGCACATCGTATCCGTGTTCAAGCTGGTGCAGGAGCTGCTGGCCCCCAGCATTCTGCCCGACAAGAATGAGTTCCAGCTCCTCATGGACCGCTTGCCGGAGGAACACAAGGCCAAGTGGTTCTCCGACTCCGCCCTCACCGCCGCCGAGCAGTCTATGGCCTCCGTCATGTCCACCGTCCTCTCCCGGCTGAACACCTTCCTGGACTCGGAGCTGGAGCAAGTGCTGTGTTTCGACAGCACCATAGACGCCGAGAGCTTTGCCGCAAAGAAATCCTCCATCTTCCAGATACTTCCGGAGGAAGATCAGACCAAAAACTTCTTGGCTGGGCTAATGATCCAAACCCTGAGTCGGGAGCTTTTCTCTGTGGCGGATGAACACGACGGGAAGCTGCCCTGCCGGGTGGTGTTTTTCTGTGACGAGCTGGGCACCATGCCTGCCTTCGACATTCTGCCCCTGTTCTCCGCTGGCCGCTCCCGGCGGCTGACTCTAGTGCCCATCATCCAAAGCCTGGCCCAGCTGGAGAAGAACTACGGCAAGGAGGGGGCGGAGATCCTGGCGGATAACTGCCAGGACACCATCTTCGGCGGCTTTGCCCCCAACAGCCAGACCGCCGAAGTGCTGTCCAAGGCTCTGGGCAGCCGCACCGTGATGAGCGGCTCCATCTCCAGGGGGAAGAACGACCCCAACCAGAGCTTCCAGATGATCGAGCGGCCCCTCATGACCCCGGACGAGCTCAAGTCCATCCCCAAGGGGCACTTCATCGTCATGAAAACAGGCACCCACCCCATGCAGGCCCGCCTGCGCCTGTTCCTGGAGTGGGGGATCACCTTTGGTGCGGCCTACCAGGTACCCCAGCAGGCCGCCCGAAAGGTCTACTACGCCAGCAAGGCAGAATTGACCGATATCATATACCGGGCATTTCCTGCGCCTGCCTGCCAGAACAACTACCGCACGCCGAAAAAGGAGGAAACCGTGCCATGAGCTATTTTAGTGAGATCTACGGCGACCCGGAGCTGAGTGCCAGGGCCAAGCAAGTGCTGGTGTACCTCCACGACCGGGCAAACAAGGATGGCAAGAGCTGGTACGCCATCGCCACCATGGCCAAAGACCTGAGCATCTCCCGCTCCACCATAAAACGAGCCCTGGCAGAGTTGATCCACCAGGGCCGAGTGGAGAAATAGGCAAGATTCCGGGAGAACAGAGGGTGTACTTCGAACTGTTATCAAATAAAGCAATTGATGCGCATCTAATGTGATAACTCAGTCAGTTAAGATATAAAGTGTTGTGGGGAGAATTTTTGCGTTTTATGAAATAGCCCATAGTATTCATGAAGGATTTAGATTGAGATAAAGTGTTATACGAAACATACCGCCTTCCTGCTTTATATCGAGCGTACCCCCGTATTTGTCTACAACCGACTGGACATTTTGTATTCCATATCCATGGAAAGAATGGCCGGAGTGTAGACGATGTTTACCGCCCTCAATATACGGGTTGGACATCTCATAGAGAAGAAGATTGTTATGGACTGAGATCTCTAATGAGATTTTCCTATGTTGGGCTGGAAGGGCTAGACATGCCTCTAAAGCGTTTTCAAAAGTGTTTCCAATAATAATGCTAAGGTCGAGTATATTGATGTTTAGAGTTTGGGGTACCCAGACAGATAAATCTAATGGTACAGTCAAATCATTAGCTTGCTGGGCATAGTGTTGCAGAATTGCGCCGACTTCCGGGTTCCCGACATCAACAACACTTCCGATTTTGCTGAGAGAGTCCTGTGCATCAAGGAACACCTGTTCCACAGACGATTTATCCCCGCTTACCGACACAGCTTTCATGGCAGTTAGGTATTTGCTCATATCGTGCCACATGGCGCGGGTTTGCTCCTGCTCTTTCCAAAGGCTGTCGTAATAGCTTAACTGTAGTTCAAGCTGTTGCTGTCGGAGATCGGCATTGTGCCGCTCTTCCTGCCGTGCTTTGACCACCTCTGCATAGACAATGATTATAATATTGAGATAGAGGATGCCTATTAAAATAATCGTCGATTCCACAGAGAGTTTTCGTCCTCCATTTTGCGTAAGGCGCAGAATTTCATCGCAGAAATAGACGCTGAATATCTGACACGCAAGAAGAGGCAACAAGCTTTTCAGCTTCAGTAAAGAGTGCTCCCTGTGCATGAGTGGAACGGCGATTATGACCAACGCTAATTGGCACACTTTCGCTATGAGAATATAAATAGCCCGTTCATACCCCGGGGACATAACGTCCAGATACTCCCACCCCATAATTGCAAGCAGCTTTAAGCAAAGGAGCTCCGTAATCAAGGCCAACGCACAAAATACGGTAGCAACATAAACTGCATTAAGTGGTGCAGAGCGATAACAGACTTTACACAGCACAAGAATACCGAGCCAAGTGTAAATAGTTCGGACAATCGGCATAACAGGAACCACGTTCAAGGCCATGAGTCCTATTCCAAATATAATATAGGCAACCCACACTATCGCAGATGAACGTGAGTTCCGGGAAAGTAGCTTTTGCAGATAGAAAAAGATGAGGAATACTCCAAAAACAATGGTAGAAAGATGATAGATGAAATACATACAATCACCTTCTCAAAAAGTGAAACAGGGCTTCATCAAATAATTTCTTCCGATTTCTGCTGATGGGGATCTCTGTTCCGTCTGTTAAAAGAAGGTTGGCCTTTTGAATACGGTCTACAAAATCGAGGTTCACCAGGAAGCTGTTGTGGGGCCGTGCAAAGCCATTGCCCCACAAAGTCCCCTCAAATTCCTTGAGCGGAGTCCGCACCTGGTACTGTTCTTTGCTGGTATGGATTATCGTTTTATAGCTAAAGACCTCAATGTACGTAATGTCTCTGATCCTTACGAGAATTGGCCCGCGTTCCCCGGCCACAGGGATGCTTTTTGGGGAGCACTTAGCCACTGCGGCAGATACTGCCCGCACAAAGTCCGGGTATTCGACCGGCTTTTTCAAATACCGAAAGGCAACCTCATAGCCCCGGATTATGTAGGCCCCACTCTGTGTAATGAAAATGATCAACGGAATATCGGGCAACTTGTTGAGTTCCTCAGCCGCCTGGTAGCCGTTCATACCCTCCATTTCTATATCCAGAAGTACGATATCGAAATAGTCCCGCCGAAAAGCCGCAAGCAGCTCCTCCGATGAGGCAAACCCCTTCCAGTTCGCTTGAGCGTTGTAGCGTAGCAAATAGTCCCGGATCTGCCGCAGTTCATTAGGGTTGTCGTCGCACAACGCGAATTTCATTTCTCTCCCTCAACTTGGTCATGAGTGCTTTTTGTGGAAAGCTGTACGGATACTGTCCTGAATAAATTTCTGTACAGGCTCGTCCAGTTCAGAGAGCATATTTTCCAGCTCGCTAAATTGATATTGATCTTGCTTCTCGTCATAGAAAATCTGATTTGCGTCCAGTGAAAGCACATTGACCAGCCGCTTTAGCGTGGGGATGCTCGCCATGGACAGGCCTCGCTCCAACTGCCCGATATAGCCGGCCGATTTCCCAATCAATTCCGCAAGCTGCTCCTGTGTCAATCCGTGCTCTTCCCGTTTCATACGAATTAAGTCGCCAATCTGCATAGCCATCACCAATGCCCTCAGCTGTAGTGTTGCTATTATTATTACATAGCAAATCGTTGGCATACAGATAGTGATACAATGATTTTATCATAGTTATACAAAAGAAACAACCAGATACTGCACAGAAACGACAGGTTACAGCAAATCTATTGTGCATTTTATACAAGAAGTTAATATATACTTATCAGTAAAAAGAAGGAATGAACAATGATCAAAAAGGCGGCAGCCGGATATGTCGGTTGGTTGTGTGCCAATGGGATTGTAGCGCCGGAAAAGAACAAAATATACGCCTACGGGATGGAGCTGGTTCTATCTGGCTTGGTCAATGTCCTGTCTGTCCTGCTGATTTCAATTCTGATCTTCCATCCGGCTGACGGCTTGCTCTTTCTTGTGGCCTTCATCCCCCTGCGGACAACAGCGGGCGGATACCACGCAAATTCCCACCTGTCCTGCAATATAGTTTTCCTCAGCACGTTTGTTGCGTTGGAGTGCCTGGGACATTTGCTTCTGAAATACGGTTCCGTCATTCTCTATCTAGCTATAGCAGTCATTTCACTTGTAACACTGCTGATCCTATCCCCTAGCGAGGCAAAAAACAAGCCGCTGACCCCGGAGCAACGACGGCGCAATCGCCGCAGAAGCCTCATTTTAGGCGGGCTGAACCTGGCAATCGGGATCTTCCTTATCTGGGGCCTTCAAGCGCCGGCCCCATGGTGCACAAGCTATTACTTAGGAGTCATCGCAGCATCAATTTCGATGTGGGCGGCTCAAATAAAAGAAAGGATGTGTGTGCAATGAAAGTGATGGTTGAACGTATTTTACTGTGGTTTGGCGGGGCAATGGCCGTGCTAGCGAGATATACAGCCACTGCGTCGGTAAGCTCCACCTGCTTCTACACGGCCTATCAGCCGGATGTACCAGATGAGCTTTGAGATGAAAATGTAGTTCAATTGCAAAACAAAATTTAGCAGAAAAGGGGTGCACAGATGAACTGGAACTGGAAAAAATGATATCTATTGTGCTGGTAGTAACTGTATGTACCACAGGGAGTGCAATCGCTCAAGCTGTTGAATGTGATGTGCCGCAATATACTTTTTCAGATGAAAACATCGAGATTGTAGACCCTGCTCTGTTTTATGACCTCTTCACACAGGAGAATGATATCAATGCCATTCAAGATGATACTCTAGATGCTTCATATAAATATACATTTGCTCCTTGGGAGGATAATGCTGACAAAAGCGATGTTTCTGTGGATTTTGTAGTCGTAGTAAACGGAGTACCGGCATACGGTTCGGCTACTGGTGTGGTTGATGCATATGATATCAACGCTGGCAGTATCCTTTGGGCTGGGCCTCTTAATGGAAGTATTGATATTAATGGGTACAAGTATCCTCTTATTTTGGGATTCACCAAGATGGAGCCGAGTCAGGAAGTCTGTCTTTCGATAACGATCCAATCCTTTGATAATCATCCCAATATGGAACCAGTTTATTTTTCAATTGGTACGCCCTTGATAACAGACGGTGTTGAGGAATATATCAGAAATAGACAAGTAGCAGTAGGCGCAGATGATATCAGTGGTGTTGTATCTGATGATGCTTTTAAGGCAAATGACTTTTATCAGATAGGAAGCGATTTCGGTAATTTCAATGGTGGCCTAGGAGGAACATCTGGAATAGGCCAAGAAAGCTTTGTATATGGCAATGCTACAACTGGAACAGTCATGGTAACTCTGCGTACACATGGAGATCGGATTGATAAGGCCTTTTCAGGAGCCGGGGTTAGCAACTCTTTTGTTAGTCGTCTTATGATTAAGTTAAATCGTCAAGACTATACAGATGATAGCTATTCATGGATTGTAGGAATTGAACAGTACGATTTTCCGAGTTCTTCTTTTGGAAAATCTGGGGAATTGTTAATGCCCCTATTTAATGAGATACTTGGCGTGATGGGAGTTCCTTCAAATGTGATTAGCAGTGCACTCTCTGGGCTAACAGGAGTTGTAACTAAAGAAAATGCAAGTACAGATGCGTACTATGTTTCTTGTGAATTCTCTCTCCTTGAAGAAGCACGCTTTGATAAGATAGAGACTGGCCTTCCAATAGTGTTCCAACTCGACCATAATAGCAATTATACAGGATATAGTGATTATGCTTCTTCCACTGAAATTATGTATCGTACTTATTTTAAGCCCCATAGTGCAAACAAAGGTACATACTACTATACCAGTTGTGAAGATACCTTTATTCCTTTCCAAATCACACTTCCAGAATGAAAAAGAGTGCTATCATTATTGTATGGGGAGTCATTCTATGTACGAGCGTTTTTATTGTAGTACATATGTTATATTATACGAAAGTACAAATAGAAACACCTACTCTAATACACAAGTCTTTTGAAGGGACTATTTCCTTCTATTGTGATGAAAGTGACTCCCCATACACACATATTGTTATCGCATTGGCCAATAGGCCCGATAAAACAGAACGATTTGTTGTTACTGAAGACACTATATTTGCCGACGATTCAGAAAGTATTATTGCAGAGCGTATAGTAGGGGTGCACGTAGAAATAGAATCTGAATATTGGAATAATGTAGAATATGATTACTATCCAGTTACTTTAATTTCCGGATGTCTTTAATGTAAAGACTACAAAAGTATTCTTGATGTGGACAAGATGAAGGTGGTTTTAATCGATCTATACTAGTATTTTCGTTTAGAATTAGTAACCATAAAATCTTCCGGCGCATAAAAGGCCGTCATCTCTGCACATAGGTATTGAGATGGCGGCCAATGTTATTCTATGCCTCGCTATACTACCCCTGAATTTTTATTTCTAGTGCTGAAAAGTCCCCTAAATTAGGGGACTTTTTTAACACAAAATCAAACGCTGAACGTGACAAAGGAGAGATAATCCAGAAGTTTATGGAATTCAGAGCTTCGACGAACGTCCACAGACGATCATTTCACGCCAGTGATTGTACTTGGATATCCCCCACACAGATGCGCCTTTTCCCGGTTAATAGAGACAAATTCAAGTAGGGGGTGCTTTTGTGTGGGAAGAACTAGTCGTAAAACGCTATCTTTGTGCAAAGACGGCTGGGCTGCTGACCTTGGAATATTATCTGCTGATAAGTCTATTTGCAGAAGATCTGGAGATTTACGGTGTCAAAATTGTTGAGTGGCAGAACAGCAACCAGCGCCCCGGCCTCACAATGAGCGGCCAGCAGATCTTTCGCCCGATTGCTCTGCTTTCCAAAGGGACTGTTGTGCCGACAAGCTTGGTGGTGGAATTTATAGGGGGCTGTCGTTTGCGTTGCCGGGGGACGGAGGACCTTCAATGAGCGTAGAACGTGGAGTGTCCCTTACTATTTACATTTCTACTTATAGTTTCTCTCTGTCCGAATAGAGTATTTGCCTCTCATGGGGAGCTCGTGTTGCTGTGGTCTGCGACTACAGCAACACGGGCTTTTCTCTTGATTAAACAAAACCGCATTGCGCATTATACATAGATTTTTACGCCCAGATGGAGCACAATGCTGATTTTACAAAAACCAGAGGAAAACTTTTTTTAACCGGAAAAGAACCTTCCGCTTTAACCTTTATACTTCAATCACAGGGCAAGACGAGAGCGGTGAGAGGAATGCCCCCGTCAGAGCGGAGAAGTGAAATCCTACGTCTGCTATGCAAGCGGAGGCACGAAACAGCCATAAATCTTGCGACAGAGTTTGGTGTCTCTGAGCGGACGATCCGCAACGATTTGGTGATTCTCTCCTGCTATTACCCGATCCAAGTTACATGGGGACGATATGGCGGAGTGGCTCATCTACCAGAATGGTTCCACCTAGAAAACCGGATGTTATCTCCGAAACAGGAAATACTTCTCCAAAAACTGAAAACAGCCTTAGATGGGGAGGAGCTCCAAGTCATGAATAGTATTCTAGCCCAGTTTGCCCTGTATTGGGAGTATCGGTGATCTACCGATTTCCGTCCTGATCCTTGTAAATAGAATATCCGGCAGCGGGATACGTCCGCTGACGAGAGGCCCTCCGGGAGGGGGGCTGAAGCGACGCTGGAGGATGCGCCAAGACCACCTGTGCGGACCGTGAGCCCGCATCAAAGACGGCCAAGGAAGGTGCAGAGCGGTGCCCATACGTCCACAAAGCAGCCTGTGGCGGGCTGTTTCGCATTGCGGCTGGCTTATCCGGCCCGACCCTCGTCAGCAATCTGATAATGATACTCCTGTCCAGCCACAGCCCCGGGTGATACCGGGATCAAGCAATGGGGGCAGCTCGGAGAGATCCTCGGAGGGATGAGATTCCCGTGATGTGTGCCAACACAGTCCGTCTGCTGCCGCCCAGGGCCCGGGAAGTAGTGTCGAATAGGGCCAACCAGCGAAATGTATTTTTGAGAGAATTAGCGGGGGCCGTTCTGCGGCCATACGCCTCATAACGGCCCCCATTTGAAAATGGAGATATGAAATGAACCACAACATTAACTATATCGGGATGGTGAACCTCCTTCATCACCTCCAGAATGCCGGCCTTGTTAGTCGGAAGGAGGCCGGGAGGACCGCGGCCCGGCTCCGTGTAGAGACCGGGGCGGACGTCATATTTTCTCCCTGATTTTTGTTGCGTTTGGATATGGATATTTTGCGGAAGTGCTGGTATTGTGTGTTGCTGACAGGAGATATAGAGAGGCGATTTCGTGGACGAACAGAAGAAAACTAGTGGTTCCCTGGCATTGAACAGCACGCCCCGGGTGATCACCATCGCGCCCAGCACCCCAGTCAGGGATCGAAAGCTGCGGGTGGCGGCCTACGCCCGGGTGAGCTCCAGCTCGGAGGATCAGCTCAACTCCTTTGCCGCTCAGAACGCCCACTATACAGAGCTCATCACAGCCAACCCGGAGTGGGAGTTCGTGGACGTGTACGCGGACAAGGGCATCACTGGCACCTCAGCGGAGAAGCGTGACGACTTCCAACGGCTCCTGGCGGGCTGCCGGCGGGGCCGGGTGGATAAGATCCTGGTGAAATCCTCCTCCCGATTTGCCAGGAACGCCAAGGAGTGCCTGAAGGCCATCCGGGAGCTGAAGGCCCTGGGGGTAGGGGTACGGCTTCGAGGAACAGGGTATCGACACCTCTGAACTGGCCGGCGAGCTTCTCACCGCCATCTTTGCCATGATGGACCAGAAGGAGAGCGAGAACATCTCGGACAACCTCCGGTGGAGTATCGATATGCGGATGCGCACGGGGAAATACAATGCCTGCTTCGCCCCGTTTGGATACCAACTTGTGGGCGGAAAACTGGAGCTGATCCTTGAGCAGGCGCCGATTATCCGGTATATCTATGACGCCTACCTGGCAGGCAAGACGGCGGAGGACATCGCAGCGACGCTGAATCTGTTCTCTGATGACCGCCCTTGGAAGCCACAGCGGATCGACTACATCCTCACCAATGAGCGGTACAGCGGCAATGCCCTTCTGCGGAAGCGATACACGACGGATACTATACCCCGCAAAGTGAAGCGCAACCGTGGAGAGAGGCCCATGTGTTTTGTGGCAGGAATCAATGAAGCAGTGGTTTCGCAAGAGATATTCGATAAGGCGCAGGAACTGCGCAAAAAACGATGGGAAAACCGCCTTGTCGACCCTGACATTTTTATATCCCGCCAAAACGAGCTGGCGGAACAGCTCCGCGCCGCAAAGCTGGAGAAGGAACGGTTCCTGAAGGCCGAGGAGGATCAGACGATCCAACAGACTCAGGAGCTGATTGAAGCCCTGGAGGCTGGGCCGGACTTCCTGGACGCCTTCGATGGGGAGCTGTTCCGCGAGCTCGTGGACAAGATTATCGTGGAGAGCAATGACCGTCTACGGTTCCGGCTGGTCAATGGCCTGGAGCTGACAGAGCCCATAGAACGGACGGTGCGGTGATGGGGAGCAACCGGAAACGGCCCTTCGGCTACAAAATGGAGTTCGGGGAGATCGTGCTCCACCCGGCAGAGGCGGAGACGGTGCGCTGGATCTACGACAGCTACCTGGCCGGGGCCAGCTACAACGCTCTGGTGGACAAGCTCCGGGAGCGGGGGATTTCCTATGACGGGGACAAGCCCTGGAACAAGAATATGGCGGCCCGCATCCTGGCAGACCGCTGGTACACCGGCGAGGGTGGATTCCCGTCCATCATCCCGGAGGGGCAGTTCCACATGGTGCAGGTACGGCGGCAGGAGCGGACAATGCCCTGCCAAAAGAGCCCAGCCCAGAAGGAACTGCGGAAGCTGTGCGGCGGCAGCCCGCCGGCCTGGGTGGAACGGCAGGTGCTGGGCCTCCTGAACCGCCTGATCCAGTGTCCAGAGCGTATCACCTGCTCCGTGTTGGAGGATAAGCCACCACCAGAGGTGACGAAGCTGCGCCGGGGGCTGGACGAGCTCCTGCACCGCCCGCCAGTAGACGAGGTTCAGGCCAGAGAACTGGCCTTCCAGCTGGCAACCCTCCAGTTAAATGCCATCGGGCCGGAAGAGTATGAAACCCTCCGCCTTCGGAGGCTGTTTCAGGGATGGGCACCCATGGCAGAACTGGAGCAGGAATTGCTCCATGAGAGCGTCCGCCGCATCGCCGTCAGCAACGGGACAGTCACCGTCCTGCTAAAAAATAACCAGACCTTGGAAGGAGGAAATTACA
>NZ_JH417835.1:11482-11789 GCF_000239295.1 Flavonifractor plautii ATCC 29863
GCGAGGAGCAGCTCTCCAGCTATGAAAACCAGCTCTCTTACTACACGGAGAAAATCATGAAGGAACCGGGCTAGACCATGGCCGGGGTATTCGCAGACGAGGGCATCACCGGCACCTCCACCTGCAAGCGGAAGGCGTTCCTGCGGATGATCCGCCAGTACAGGCAGGGGAAGATCGACATGATCCTGGCTAAATCCGTCTCCCGCTTCGCCCGCAACACCGTGGACACCCTCAACTTCACCCGGGAGCTGCGGAGCCTGGGTATCCCAGTGGTCTTCGAGGAGCAGAACATCAACTCCATCTACCC
>NZ_JH417835.1:11799-12374 GCF_000239295.1 Flavonifractor plautii ATCC 29863
AGAACATCAACTCCATCTACCCGGAGAGCGAGTTTCTGATCACCCTGCACGGGGCTTTCGCCCAGGCCGAGAGCGAGAGCACCAGTAGCCGGGCGCGCTGGGGCAAGCGTCAGGCCATGAAATCCGGCCATGTCGCCATGCAGTACAAGCAGCTGCTGGGCTATGAGAAGGGCCCCGACGGCAAGCCAAGGATCGTGCCGGAGCAGGCGGAGACCGTCCGCTTCATCTATGACCGCTATCTGGCCGGGGACAGCATCCGGGAGATCAAGGCGGCCCTGGAGGGCCAGGGAATTCCCACGGTCTCCGGAAAAGCAGAGTGGATGGCATCCCATATCAGGAGCATCCTGACCAACGAGAAATACTGCGGGGACGTCCTGCTCCAGAAGAACTTCATCCAGGACTGCATCAGCAAGAAGGTGATCCCCAATACCGGACAGCTCCCCAAATACCTGATTCAAAACCACCATGAGGGTATCGTCAGTCGGGAGACCTTCGACGCTGTCCAGCTGGAGATGGCTCGGCGGAACGCCAAGGCGGGCGACACGCGAAAGAGCACCCCCACCGGCCGGGGCAAG
>NZ_JH417835.1:12515-13040 GCF_000239295.1 Flavonifractor plautii ATCC 29863
AGTGCGGGACGGCCTACCGGCGGTGCGTGTGGACTCAGCGCGGAGTCAAGCGCCCCGTATGGCGGTGCGTCAGCCGCCTGGACTATGGGAAGAAGTTCTGTACCCAATCCCCCACCCTGGACGAGGAACCGCTCCAGCAGGCCATCCTGGCCGCCGTCAATGCCGTCATGCTGGACCGCGATACCCTGGCCCGGCAGCTTACCGCCGTCATGGAGTGGGAGCTGGCCCCGATGCTGGGTGAGAGTATGAGCCTGGCGGACATCGACCGGGCCCTGGAGGAACTGAGCAGCCAGTTCAACAGCCTGCTGGCCGAGGCGTCAGCCAACCCAGCAGAGGACTACACGGAGCGGTTCCGGGAGCTGTCCGAGTCCACCACCCGTCTCAAAGAACGGAAGGCACAGCTGGAGGGGGCCTGCCAGGAACAGGGTCGGCTCCAGAACCGCCTGCGGGCGGTCTCGGCCGCCATGGAGCATATGACAGCGGCACTGACAGAGTGGGATGAGGAGGTCATCCACCAGCTGCTGG
>NZ_JH417835.1:13202-83619 GCF_000239295.1 Flavonifractor plautii ATCC 29863
AGGAAGCTTGCATGAAGATCTTCGCTACAGGCGATACCCACTGGAATTTTGAGCGGTTTCGCCCGGAATACTTCCCGGAGGGCCAAGAGCTCACCAAGAAAGATGTGGTACTCCAGCTGGGAGACTTCGGCGGCGTGTGGTTCGGGGATAAACGGGATGACGAGGCCCTGGACACCCTGCTGCAAACCGAACTGCCGGAGGCGGAATTGTACCTTGAGATTGGCAGGGCCATCTGTGCTCGCCCGGAGAAGGGCGCGGCGGTAATGGCCGCTGAGTATCTCCAGGCCAACTACCCCGAGTGCGGGGGCTTCTCCCCCAGAAACCTGCGCCGGATGAGGGAGTTCTACCGAGCCTACGCAGATAGCCGGGGACTGCGGGCGCTGGCCCTAAAGCTGGGCTGGACGCAGAATGTGGCCATTCTGGAGGGCTGTGAAGGCAGCCAGGAACGCACATGGTATCTCCGGGCCGCTCTGGAGCACCGCTGGACCAAGTCCGAGCTGCTGGAACAGATCCAGGCTGGGGCATGGCTGCAATCCACACTCGACGAACAGACGGATTCCTGCTATACTGAAGAAAATACAGAGAGTGTGGAGTGTCTGGAGCATGAAGAAAATCCTTTTTGTGTGTCACGGCAATATTTGTCGGAGCCCGATGGCCGAGTATGTCATGAAAGATCTGGTGAAAAAAGCGGGCCTGGAGGCCGAGTTTCAAATCGCCTCGGCGGCTACCAGCCGGGAGGAGATCGGCAACCCGGTCTACCCGCCGGCCCAGCGGAAGCTGGCGGAGCACGGCATATCCTGCGAGGGCCACGCCGCCCGGCAGCTCTGCAACCGCGACTACGAGGAGTACGACCTGCTCATTGGGATGGACAAGGCCAACCTCCACAATATGTTCCGCATCTGCGGCGGCGATTTCAACAACAAGATGCATCTCCTGCTGGAGTACGCCGGCCGACCGGATCAAGAGGTGGCGGACCCCTGGTATACGGGAGACTTTGATTCCACCTGGCAGGATGTGCTGGAGGGGTGTGAGGGACTTTTAGACAATTTAATGTAAAAAGGTTGAACCAAAGTCGATGAACTGATTGTCTGCGAAGCAAAAGTCGGTATCCAATGGAAAATGGAACGGGACAACTATGCCAGCCTGAGATATTGCAAATGTAGAGGGTCATCAAAAAAACTGAACACCGTTATATTGCTGGCATTAAGGTT
Organism: Flavonifractor plautii ATCC 29863; assembly: GCF_000239295.1. Lineage (GTDB taxonomy): Bacteria > Bacillota > Clostridia > Oscillospirales > Oscillospiraceae > Flavonifractor > Flavonifractor plautii. The sequence continues at coordinate 14,414 of NZ_JH417835.1, forward strand.
TCTCCTACGCCAAAACGTTCGTACAGCATAAAAGTATCGTCAATCAAAAGGAAAGGTATGTCCTAATAAAAATATTTAGATTGGAGTTTTTCCTGGAGCCCGCCGGAGTCCATAGATTCCGGCGGGTATTTTTTGCAGTTCCCACACTCTGGGAACTGCTGGAGAGCATACTCATAATGTCCCTGATCACCGGAGTTGAGTCCTGGACTCGGCAATTATGCTTGTACTGGAGAGTGCTGGTTAGCAGTAAGAAGCCATGCATGGCTGGAATGGGAAGACAAAAATTATGCATACTATGGCAGAAAAATAGGGTGACAGGACGAAATATTCCATTGTGGCAGCGCCGGTTCGGTGCTATTTTGATAACAGCACACATAAAACGGGGGTGATACGCAGATGTGGATTTTGGAGGAAGGACAGATTTTGCCCTATCTGCGCAGCCATTACCCTGTGTTTGACCAATCGGGACCGGTTGATATCCAGTGCATAGGCGCACTGGAAGGAGAGGAGAAGCCTCGGGAACCGGATGAAGGCGGGCTGATCAACTATATATTTCGGGTTTCCAACGGGAAGCAGTCTGTCATCGTGAAGCAGGGGCGTTCCGCCAGCCGGAAGAACGACAAAATAGTTCTGCCCATATGGCGGAATCGTCAGGAATATGAGACGCTCCGGCTTCGCCATGCCATTGTACCCCAGTACACGCCGGAGACCTATTATGTGGACTGGGAGAACGCAATTTTTCTGATGGAGGATGTGTCTGATCTCGCTCAGGTTCGGAAGCTGCTCTGCTCGGGAGTCATGCTACCCAGACTGGCGGAGCAGGTGGGGGAATTTGTTGCGGCGAGCACCTTTTACTGCTCGGAGTTTTATCTGGAAGCAGACCTGTTTCGAAGACTTTCTGCACGCTTCCGCAACAGCGATATGCGGTCCATCATGGAAGACTGGGTGTTCCTGCGGGATGCACCCTACCTCACCCATAATGGAAACCCGGTGCTCAAACAGCTTATTGACCGGGATGAGAGCATCAGGGTTTGCTGCTACGAGCTGCGCCACAAATTTATGACCCGGGGAGAGGCTCTGATACATGGGGATCTGCATACGTCCAACGTGTTTGCAGACGAGGAGCGGCTCAAGGTTATTGACATGGAGTATACCTTTGCCGGACCGCTCTGCTATGATATCGGATACTTTGCGGCCAGCCTGCTGACCCAGTACTGCACAGCGTGTTTCCGGCCGTTCCCATCGGAAGGGGCGCGCCGTACCTTTCTCTCCTATCTCCTCTCCAGCCTGCTGGAGCTCTACTACTCCTTTGTGGAGCACTTTACGGAGTTTTGGAGAGAGGATGCAAAGCCGATTTATCAGAGATCGGGCGGGTTTTGTGAGCACCTAGCCCGTGGGTTTCTGCCGGATGTGCTTGGGTTTGCGGCGGTGCCCTGTTTCCCCCAGATTACAACATCTCTGCCCCCGGAGTTCGCTCAGTTGGACGGGAAGGCCAGAGGACAGGCGCATGAGCTCTGCCTGGTGCTCAGCCGGTACCTTCTGCTTGAGCGGGAGCGGTGGGATACGATGGAGGATGCGGTTCAGGCCATCGGAGCGGTTACGCAAATTTACCTGGATTGCCTGGAATAAACGCAGCAAATTAAGACACATGGCGGGCTTGCCATGTGTTTTTTTCTCAAAAAAGTAATTATTTGGATAAAGTGGTGTTGCTCAAATGGACTTTTTTGTTATAATAGAGAAAAAACATGGCTGGTGCGCAAGTGGGTACCCACTTGCGCTACCGGATATCTGGTAGAGTAAAACCCTTTGTCTGCGCCGGGAGATGGGGCGGAACGGAAAATTGAGAAGGAGGATAGAGGGGCATGGAGGACGCAAGAAAATTGTCCGATTTTATTGATCTGGACCTGCTGCAGAACATCCAGGATAATTGCTCAAAAGCGATGGGCCTTGCATTTATCACGGTGGATTACAAAGGCATACCCATTACCAAATACAGCGGCTTCACATCTCACTGCATGCTGGGGAGACAGGCAAAGGGATTTGCAGAGATGTGTGAGCAATGCGACGCGCACGGCGGACTTCACGCCGCGATCACCGGACAGCCGTACATTTACCGCTGCCACGCCGATCTGGTGGATTTCGCGGTTCCTCTCATTGTCAATGGAAGCTATATGGGAGCGGTGCTGGGCGGGCAGGTGCGGCTACAGGAGGAGAGCGAGCGGGAGCTGGAGCACATCCTCCCACAGCGTCCCAATTGGAAACGGGATAAGGAATGGGAGGAGGCTTACCAGAAGCTGGAGGTCGTCACCTATGAAAAAGTGGAGGCATCTGTAAAGCTGCTGCGCGACATCATCGTGACATTTGTGGAAAGGCGGACTGGAAAGGGGGCGGATGGAGTCCTGAGAGAGAAGGAAAAGCAGCTCTCGGAGGAGCGGGCGGCCCGTCTGGACCTGGAAAAGCAGGTACAGAAGCAGGAGAGCAATACGGCCCGCCGCAGGACAGAGCTCCACTACTTCTTTTTTGTCATGAACATTATCTCAAAGTTAGCCTATGAGGAGAAGGCGGCCAAAACAGAGGCGGTTTCATACGATTTTGCAGACATGATGCGTTATGCAGCGGGGGCAGAGCAAAAAATTTCCACCTTGGGGGAAGAACTGAACTATATCGGGGCGCTTCTTCGGATACGGAAGGCTTGGGTTCGGGACAAGTTAGCCTATACTATTTCTGTCCCGGAGCAGTATCATCAGGTATCCTGTCCCTTTATGGTATTGCAGCCCATTGTGGAGTGCGCTCTGGAGGGGGCCGAAACGGAGGCTGCGGAGCCCAGAAAGCTGGATTTCTATGCGGAGGAGGAGAACGGCAGGCTGCTGTTTCAGATTCTCAGCAATGACACCAGCCGCTCGGTGGAGGAGCTGACGGAGGAGTTATCCGGGGCGGCGGAAGAGGGATACTTTCATACAGGCGGTGTGGACCGCCTGTTGAAGCAGACGCTGGGAGGGGGATACCGCCTGATGGTCAACCGGCGGAGAGACGGGCGGGCCGGTGCAGCGGTCAGCTTTTACCTGCCGCTGGAGCGGAACGGATAGCCGGCTCAAGAGTGCTGTAAACGGGAAGGAGCTGCCGCATGAAGCAGATTCTGGTTTTGATTGAAAACGAGTTGGAGCAGAGCATTACAGGGGATATTCTGCGCTCCGGGCTGGGGGCTGAGGCGGAAATCACCCTCACAGCCGGGGCGGAGCAGGCCATCCAGCAGCTTCAGAGCGGAGCGGTGGATCTCTTCATTGCGGATGTTGAACGGTTTGACGTGGCCCACTGCAATATGGTCACCACGGCGCGAAAGACGGCCCCGGACACTCCGATCCTGGTTACATCGGTGGGGACGCAGGAGGAAATCGCAGGGTATGTCTGGCGCCTCGGCGTCCGGGACTATCTGCTCAAGCCGTACCGGCCCACGTGGTTGTTGGCCGCGGTGCGCGCCTTGGTGCGTAAGGAGCGCAGCGGCGGATGCGCCGCCGACCAGCAGGAGATTTACCTGAGGCGCCTGACGGAGCACCTGCAGAGATTCCAGTATAAAAAGTGCACCGATGCCGCAAGAGAATACCTTGATTTGCTCTATCAAAGTACTGATAATAAGGGTGTTATCCGCACGAGTGCAGTCCGCTTTGCGGAGGGAGTGGCGAAAGCCGGAATCCCGTTCAGCAGGACCACCCAGTGGAAGCTGTCGGGAAGCCTGGAGCACTTTCGGGTCCGCTTTGACCAGCAGGAGCGGAAATATGCAACCTATGAGTTTATTGTTCGGATGCTGGACACGATCTTTGACGCCATAGAGAAGAGCGGGCTGTACGAGGTAGACAGCGAGCAGAAGATTCTGAATTACATTGACCGGAATATCCGGCGGGGGGTCAGCCTGGATGAGGCGGCGGAGTACGCGAATATGAGCTCGTGCTATTTCAGCAAGCTCTTTAAGCGGATGACCGGGAAAAACTATATTACTTATGTGACGGACAGCCGAATTGAAATGGCGAAGCGCATGCTGGTGGACACGGAAATGCCGGTCATCAATATCGCCTATGAGCTGTCCTATAACGAGACAAATTATTTCAGCAAGGCGTTCAAGAAAAAGGTGGGAGTGACACCCAGCGAATACCGGACAGCCCATTCCGAGCTGTTCAGGGAGCAGGGGGCGGGCTGATACCGGCCGCGCAGACGCCTTGCAGCGCCGGAAAGGGTGGAGAAACATGGAGGAATTCAGCTTCAGCACCAGAATCTTTTTTGGTGAGGGCGCGCTGGAACGCCTGCGCCGGGTGCAGGACAAAAAAGTTATGATTGTGACCGACCGTTTTATGGCGGGTATCGGTGTGCCGGATAAGGTGGCGGGGCACCTGACCCGGTGCCAGGTATCTGTATTTGACGGCGTGGTGCCGGATCCCCCCATCGAGGTGGTGGCGGCCGGCGTCCAGGCCCTTCAGGACTGCGGTGCGGAGGTCATGATCGCCGTGGGAGGCGGCTCCACCATTGACGCGGCCAAGGCCATCCGGGCGGTGGCGAAGGAGACTCTGCACATCGACACAGACCGGTGGGAGTGCTTTGCCGTGCCCACCACCAGCGGCACCGGCTCGGAGGTCACGGACTACGCCGTGATCACCGACCGGGCAAAGGGGATCAAGTATCCGCTGGACAGCCAGGCGTTGCGTCCGCCGGTCGCCATTCTGGACCCGGAGCTTACAGTTTCCGCCCCGGCCTCGGTAACGGCCGACGCAGGTATGGATGTGTTGACCCACGCGCTGGAGGCATACGTCTCCAAGGGAGCCAACGATTTCTCCGACGCGCTGTGTGAGAAAGCGGTTTCTCTGGTGTTTCGCTTCCTGCCGCTGGCCTTTCAGGACGGCACAAACCTGCTGGCCCGGGAAAAGATGCACAACGCCTCCTGTATGGCGGGCCTGGCGTTCAACTCGGCGGGGCTGGGGCTGAACCACGGCATGGCCCACGCCATCGGCGCCAAGCTCCACATCGCCCATGGCCGTATCAATGCCATGCTGCTGCCGCATATCATTACGTTCAACGCCGACTTGGGACGGATTCGGAACGGCGAGTACGCCCTCGCAGCAAAAAAGTATCAGCGCATGGCAAAGGTTTTGGACCTGCCGGCCCCCAGTGTGCGGCTGGGCGTGACCAACCTTCTGCGGGAGGTGGAGCGCCTGAACCGCACCCTGAAGATCCCGGCCTCCCTGAAGGAGTGGGGAGCGGAGCCCTCCAAGGTGAAGGAGCTGCGCGGGGAGATTGTTTCCGCTGCCCTGGCGGATGCCACCACCGCCACCAATCCCAGACCGGCTGCGGCGGAGCATGTGGAGGCTCTTTTGAATAAGGTTATGGGGGGATAATCCCGGAGCGAGAAGCGGCACCACTCTATTTACAAAAAAGCACCCGAAGGGGTGCTTTTTTGCGTTGTTTATAGGAAATGCAAACAAACAGGCTTTGAACAGGTGGAGGACTTCCGACAAAAAAGTATATATGGCAGCCAAGAAAACAGGGGAGGGTTTCCGGTATAATTTCGCCAGAAAGCGTGCGAATGCTGTTTCAGGCGCGCCGCGGACCACAATAAGGAGGTAGTAATATGCAACAGGAAGCCCTCGGAATGGTAGAGACGAAGGGCCTGGTTGGCGCCATTGAGGCCGCCGATGCCATGGTCAAGTCCGCCAATGTCAGTCTGGTTGGCTACGAGAAGATCGGTTCCGGCTTGGTTACCGTGATGGTGCGCGGCGACGTGGGCGCCGTCAAGGCGGCCGTGGACGCCGGGGCCTGCTCCGCCGAGAAGGTGGGCGAGGTCGTGGCCCAGCACGTCATCCCCAGACCCCACACCGACGTTGAGAAGATCCTTCCCAATATGGCGTAACCGACATAACGGAAACTTAAATTAGAGTTCGGAGGGAACATAGATGAAAGACGAACTGATCAGCAAGGTCATGGACGAGGTCATGAAGAAGATGGGCGCGTCCGACGCGACTTCCGCCCCCGCCGCCGCATGCTGCAACAATGGCAGCGCGAACTGCAACCTGACGGAGTTTGTGGGCACCGCCATCGGCCACACCATCGGCCTGGTGATCGCCAACGTGGACCATCAGATCCACGAGAAGATGGACATCGACCCCAAGTACCGCTCCATCGGCATCATCGGTGACCGTACCGGCGCCGGTCCCCAGATTTTTGCCGCTGACGAGGCGGTGAAGGCCACCAACTGCGAGATCGTGAAGATCGAGCTGCCCCGTGATACCGAGGGCGGCGCCGGCCACGGCTCCCTGATCATCTTCGGCGCCGAGGACGTGTCCGATGCCCGCCGCGCCGTTGAGGTCTGCCTGCGGGAGGTGGAGCGCACCATGGGCGACGTATACGGCAGCCCCGCCGGCCACCTGGAGTTCCAGTACACCGCCCGCGCCAGCCACGCCCTGAACAAGGCCTTCGGCGCTCCCATCGGCAAGGCATTCGGCATCACAGTCGGCGCTCCCGCCGCCATCGGCGTGCTGCTGGCCGATACCGCCGTGAAGGCCGCCACCGTGGACGTGGTGGGCTATAGCTCCCCTGCCAACGGCGGCACCAGCTTCTCCAACGAGGTCATCCTGACCTTCACCGGCGACTCCGGCGCCGTCAAGCAGGCCATCATCGCCGCCCGCGATGTGGGCATGCAGGTGCTGAAGACCCTGGAGCCCAGCGTGGAGCTCAAGTCCACCACCACCCCCTATATTCTGTAATTGCCGGGAAGGAGTCAGACAGCTATGAAGTCAAAACGTTTTGAAGTTCTGGCCGCCCGTCCGGTCAATCAGGACGGCTACGTACAGGAGTGGCCTGAGGTGGGCCTGATCGCCATGAACAGCCCCTTCGACCCCAAGCCCAGCATCAAGATTGAGAACGGCGTCATCACCGAGATGGACGGCAAGTGCCGCGCCGATTTCGATATGCTCGATACCTTCATCGCCGACCACGCCATCCGCCTGGGCAACGCGGAGAAGGCCATGGCCATGGATTCCCTGGAGATCGCCCGCAAGATCGTGGACATCAACGTCTCCCGTGAGGAGATCCTGGACATCACCCTGTCCCTGACCCCCGCCAAGCTGACCGAGGTCGTAGGCAAGCTGAACATCGTGGAGATCATGATGGGCATGACCAAGATGCGCGCCCGCATGATGCCCGCCAACCAGTGCCACGTCACCAACGTGCGCGACAACCCGGTTCAGATCGCGGCGGATGCCGCCGAGGCCGGCGTCCGCGGCTTCGCCGAGATGGAGACCACCGTGGCCGTCGCCCGTTACGCCCCCTTCAACGCCATGGCCCTGTTCGTGGGCGCCCAGGTGGGCCGCCCCGGTGTCATGACCCAGTGCGCCCTGGAGGAGGCCACCGAGCTGCAGCTCGGCATGCGCGGCTTCACCACCTACGCGGAGACCATCTCCGTCTACGGCACCGAGCCCGTCTTCATGGACGGCGACGACACCCCCTACTCCAAGGCGTTCCTGGCCAGCTGCTACGCCAGCCGCGGCCTGAAGATGCGCTTTACCTCCGGCACCGGCTCCGAGGTCCAGATGGGCTATGCCGAGGGCAAGAGCATGCTGTACCTGGAGGCCCGCTGCCTGGCTGTCACCAAGGGCGCCGGCGTGCAGGGTACGCAGAACGGCTCCGTGTCCTGCATCGGCGTGCCCGCCGGCGTACCCGGCGGCATCCGCGCCGTGGCCGCTGAGAACCTGATCGCCATGCTGCTGGATCTGGAGTCCACCACCTCCAACGACCAGACCTTTACCCACTCCGACCTGCGCCGCGTGGCCCGTACCGTGCCTCAGCTCTTCTCCGGCACCGACTACATCTGCTCCGGCTACTCCGCCACCCCCAACTACGACAACATGTTCGCCGGTTCCAACTGGGACGCCGAGGACTACGACGACTGGACCATCATCCAGCGCGACATGAAGATCGACGGCGGCCTGCAGCCCGTCCGCGAGGAGGACGTGCTCAAGGCCCGCAACAAGGCCGCCCGCGCCCTGCAGGGCATGTTCCGCGAGCTGGGCCTGCCCGAGATCACCGACGCCGAGGTGGAGGCCGCTACCTATGCCAACGGCTCCAACGACATGCCCGAGCGCAACGTCAACGAGGATCTGAAGGCCATCGAGGACATGATGGCCCGCAAGGTGACCGGCGTTGACTTCGTGAAGGCGCTGGACCGCGCCGGCTTCCCCGATGTGGCTCACAACATCTACAACATGCTTCGCCAGAAGGTGGCCGGCGACTACCTGCACACCGCCTCCATCTTCGACGAGCAGTTCCACGTGCTCTCCGCCGTCAATGTGCCCAACGAGTATCACGGGCCCATGACCGGCTACCAGATCAGCGAGGAGCGCTGGAACCAGCTGAAGAACATTCCCAACGCCATCCGTCCGGAAGATATCTAAGAGGGGTGAAGCAGTCATGACGTTTGATGAAAACACGCTGCGCAGTGTAATTGAAGAGGTCCTGAAGGAGATGGGCGAGGTGAGCGGCACCGCCGCCGCCCCCGCTGCGGCGCCTGTCGCCGCGGCCGCGGGCAAGCTGACCATCACCGAGAATGGCGAGGCCCGGAAGGGCACCGCCGCCGACGAGGTGGTCATCGGCCTGGCGCCCGCCTTCGGCACCAAGCAGGTTAAGACCATTATCGACCTGCCCCATGACAAGGTGCTCCGCGAGATCATCGCCGGCATCGAGGAGGAGGGCCTGAAGTGGCGCATCATCAAGGTGTACCACACCTCCGATGTTTCCTTCATCGCCCATGTGGCCGCCGAGTACTCCGGCTCCGGCATCGGTATCGGCATCCAGTCCAAGGGCACCACAGTTATCCACCAGAAGGACCTGCCCAACCTGTCCAATCTGGAGCTGTTCTCCCAGGCGCCTCTGATCGACCTGGACACCTACCGCAAGATCGGCAAGAACGCCGCCAAGTACGCCAAGGGCGAGTCCCCCACGCCGGTTCCCACCAGGAACGACCAGATGGCCCGCCCCACCTATCAGGCGCTGTCCGCCCTGCTCCACATCAAGGAGACTGAGCTGGTGGACAACAACAAGAAGCCGCAGGCCGTTACGGTCTCGTTCCAGTAAAGGAGGCAGCACGTTTTATGGATCAGGAACTTTTGATGAAGCAGATCGTGGAGCAGGTTATGGCCGCCATGAAGAACGGCACGCCCGCTTCCGCGCCCGCCGCCGCTTCCAGCTGCGGCTCCAAGGTCACCGCGGCCAACTATCCTCTGGCCGAGAGCATGGCCGACCAGATCAAGACCCCCACCGGCAAGGACTTCACCTCTCTGAGCTATGAGAAGGTCATCAACGGCGAGCTCTCCGCCGACGACATGCGCATCGCGCCCGAAACCCTGGAGATGCAGGCCCAGGTGGCCGAGTCCGTCCACCGCGAGGCCTTTGCCGGCAACCTGCGCCGCGCAGCCGAGCTCATCGCCGTGCCCGACGACCGCCTGCTGGAGATCTACAATGCCCTGCGTCCCTACCGCTCCACCAAGCAGGAGCTGCTGGACATCGCCGGCGAGCTGGACGGCAAGTACGGCGCCAAGACCGCCGCTTCCCTGGTGCGGGAGGCTGCCGAGGTTTATGAGAAGCGCGGCCGCCTGAAGAAGTTCTAATCATACTCCAGAGTCAGGAGGCCCCAGAATGAAACTGGTCGCAGGCATTGACATCGGAAACGCGACAACAGAGACAGCATTGGCCCGCATCGAGGACGGTCACGCGGTCTTCCTGGCCAGCGGAACCGTCCCCACCACGGGCATCAAGGGGACCCGCCAGAACATCAACGGCATCTTTCACTCCCTGACCAACGCTTTGGAGAAGGCCGGGCTGGAGCTCAAGGAGCTGTCGGAGGTGCGCCTGAATGAAGCCGCCCCCGTCATCGGCGATGTGGCCATGGAGACCATTACCGAGACCATCATCACCGAGTCCACCATGATCGGCCACAACCCCGCCACACCCGGCGGAATGGGCGTGGGCGTGGGAGAGACGGTTCTCATCACGGAGCTGGAACAGGCTCCGGTCGGGCGGGACTATATTGCAGTGGTGCCCGGGACGGTGGACTTTGAGGTGGCGGCCCGGCTGATCAACCGGGCCACCGCCGGGGACCGCAAGGTCACCGCAGCCATTGTCCAGCGGGATGACGGCGTGCTGATTCACAACCGCCTGACCTGCAAGATCCCGATCGTGGACGAGGTGGCGCTGATTGACAAGGTGCCTATCGGCATGCGCTCCGCCGTGGAGGTGGCCGCCGTGGGCGGCGTGGTGGAGGTGCTCTCCAACCCCTACGGCATCGCCACTCTGTTTGGCCTGTCCTCTGACGAGACCCGGCAGGTGGTGCCCATCGCCCGGGCCCTGATTGGAAACCGCTCGGCGGTGGTGATCAAGACCCCGGCCGGAGACGTGAAGGAGCGAAAAATTCCGGCCGGCACGATTGAGCTGCTGGGGGAAAACCGCAGCGTCAAAGTGGATGTGGACGACGGGGCCGACAAGATCATGAAGGCCGTGGAGTCCATTCCCAGCCTGGAGGATGTGCGGGGAGAGCCGGGAACCAACGCCGGCGGCATGCTGGAGAAGGTGCGCCAGGTCATGGCGAATCTGACTAGCCAGCACCCCAGGGACATCAAGATTCAGGATCTGCTGGCGGTCGACACATTCACACCCCAGAAGGTTCAGGGCGGCCTGGCCAACGAGTTTTCCCAGGAGAACGCCGTGGGCATCGCCGCCATGGTCAAGGCGGACCGCCTCCAGATGGAGGCCATCGCCCGGGAATTTGCCCAGCAGATCGGCGTCCCGGTCGAGGTGGGCGGCGTGGAGGCCGACATGGCCATCCGCGGCGCCCTCACCACCCCGGGCACCAACAAGCCCCTGGCCATTCTGGACATGGGCGCCGGTTCGACGGACGCCTCCATCATCAACGCCGAGGGACAGATCCACTCCATCCACCTGGCCGGAGCGGGCAACATGGTCACACTCCTGATCCAGTCGGAGATGGGACTGCCCGACTTTGACACGGCGGAGGATGTGAAAAAGTACCCCTTGGCCAAGGTGGAGAGCTTGTTCCACATCCGCCATGAAAACGGCACCGTGGAGTTCTTCCAGCAGCCGCTGGATCCCAACCTGTTTGCCAAGGTGGTCATTCTCAAGGAGGGCAAGCTGCTCCCCCTGGAGGGTGACTGGAGCATGGAGAAGATCCGGCTCATCCGGCAGCAGGCCAAGCAGAAGGTGTTCGTCACCAACGCGATCCGGGCCCTGACCCGGGTCAGCCCCACCGGCAATGTCCGGGATATTCAGTTCGTGGTGCTGGTGGGCGGCTCCGCGCTGGACTTCGAGGTTCCGCAGATGGTGACCGATGCACTTTCCCAGTACAAGGTTGTCGCGGGCCGCGGAAATATCCGCGGCACCGAAGGCCCCCGCAACGCGGTGGCCACCGGGCTGGTGCTCTCCCTGACGGAAGGGAGGGGCTGATATGCCCGTAATCCAAGAAAGGATCAAGCCCACCGTCCATGTCCGCTGTGCAGAGGACACCCCGCAGGAGGTACTGCGGCAGCTCCAGTACGGCATGGAGGAGGAGGGCATTCCCTGGGAGGCCGCAGCCGGGACGGGCGACGCCCTGTCCCTGGCCTGGGAGGCCGCCCGGAGCTCCCGGCTGGAGGTGGGAATCGGCCTGGACCGACAGGCGCTGGTTCTCCACTACTCCAAGCTGGAGCGCGAGCAGCCCCTGTTCCGTATTCCCGCCAATTCCGGTATGGAGACGGTGCGGGCGCTGGGGGCCAATGCGGCGCGGCTAGTGAAAAAGCTGCCGCTGAAGGCCCTGGACAGGAGGTGAGAGCATGCAGCAAAAAAGCCTGGGACTCATAGAGACCCAAGGCCTGGCGGCCGGCATCGAGGCCGCCGATGCGGCGGTGAAGTCGGCCAATGTGGAGCTGGTGGGCTATGAGCTGACCAAAGGCGGAGGCTGGACTACCATCAAGATCCTGGGCGATGTGGGCGCGGTGAAGGCGGCGGTAGACGCCGCGCGGATTGCCGCCGGCAAGGTGAGCCGGGTGGTAAGCACCCGGGTAATCGCGCGGCCGTCCATGGGGCTGACCGGCCTGATCCACAACACCGACACGGTGGGAGATCAGCCGCCGGAGCCGCCTGCGCCGCCCGCTCCAACGGATCCGCCGGAGCCGCCGAAGTCTCCGGCAGACGTGCAGCCCGCAGAGGAGGGTGCTTCGGGGACGACGGAGTCTCCGGAGGAGGTACAGCCCGTTGAAGTGGAGCCTTCGGGGACGACGGAGTCTCTGGAGGAGGTACAGCCCGTTGAGGTGGAGCCTTCGGGGACGACGGAGTCTCCGGAGGAGGCGCAGCCCGCAGAGGAGGGCGCTTCGGAGGCGATGGAGTCTCCGAAGGAAGCCCCCTCTGAAAAGGCGAAGGAGACGCCCTCCAAACGGCGGGGGAAGAAGTCCGCAAAACGCTGAACCGCGCAGAAAAGCGGGACGGCAGCACTGATTTTTCTGATATTTTCTAGGAGGTTATCACAATGGGTGAAGCTCTGGGTATGATCGAGACAAAGGGTCTGGTCGGCGCGATCGAGGCGGCCGATGCCATGACCAAGTCCGCCAACGTTACGCTGATGGGCTATGAGAAGATCGGCTCCGGCCTGGTCACCGTCATGGTGCGCGGCGATGTGGGCGCGGTCAAGGCCGCGGTGGACGCCGGCGCCTGCGCCGCCGAGAAGGTGGGCGAGATCGTGGCGCAGCACGTCATCCCCCGTCCCCACACCGACGTGGAGAAGATTCTGCCGAAGGGCCTGTAAAAAGAGGCTTGAGGCATGGACAAGAACAACGTGGTTTCAGCAGAGATTGTCCGCCAGATCACCCGCATGGTGGTGGAGGAGCTCCAGAAGCAGCAGCGGCTGGAGCGCTCCACCCCCATTGGGGTCTCCAACCGCCATGTCCATCTGGACCGGGCGGACATGGACGCCCTGTTTGGTCCGGGCAGCGAGCTGACGGTCAAAAAAATGCTCGGCCAGCCGGGGCAGTACGCCTCGGAGGAGACCGTCACCATCCGCGGGCCCAAAGGGGAGCTCAGCCGCGTGCGCGTGCTGGGGCCCCTGCGCGCTCAGACGCAGGTAGAGATCTCCATCGCCGACGGCTTCACGCTGGGGGTCAAGCCCCCCGTGCGCGAGTCCGGTCAGTTGAAGGATACCCCGGGCATTGAGATCATCGGGCCCTGCGGGAGTGTAAAGAAGGACAGCGGCGTGATCGCGGCGCTGCGGCATGTGCACATGACTCCGAAGGACGCGGCGCGCTTCGGCGTGAAGGATGGCCAGTATATCCAAACGGAGATCGACGGCCTGCGGGGCGCGATCCTCTGCAATGTGCTGGTGCGCGTCTCCGACAAGTACGCGCTGGAAATGCACATTGATGTGGAAGAGGCCAATGCTCTGGGCGTCAAAAACGGCGACCGGGCCTTTTTCCTTGACGATTGAGCCGGGAAGGAGGCAGGGCAGAGGTGGGCCAGGAGCTGACGCAGGCCAATGAGACCCTTCTGGAATTTGAGCGGCTGATTCAATCCGGCGGCTGCAATGCCTGGGAGGGCACGCTGCGTACCGGGGTGGATCTGGGCACCGCCAACATCGTGCTGGCGGTGGTGGATGAGCAGAACCGGCCGGTGGCCGGGGCCTCTTATCCCTCCACAGTGGTGCGGGATGGCATCGTGGTGGACTATATGGGGGCGGTTCGGGCGGTCACACATCTGAAAGGACAGTTGGAGGAGCGCCTGGGCGTCATGCTGGACGCCGGAGCCTGCGCCATTCCGCCCGGCATCCTTGAGGGCAATGTGAAGGCCATCGGAAACGTCGTGGAGGCGGCGGGCTTCCGCCTGACCAACATCGTGGATGAACCCACGGCGGCCTCCTCCGTGCTGGGTATTTCCGACGGCGCGGTGGTGGACGTGGGCGGCGGCACCACAGGCATCAGCGTCCTGAAGGACGGAAAGGTGATCTTCACGGGCGACGAGCCCACAGGAGGCACCCACATGACACTGGTGCTGGCTGGCTTCCACGGCTGGAATACCCAGGAGGCCGAATTGGCCAAGCGGGATCCGGCGCAGGAGGCCAATGTGTTTCCTGTGATCAAGCCGGTTGTGGAGAAAATGGCGTCCATTGTCCGGAACTACCTCCGGGAGTACCCGGTGGAGACGGTCTATGTGGTGGGCGGCGCGTGCTGCTTCACCCAATTTGAATCGGTATTTGAGAAATTTCTGGGTGTCCCCGTGGTCAAGCCGGCGGCTCCGCTGCTGGTGACGCCCCTGGGGATTGCCGTAAACTGCAAGCTGTAAAGTAGGTGAGGACCGTTGACGACGGAGCAACTGCGCGGGATGGCGGACGAGGCGTTTGTCCAGATCCTGGCCCAGCGCGTTGTGGAGAAGCTCCTGGCGCGGCAGAAGCAGGCGCTGGTAGTCTACACCGGTTCCAACATCGGTGAGGCTGCCGCGCTGGAGGCCATGGGCCGTCTGCGCGGAGAGGGCTTCACGTTCCGGGTGCTCCTCTCCCGGGGGGCGTCCGGCCTGCTGGACGTGGAACGGCTCCGCTCCGTTCTGGAGCCGGAGAAGCTGTGGGTGGAGGCTCCGGAGGAGACTCCGGAGGCGCTGACCGCCCGGTACGACACCATTTTGGTTCCGGCCATGACGGTACATACCGCCGCCCACGTGGCCGCCTGCATGGCGGATACACCGGCGTCGGCCGTCATCCTGGACGGCCTGATGCGGGGAAAGAACGTTGTGGTGAACATCGACGGCTGCTGCCCGGATCACGCCGAGCGCCTGAAGCGCGGCTTCCATATGGCGGAGCCGCTGAAGCAGGCGCTTCGGAACAATCTGGAGACCTTGCGCTCCTTCGGCGCGCGCCTGACCACCTCCGGCGGCCTCTATGACAAGGCGCTGCGGGCGGTTGGCGGGGCACAGGCCCGGACGGCGGCACCGGCTGCGAGGCCGGAGGCCGCGCCCCGGAAGCAGGAGGGGGCTGCCCGCATCCGGCTGGAGGGCCGGGTTTTGAGCGGACGCCACGTCCAGGGATGTCCGCCCCACAGCACCCTGTGGGTGCCGCGGGAGACCCTGATTACCCAACTGGCCGCCGATGAGGCGCGCCGCCGGGACATCTGCATCCGAAAAGAGACGTAAAGCAGGTGGCAAAATGTATTTGGGAAGAGTGATCGGGACGGTGGTTTCCACCAGCAAGAACGAGCATCTGGTGGGGATGAAGCTCCTGGTTGTGGAAAAGCTGACGGAGCGCCTGGAGCGGGAAGGCACCAGCGAGGTGGCCGTGGACTCCGTGGGAGCGGGCACCGGCGAGATTGTCATTGTCTGCAAGGGCAGCTCCGCGCGCTATGTGTTCGGCAAGGGTGACGCCCCGGTGGATACCTCCATCGTGGGCATTGTGGATACGGTAGAGGTGGGCTGATGGCGAATCTTTACACCAAAACCGGAGACAAGGGCCAGACCAGCCTGGTAGGCGGCTCCCGGGTGAGCAAGTCCAGCCTGCGGGTGGAGTGCTACGGCACCATTGACGAGGCCAACTCCATGCTGGGGCTGGCGTATGCCCAGACCGACCGGGAATATATCCGCACCACGGTCCACCGCATCCAGGGCCGGCTGTTCTCTCTGGGGGCGGAGCTGGCCAGCGACGAGCAGGGTGCGGCCGGGCTGACGGGAAAGATCTCGGAGGAGGACGTGGCCTTTCTGGAGGGCGTGGTGGACAAGTGCACCGAGACCACCGGGAAGCAGACCCACTTCGTCATTCCGGGCGTGGACCCCGCCTCGGCGGCGCTCCATGTGGCCCGTACCATTGTCCGCCGGGCGGAGCGCCATGTGGTGGCCCTGGCGGAGCACGAGCCGGTACGCGAGGTGCTGGCCCGCTACATCAACCGCCTGTCCGACGCGGTATACGCGCTGGCCAGGCTTCAAGAGGATCTGACGCAGGAGGAGCGCCTGAGGGCGCAGGTGACTGCGCTGGTCCGGAAACAGCTGTCCGCCCCGGAGGGCGGCCTGCCCCCTTTTAGCCTGGCATCGCTCCAGAGGATGGCCCAGCGGGCCGTGGAGCGGGCCGGACAGCTCGGGGTTCCGGTGGTGTTCTCCGCGGTGGACAGCGGCGGCAATCTGGTCCTGCTCCAGAGAATGGAGGGCGCGCTGCTGGGCAGCGTGGACGTCTCGGCCGGAAAGGCCTATACCGCCAACGCCTTCCAGATGCCGACCCATGAGCTGGGCCAGGCGGCCCGGCCGGACGGCCCGCTCTACGGCATTGACGCTTCCGCTCCCGGAAAAATCGTGCTGTTCGGCGGCGGCTTCCCCTATGTGGTAAACGGGAAAGTCGTGGGCGGCATCGGCGTATCCGGCGGTACGGTGGAACAGGATATGGACATCGCACGGTACGCGATGTCTCTCTAAGGAGGAACAGCAAATGAACATTGACGAGAATGTGGTCGAATCCATTGTGAAGCGGGTTGTATCCCAGCTGAGCACGGAGACCGCTTCCGCCCAGACCTGCCCGTCCGGCGGGGACTGGGGTGTATTTGAGAGCATGAACGACGCGGTGGACGCGGCCGTGGAGGCCCAGCGGGAGTATCTGAACCGCTCCATGCACGACCGGGCCTGCTATGTCCAGGCCATCCGCGACGTGGTGCTGGACCAGGAGAATCTGGAGTACATCTCCCGCCTGGCCGTGGAGGAGACCGGCATGGGCGGCTATGAGTACAAGCTCATCAAGAACCGTCTGGCCGCGGTCAAGACGCCCGGCATCGAGGATCTGACCACCGACGCCATGAGCGGCGACGACGGCCTGACCCTGGTGGAGTACTCGCCCTTCGGGGTGATCGGCTCCATCACCCCCACCACCAACCCCACGGAGACCATCATCTGCAACTCCATCGGCATGCTGGCGGCGGGGAACGCGGTGGTGTTCAGCCCCCACCCCCGGGCCAAGAAGGTGTCCCTGCACCTGATTCAGCTCATCAACAAGGCCCTCTGCAAGGCAGGCGCGCCCGCCAACCTGGTGGTCACCGTGTCCGCCCCCTCGATTGAGAACACCAACGCCATGATGAGCCACCCCAAGATCCGCATGCTGGTGGCTACCGGCGGCCCCGCCATCGTCAAAACGGTGCTCTCCAGCGGCAAGAAGGCCATCGGCGCCGGCGCCGGCAATCCCCCCGTCGTGGTGGACGAGACCGCCGACATCGAGAAGGCCGCCAAGGATATCGTGGACGGCTGCTCCTTTGACAACAACCTGCCCTGCATCGCCGAGAAGGAAGTCATCGCCGTGGACTCCGTGGCCGACTACCTGATCTTCAACATGAAGAAGAACGGTGCTTACGAGGTCAAGGACCCCGCCGTGATCAGCCAGCTGGTGGAGCTGGTGACCAAGGAGGGCAAGAGCCCCAAGACCGAGTTTGTGGGCAAGAGCGCCAAGTACATCCTGGACAAGATCGGCATTACCGTGGGCGATGACGTGAAAGTGATCCTCATGGAGGCCAAGGAGGACCACCCCTTCGTGCAGGTGGAGCTCATGATGCCCATCCTGCCTCTGGTGCGGGTTCCCGACGTGGACCAGGCCATTGAGATGGCCGTCCGGGTGGAGCACGGCAACCGCCACACCGCCATGATGCACTCCCGCAATGTGGAGAAGCTGACCAAGATGGCCAAGCTCATCCAGACCACGATTTTTGTGAAAAACGGCCCCTCTTACGCCGGCATCGGCGTAGGCGGCGAGGGCTATACCACGTTTACCATCGCCGGTCCCACCGGAGAGGGCCTGACTTCGGCCAAATCCTTTGCCCGGCGCCGCAGATGCGTGCTCGTCGGAGGGATGGACGTCAGATAAACGGAGGTTTGGGCCATTATGCAAGAGAATCTGCTCGGCCTGGTGGAACAGGCCGGTGTGGTGGGCGCCGGCGGCGCCGGATTTCCCACCCATGTGAAGCTCAAGGCCCAGGCGGACACCGTCATCATCAACGGAGCGGAGTGTGAACCGCTGCTCCGGGTGGATCAGCAGCTGATGGCCCTCCAGGCCGGCGACCTGCTGGACGCCCTCGATCTGCTCGTGGAGCAGGTCGGGGCGTCCCAGGGCGTGGTGGCGCTCAAGGAGCACTACCACGCGGCGGTGGAGGCGCTGGAGCGGGAGCTGTCCAGGCATCCCAGGCTGAGGATTCACCGGATGGGCGCATTTTATCCCGCCGGTGACGAACAGGTGATCGTCTACGAGGTGACCGGACGCGTGGTCCCGGAGGGGGGCATCCCCCTGAATGTGGGCGTGGTGGTCAGCAATGTGGAGACGGCCCTCAATGTGCTGGCGGCCGTCCGCCATCAGGCCCCGGTGATTGAGAAGTATGTCACGCTGACCGGTGCGGTGCGCACCCCCAAGACCGTGAAGGTGCCCCTGGGCATCACAGTGGCGGAGGCGCTGGCCCTGGCGGGCGGCCCCACCGTGGAGCACTATGAGGTCATCAACGGCGGGCCCATGATGGGGCGTGTGGTGAGCACCGGAAGCGCTATTACCAAGACCACAAAGGGACTCATCGTAGTCCCGGAGGGCCATTCCCTCCTCCAGAGCCTGAACCGGCCCGTGCCGCGGATGCTCCAGGATGCCCGGGTGGCCTGTATGCAGTGCTCCCTGTGCTCCGAGGTCTGCCCGCGGGGCCTGCTGGGGCACCGCATCCAGCCGCACAAGATGATGCGCCTGGCCGCCTATGGCGCCCTCTGCGACCCGGAGTATACCCCCATGAACGCCTTCCTGTGCTGCGGCTGCCGCCTGTGCGAGTACGCCTGCGTGATGGGGCTTCAGCCCTGGAAACTGAACGGGATGCTCAAGGGCGAGATGGGAAAGAAGGGTGTCCGCAATGCGCTGCACAACCAGCCGGAGGCGGCCGCGCCGTTCCGGCAGTACAAGCGATACCCGGTTCACAAGCTGATTCACCAGTTGGGGCTGGACGGCTATGATGTCCCCGCCCCGATGGAGGACAGCTCCTGCGACTATCAAATGGTGACCCTGCCGCTGAGCCAGGGGGTGGGCGCACCCGCCCAGCCTGTGGTGCGCGCAGGGGACAGAGTGGAGAAGGGAGCCCTGATTGCGGCGGCCCCAGAGGGAAAGCTGGGGGCAAACCTTCACGCGAGCATCGCGGGAACGGTGACCGCGGTGACCGAGAGAGAGATTACCATCCAACAATAAAGATTGGAGAGGAACTGATTTATGGATATCTTGGCTCTGATCGCCGCATTTGGCGGCGGCATTATCGGCGCTTACATGGGCGCCCTTCCCGCCTTTATTATGACTGGTATCTACGCCCTGGTGGGCGGAGTCCTGACGGCTGCCGGCGTGGGCGGCGATGTTGCAGTCAACTACCTCGCCTTTGGTTCCTTTGTCGGCCCCCACATCGCCTTTGCCGGCGGCGTGGCCGCCGCCGGCTATGCGGGCCGCAAGGGCAAGCTGGCCTCCGGCACCGACATCCTGTTCTCCCTCAACGGCCTGGGTGAGCCCGACGTGCTCCTGGTGGGCGGCATCTTCGGCGTGCTGGGCTTCCTGATCCACTACTGCATCGGACTGCTGCCCGTCATCGGCAGCGCCGGCCCCGCCACCACCGACCTGCCCGGCATCACCGTCTTCATTCTGGCGGTTGTCACTCGTCTGGCCTTCGGCAAGACCGGCCTGACCGGCAAGTACACCGGCTCCGGAAAGCGCGAGTGGTTCGCCACCGGGAAGGGCTTCGTCTATAACGTGGTACTGGGCGGCGGCATCGGCATTGTGGTGAGCTTCATCGCCGCGTTCCTGTACGAGAATGAGTTTACCGCTGCGTTCAGCATCTTCCCGATCGTGTGCTTCGGCTTTGCGGCGATCACGCTGATCTTCACCCAGACCGGCTTCGCCACGCCCGCGACTCACCACATTTTCCTGCCCTCCGGGCTGGCTGCCGTGGCCGGCATCACCGCCTGGGGCCCTGCGGGCGCTCTGCTGGGCGTGCTCTTCGGCATCCTGGGCTCCCTGCTGGGCGACCTGGTGGGCAAGAGCTTGAACAGCCACTGCGACACCCACATCGACCCCCCTGCTACCACGATCTTTATCCTGACGATTGTGATCAACGCTGTCAGCAGCGTGATCAATGCCTGAGCCAACAGAGGAATCCATAGGAAAAGAGGCCAGTTATGGGAAAGTCCATCGGATTACTGGAATTGAAAAGCATCCCCGTCGGCATTGAAACCGCCGATGCGGTGCTGAAGGCCGCCAATGTGGAGCTGCTGACCGCGACCCCCACCTGTCCGGGTAAATATGTCATTATCATCTGCGGCGCGGTAGGCGCTGTGAAGAGCGCCATGGAGAGCGGCCGCCAGACAGCGGGCATCTATCTGGTCGGGCACCACACCATCAACAACGTGCACGCTTCCGTCCCGGAGGCGATCGTGGGCACGTCGGAGGTGGGACACATCGCCTCCATCGGCGTGATCGAGACCATGACGGCTTTGACTGCCGTTGAGGCGGGGGACTATGCCGCCAAGGCGGCGAACGTCCGCCTGATGGAGATCCGCATTGCCCGCGGCCTGGGCGGCAAGGGCTTTGTTATTCTCACCGGCGAGGTTTCCGCGGTTCGCTCTGCGGTTAAGGCCGCGATGAATCAACTGGAGGAGACTGGGGATATTACAAGCAGCAGCGTGATCGCATCGCCCCATCCGGGATTGATTGACAAGCTGACGAACTAAGGGAAACAGGAACAGACGCGGAAAGGAGGGCCATCAGTATGGCTTCACAGGATTGCCCCAACTGCCACTATCCAGCGCCCAACCGCAAAAAGCCTGGGGAGGGGGAGCGCGTGCCCCAGGGTATGTACCACGCCCCCGACAGGAGCGGTGAGCCGGAAGAGTGCCCCCAGTGCTTTTACCAGCCGGAGGCAGTGGAGGAAAGGCCGGAGGAGGAGTGTCCCCAGTGCTTCTACCAGCCCGAGGACGGGCAGAAGCGGGAGGAGGCCAAGGAGGACGACTGCTCTCAGTGCTTCTATAAGCCGGATAAATAAGAATTGGTAAGAAAGGATTGTGAGCTCTGTGGAACGACTCATTGGAAAGCAGGCGCCCTATTTTTCCATGGAGGCGCTGTCGGCGGACGGAGAACATTTTGTGCGCGTTGCGCTGCCGGACTATGCCGGGAAATGGCTGGTGCTGTTCTTCTACCCCATGGACTTCACCTTTGTCTGTCCCACAGAGCTCACAGCCTTCTCAGAGCACCGGGAGGCCTTCCGTGCGGCCGGAGCGGAGCTGCTCAGCGTGAGCACGGACAGCGTCTACACCCATCAGGCCTGGCAGCGCAACGGCCTGGGCGGGCTGGGTTACCCCATGGCGGCGGATCAGACTCTGCGGGTCTGCGCCGATTACGGGGTGCTGCTGGAGGAGGAGGGGGTGGCCCTGCGTGGGCTGTTCCTGATTGACCCGGAGCAAAAAGTGCGCTACAGCGTAATCCACGACAACAACATCGGCCGCAATCCGGAGGAGGTGCTCCGGGTATTGGCCGCGCTGAAAACCGGCGGCCTGTGCGCAGCTGGCTGGAAGGCCGGGGAGGAAAACCTCCGCCCGGACATATCGGAACGCGAGGCTCCGGTGCTGGCGGGTACGGCACCCGTGCGCATCTATACGATGCCCGGTTGCAGCTACTGCCGCAGCGTAAAGGAGTTTTTGAGACAGGGCGGGATCTCCTATGAGGAGATCAACCTCGCGGAGGATAAGGCCGGGCAGGCCTTTATGGAGAGCCGCGGCTATACGGGCCTGCCGGTCACGGTGATCGGCGCGGAGGAGATTGTAGGCTATAATATGCCCAGAATCAAGGCGGCGCTGGGCCTGAGCGGAGCAAACGAGGTGAAATAGGATGGACTTAATGGACTTTGGAACCGTGCAGGAGGGGAAGATGCGGCTTGTTCAGGAGATGGTGCCCGGCAAGCAGGTCACTCTGGCCCATATTATTGCAAGCCCGGATGAGATTATCTATCAGAAGCTGGGCCTCAATCCCAATGTGGACTACCAGCAGGCCGCCATCGGAATTTTGAGCATGACGCCCTCTGAAATTTCCGTAATCGCGGGCGATATTGCGACCAAGACCTCCAAGGTGGAGATGGGGTTTATTGACCGCTTCAGCGGAACCCTCATTTTTACCGGACGCATTTCAAACGTACAGGCCGCAGTGTCCAGTATCCTGACCTATCTGAAGAATCACCTGGGGTTTACCATCTGTGAAATTACGAGGACATGAAGAAAATTATTTTAATGGGCCGGAGCGAATGCGGAAAGACCACCCTCACGCAGGCGCTGAAGGGCGATGTGATCCACTATCACAAGACACAGTACATAAACCATTATGATGTGGTGATTGACACGCCGGGGGAGTATGCAGAAAACGCCAGCCTGGCGAAGGCGCTGGCGCTCTATACCTATGAGGCCGACGTGGTGGGGCTGCTGCTGAGCTCCACCGAGCCGTACTCGCTCTACCCACCCTGTGTGACGGCCTGCTGCAACCGCCCGGTGATCGGCATTGTGACCCAGATTGACCATCCGGACGGTGATCCGGACCGGGCGCAGGGCTGGCTGGAGCTGGCGGGATGCCACCCGATTTTTCGGGTCAGCTCCTATACCGGGGAGGGGATCTGGCAGATCCTCAACTATCTCCGGGAGCCGGGAGACATCCTGCCCTGGGATTCGGAACAGGCGGCGGAGCGTCCCCGGGTGGTTCTCTCGAACAAATATGGGAGGCTGCCCGAAGAGGGCGGCGGACACCCGCAAACAGTTTAGGAAAAAACAGGAGTGCTCCTGCCGCGGGAGAGACTGCGGTGGGAGCTTTGCTGTTATGATACGTTAGGCGATACAATTTGCAGAAGGAGGGCTGTCCATGGAAGCGTTGACCTTTTTTTCCGCGATGAACCGGGGACAGTTCCGGGAGGAACAGGGGATTGAGGGCAGCTCTTACTGTATCTTTTTTGCCCCGATGGAGGAGCTGGTCACCAAGGACCGTATGACCGGAAGAGAGGACCGGGTCGTGCTGGAGCTGCTCTACGGCGATGAAATGCTGCCCGGGGCCCTGCGGGTGAGGCAGGTGGGGAGCAATGCGGTCGTTGAGGAGTCCACACAGGGGGCGTTTCGCGCCTTCCTGGAGGAGAAGCCAGTCAAGTACATCGGACAACTGCTGATGTACGCGCTTCAGTTCAAAATACAGGATCTCTCCCTGCGCATTGAGGGCTGCACAGGCGAGATGAAGCAGTTGGAGGACGCCCTGGACAACTGCATCGACAACAGCGGCACCTATCGTCTGCTGGATTTCCGCAGGCGCTACACCGAGTGCGGGAATATGGTGCTGGCGGTGAAGGAGATCCTGTCGCGGATCGACAAGGGCTACTATCCGATGCAGATGCAGAACAGCTATGTGCTTCAGGGCGAGGTGCTGATGGAGTTCCGCTTCCTGGAGGAGCGGTATGAGCTCATCAAGAGCACGGTTCTCAAGGACTTTGATACCTATACCTCCATCATCAATAACAATATCAACCGGAATGCCCGGCTGCTGAGCATCATCTCGCTGGTGGGGGTGGTTCTCAACTTCATGTTCGGAAGTCTGCTGGCCGCCAATCCACTTCTGGGAATCATCGGCGGCCTGTCGGTTGCGGGCTTGTCTGTGGGGGCCACGGCGGTCTACCATGTCAGCCGCCGCGGCAATGCGCTGCTTCCCTCCGGGCGCGGTCCGCTTCAGGCGTTTCCCTCCCTGCCGAAATTCCACAGGAAAGAGAAGCGGGAGCGGGATCAGTGGGAAAAATGAATATGGAGCGGTGACAGAGAGGGTGTGCCGAACCCGTGCCGCCAAAGACCGGAATGGGCCGGAGAGGACGAATGTCCTCTCCGGCCCATTTTGGTTTCACTAGGAAGCAGATGTTCCGGATTGCCGCCGTTTTTCCGGCGGCCTCAGCCCATCACCTCGCCGCCGGGCGCATCATGGGCGTCGGACCAGACTCGCTCAAGAGCGGCCCAATCGCGCTCCGTCAGCCTGCCGGTCCACGCCTCCGTGTCTTCCCCTTCTGTCCAGATATAGTCATGGGAGTTGGTGGCTTCCTGCATGGCTGCGTAGTACCAGGCGGAGGTATTGTTGTCCGGCCAGGTGAGCATCTCTCCGCGGGGCAGCAGGTGTGCTTCATGAGGGGCCCGGCCCAGGGTGCGGTTGACGATGGTGCACGCCTCGGCCCGGGTGATGTTGTCCAGCGGGTGGAAGGTGCCGTCGGGCATGCCCTCAATTAGTCCGTACTCCACCGCTGCGGCCAGGAAGGTCACATACCACTCGGTTCCCTCCACATCGGAGAATCGGCCGTCGTATGTGAAGTCCCCTTCGGTAAACTCGAAAAAGCTCACTGCAATTTTGGTAAACTCAGACCGTGTGATGGGTTCGGTAGGGCGGAAGGTGCCGTCCGGATAGCCGTCCAGAATACCCATGCTGGTCAAGGTGGATATGGCGTTGTTGTACCAGTCGCCGGAGGCCACGTCGGAGTATGGATTGGTCTGACTCCAATAGGCCTCCCTGGCCTCGTCGGTGAGCAGACGGAAAAAGATAGTGGCCACCTCGCTGCGGGCGATATCGCCCTCCGGCCGCACAGTGCCGTCCGTATAGCCGATGATATAGGCCACGTGGTCCTCGGTATTCAGAGACTCAGGCTCGTCGTCGCGGTCCGGGCGGTGGGAGGGGCGGCCGGGGTCGGGACGGCTGGTCTGAATGGTGTAGGACACGGTTGGCCTGCGGAAGTTCTCCGGCTGGCCGGGCCGGCTGTTGCTGTCCACCGGGTACAGGGTCGCGCTGTTGTTGGTGTAAAGGCCGCTGTAGTTCTCGCTGCCGTCCGCATCGTACTGGCCGTAAGTCCCCTCGGCGGTCTGGGGATTCGTCAGCTTCACGGTGTAGGTCAACTGAACAGGGGCAAAGTTGGAGACCGGGACGTTGATCTCCCACACAAAGCACTCGTCGGACGCACCGTCCTGGCCTTTGGCGTAGTATTTGAGCACAAAGTCATAGGCTGATTCGTCCGCGTTTGCCGCGTCGTTGAAGCCGAAGCCATAGGCGCTGGTGATATAGGGATCATTGAACGAAGGGTCAATCAATTCGGTCTTGTCGAGAACCTCTCCGTCCACGGTCAGGGCCAGCCGGTCTATGTCGTTGACAAAATCAAAGTCGTACCCGTTGCTTTTGTTGTCGGTGCCGGAGCCAATTTCATCCACCACATAGCTGCCTTTATCAAGTAGGTAGTAGATGTCGTTCTGGATGTCGGCAAAATCAACGGTTTCGCCGCCGGCCAGGTAGTCCATGAAACTGATGCCAAAGCCATAACTGTCGACACCGCTCTCAGCTTTCAGCGCATAACAATGGTACTCTTTGCTCATTTCCTGATAGAGCGCATTACTATTGTAGAGAGACAGATCAACGTTGATTGGATAGCCGTTCCTATTTACATAAGGGATGGAGCCTTCAGAATCCAAATCACTTGTTTTTGGACGATTCGGATCGTTCAAAGAATATTCGTATTTGGTGTATTCACTATCCAATACGCCTTTTACTGCATCAAAGTAGCTGGCCCAATTTTCCGGGACATAATCAGAGGAATACTTACATTCCCACGCGGACAATCCATCATTTGGCTGCTCGTTCCTTCCGCCCGTTCCGGTATCACCACCGTTTCTGGAAGAAATTGTGTATGCCTGATCGTAGTTTCCGCCTTTGCAATAATAATACGTTAAACCATCACTGACAAGGATTAAATATTTCCGAGAGCTATCAACACTTGTATCTGCATCCAGCATTGCCTTGCCAGCCAGCAGTCCGGCGTGCATATTGGTTCCACTCTTTAGTGTCTGCTGGATCGCGGCTTCAATGTCCGCATATTCGGTAGCCAGATCAAAGAATTCACCATTATTGGCGACATTGGCAACCGCATTAAAAATAACTACACCGACATTGATCTTCGCGCCAGTGTTCTCAAGCTGATCCTTTAGGGAACGAAGCATCTCCAGAGACTTGGCCTCAACCGTTGCACTCGTAGATTTGTCCAATACAAAGACCACATCTGTAACGAGCTGTTCCTCTGCCGCGGGCAGGGACAGGGTCACGTCGGACTCAAAATTGCTGTCCAGATTGGTTGCGGTCTTGGATTTGGAGGTGTCCCATCCGGTTTCTTCGCCGGGCTCCAGAGGGCTCAGGCCATGGGCTGCTTTCAGCGCCGTAAGTCCGGTTGCAGAGGCAAACCCGGTCAGCGGCTCAAAATCCGTGAACTCCACCGCGTGATAGGGCTCCTCATGCGCCTCCCAGCGGGCGCCCTCGCTGTCGTCGTACCAGCCGTCTATGGCGTCGATGCAGTCTCCCTCCCCTCCGTCAAGGGTCCAGCCGGAGCCCACTTTTCCGAAGGTGAGAGAGGGCCCGCTGACACCTTCGGAAACATAGATATCATCGCCTGCAACAAGTGCATGATTGTTGCAGATTATGGCATCGGCGGGCAGAATTACAGCCGGGTCATAGTTATCGCCATAGCCGACATAAATTCCGCCGCCGTAGCCATCCAGCAGGCTGTGCGAAACCTTGTTGCCGGTGATCTTGAGGACAGCCCCGTCCTCTACCGTCAGATTGCCTTGCCGCACATACAGTCCGGTGTTGTTGTTATCCTCAATATAAAGCTCGCTGGTACTGTCCACTGTGAATGGATAGTTGTTGTAGAGCCGTACAGCGGCATAACCATAGCTGGAATTCCCGGCGTTTCCGGTCACAGTAACAATGGAACCGTTCTCGACGGTAAAGGCGTTGTTTACGGTAATCCCCATACCGTTGTTATTTTTTGTGTTAACGGTGGAGTTATCGATACTCAGTTCACCGGCAGAAAGGCCATGGGAACCGTTGTTGTTGAAATCAACGTCAGAATTTTTAATTATAAAATGAGATCCGTTAGAGCCGTTTCCACGGCTGTTGATAACTTTGACCTTGGAATTTGTTATGTTGACATCAAAGGTACCAGTAAACCCGGAACGGTTTCCGTCGGAAACAAAGGTAGAGTCAACTATATTGGTAATACATTCATTTCCTTCGTTCCAAGACAAAGCGTTATGGGGATAATTTTGAATGGTTAGGTTAGAACCATTCAAAATATTTAACTCATTGCCGCCGCAAAAGTAAATAGCTTGGGTATTGTCTTTGGACACCCCGGTACCGTCCATGGTCATCTTGACATTATCCAGAGTAATTTTTGCGCCGTTACCAGCACAGATGGTCATCCAGTTCCACTCGCCAGTAGCCGGGGTAGAACCGATACCAGTCATCACAATATTGACATCTTTAAAGGTCAAGGGAGCACCTGCGGCACCATACCCCATCGCAATACCGTTCTTTATAAATGTAATAGTAGGCTTTTTATTGAGCCCATTTGCGGCCTGGATTACTAATTTCTTGCTCAAGAACATACCCTCACTGGTGGCATCGGCCAGAAGTTCGATGGTTGCACCGTCCTCCGCTACGTTCACCGCCTCGTCCAGTGTGGCATAGGACGTAGCCCCGATCTGTGCCACAGTACCCTCGGCGGAGGTGGAGACCTCCTCCTCCGGTTCCGGCGTGTCCGCGTCCTCCGGGGGCTGGGTGGTGGTCTCCGTTTCCTCCGCCGTCTGGTCCACGGGTAGCTCTGTCGCCAGCGCGGAAACCGGCAGCAGGGACAGGCACAGGGCCAGCACACAGAACAAACCCGTGAATCGCTTCAAAATTCTTCGCATACTTATCCTCCTTTTTTCAAATATGCTGGGACTCTATTGTTCAAAAAGACCTGCTGCAATCACCTCGCTTTGTATGGCAAAATAAATCTTTTGTCCTAGGTTCACCTGTGTGTTCCGGCAGGATGCGGCATAAAGGGCGATAAAAAAAGCCCCGTGCCGAGGCACGGGGCTAAAAATGGGCGCAGAAGATGGGCCGGTGAAGCATAATTGCTTGCCCCGGTCTGCTTTTCCATGTCCAAAACAGGCTGCACTTCTTGAAAGAGAGCAAAAGATGTGGTAAAATGAATACCGTTCTATGTACTGAACATTTGCTTTTCAAGCCGTATATAGGACAAAAGATTTATTTTGCCGCTATGATATCAGCCCCAGACGGGCAAGCTGGCGGGCGTGCTCCGCGCCGGTGGAGAGCAGGTAGATCCGGGTGGTCTCGATGGAGGAGTGGCCCAGTACATCGGCCAGCTTGACCACATCCCGGCTGGCCTGGTAGAAGGCTCTGGCAAACAGGTGGCGCAGGTTATGGGGAAACACCTTGCTGTCTGCCACTCCGGCCTTCCGGCACACCGCTTTCATCTCCGCCCACACCTGCTTTCTGGATATGCCTCTGCCGCTTCTAGTGAGAAAGATCTCGCCGGAGGCGATTTTTTGTGCCCGCCCGTATTGCAGCAGCTTGCGGCACAGCTTACCGGGGATCAGGATCGTGCGGATTTTCCCCTTCAGCGACACCTCCGCCCGGCCGCGGCGGGCGGCCTCCATGGTCAGGTATTTCACCTCACTCACCCGGATTCCGGTGGAGCAGATGGCCTCCATGAGCAGGCCCAGACGCTCCCGGCCCAGTCCCCGGGCGGCGGAGAGCAGGCGGCCGTACTCGGCCCGGCTCAGCTCCCGGTCGGGGGGGCGAAAAAGCCGCCGCTGGAGCCGCAGTGGTTTGACCGTGCAGTCCATCCAGCCCAGGAAACGAAAAAAACGGTTCAGCCCGGCCAGCTTGCTGTTAACTGTGGCAGGGGAGAGGCCCCGGCGCAGCAGCTCGGCCTTCCAGCCGCCCGCCGAACCGGCGGCCACGGTCTCCGGCGCCAGCCAGGCGGCAAACTGACGCACCGACCGCGTGTACTGTTTGATGGTCTCTGTGCAGCGCTCCTCTGCCCGGAGCGCCTGGGCGAATGCAGCCAGCGTTTCCACGGTAATGCTTCGCAGTTCCATATGGTTCTGCCCCCCATTGAATCAAATATTTTTTATTTTACCCAACTACGCGGGATGATATGAAGCGGCGGAGGCGGGTTCGGGAGAAGGGGGGGCCGCTGCCGCGGGAATTGTGTGCCGGAACATTTTATGGTATAGTTGTAAAATAGAAAAAACAGGTGTGCCGGCGGAGCGCTCCCGAGGAGAGCAGGCTGGCGCGTGATTTCCGGCGAGGTGATGCCTGTGATAGGGAAATGGCTCAACTACATGTCCAGACTGCACGATGGTGTGGATGCGATTCTGATCGCAGACCGGCATGGGACCATCGAATACTCCGCCATGTTCTCCGAGCAGGAAAACGGGCTGGCCGACGAGGGCTTTATCGGGAAGAATATCCTCGAAGCCTATCCGCAACTGACCGAGGAGACCTCCAGCCACTTCCGGGTCATGCGGACGGGGGCGCCGGTGCTCAATGAAAAGCAGGAATTGACGGACTTTTATGGCCGGCGGACCATCTTGGTCAGCTCCACCTTTCCGCTGGAGTACAGCGGCGAGCTGATTGGGACGATGGAGACCTCGGTTTTCTACCACAAGGACGCTCAGTTGGATGGGAAAAACCACTGGCTGGCCAATCCGCACAAGGGGCTGTTCCGGCTGGACGACATCATTACCCAAAACCCGGAGATGCTGACGCTCAAGGATACCGTTCAGCGGGTGGCGGCCAACACCTCTCCCGTGCTCATTTGGGGAGAGACCGGCACGGGGAAGGAACTCTTTGCCCAGTCACTCCATAGCCACAGCTCCAGGGCCAGGGGGCCGTTTGTGGCGCAAAACTGCGCGGCCATCCCAACCACCTTGCTGGAGAGCACCCTGTTCGGCACTACGCGTGGGAGCTATACCGGGGCGGAAAACCGGAAGGGACTGCTGAAACAGGCTGATGGAGGCACTCTGTTCTTGGACGAAGTGAACTCCATGGATCTGTCCCTCCAGGCCAAGATTCTCAAGGCGATTGAGGAGAAGCGGTTCCGCCCTGTGGGCGGGGAACAGGATGTGCACAGCGATGTGCGTATTGTCTCCGCCATGAATGTGGATCCTATCACCGCAGTACGGGAGGGGCTGCTGCGGCGTGACCTGTTCTACCGGCTGGGTGTGGTGCAGTTGGCGCTGCCACCCCTGCGGAAGCGGCCGGAGGACATTCCGCTGCTCACCGATTTCTATGTGGAGCAGTACAACCGGAACATGGGGCGGGCGATCTCCGGCGTGAGCGAGCTGGTGCGCAATGCCCTGCTGGCCTATGACTGGCCGGGCAATGTACGGGAGCTGCGCAATGCGGTGGAGTCGGCGTTCAACCTCTGTACCGGGGCCACGGTACAGCTCAATGATATTCCCCGCTATATCTTTTACCACGAGGAGGAGGCGGGGGAGAGGCAGGAGCCGTGGCCTATGCCGGAACATATGGGGCTTCAGGAGGCGGTCCGCCGCTACGAGAAGGGGTTGATTGTCCGTGCGCTGGAGCAGAGCCGGACGGTTACGGAGGCCGCGGAGAAGCTGAGGCTGACCCGGCAGGCACTTCAATACAAGATGATGAAGTACCATCTCAACGGATAGGACTGTAGAAAGCAAGAATTTTTGCATTTTGCGCAAAAATTCTTGCTTTCTTTTTGCCGGGCCTGTCCCGCGAGGCGGCCGCGTTCTGCGCAACCCCTGGCAGCGCAGGCAGTTCTAACTATGTTTGCCTCTTTTGACAAGCTGGCATCCGGCTTGCTTATTCTAGGGGCAGTGGTTATGCGTGGACCACATATCTGAAGTTAGGAGAGGGTTAAAGATGGCACCAAAGAAAAAAGGTATCCGTATCCCCCACATGTTCACGCTGCTCCTGCTCATCATCGCGGTATGTACCATTCTGACCTATGTGATTCCTGCGGGCCAGTACGAAACCTACGTGGATGAGAACGGCGTGGAGATGCTGGTGGACGGCAGCTACCACCGCATCGAGCAGACCCCGGTGACCCCGATGAAGGCTTTGATGGCCGTACAGGAGGGCCTGATCGAAACCGCTTATATTTCCGCCTTTATCTTCATCATTGGCGGCGCCTTCGGAGTTGTGGCGGAGACCAAGGCCATTGAGGCGGGCATCGGACGCATCATCAAGAAAACCTCCAAACGGCAGGAGCTGCTGATCCCCATCATGATCTTTGTGGTGGGCTTCGGCGCCGGCTCCTTTGGCATGTTTGAGGAGTGCCTGGTCTTCATCCCCTTCCTGGTACCCATCTGCATCGCTATGGGCTACGACTCCATCACCGGCCTGGCGGTGGCCATCGTGGGCAGCTCCAGCGGCTACGCAGGCTCCTTTGTCCAGGCCGCCAACGTGGGGGTTTCCCAGAGCATCGCGGGTCTGCCCATGTACTCGGCCATGTGGTACCGCCTCATCATCCTGGTGGTCATGCTGACCATCGCGGCGGTGTATATCTATTTGTATGCCCAGCGCATCAAGCGGGACCCGACCCGCAGCCTGATGTACGAGTTCGACCGCCAGCGGGAGGAGAAGGTGGATCTGAACGATCTTCCGGAGCTGACGGGCACCCGGAAGCTGGTCCTGCTGGTCATGGGCGCCACCTTCGCCCTGCTGATCGTGGGCGTGCTCAAGTGGGGCTGGTATATCAACGAGCTTTCTGCCCTGTTCCTGGGCATGGGCATCGTCGTGGGCTTTGTGGCCCGGGTGGGCTTCGACGGCTTTGGCCGCCTGTTCAGCCGCGGCGTGGCCGACTTCGCGGCCGGCGCGCTGGCGGTGGGCTTTGCCCGCGGCATCCTCATCGTGCTGGAGGGCGGCAACATTCTCCACACCATCCTGTACGGCGCCTCCGGCCTGCTGACCTCGCTGCCCTCCTCTCTGACGGTGCTGGGTATGTACGTATTCCAAAACTTCCTTAACCTCCTGATTCCCTCGGCCAGTGGGCAGGCGGCCACCTCTCTGCCCATCCTGCTCCCCATGGGCGACATGGCCGACATTACCCGACAGACCACCTGCATCATCTTCCAGATCGGCAATGGCCTGTCCAACATCCTGGTGCCCACCTCGGGCACCTTCATGGTGGCCCTGACCATGGCAAAGGTTCCCTACGGCAAGTGGGCCAAGTGGTTTATTCCCCTGCTGGGCCTCCAGTTCGCGGCGGGCGCGGTGCTGGTGCTGATCGCCAACGCCATCCGCCTCGGGCCAATGTGAGCAGAAAGAAGGTATTTCGATGAAAGAGACAATACAAACAGCGGCGGAGAGCTTCCTCCCCGCGCTCTGGGCCATGTCCCGTGCGATGTACGACCACCCTGAGCTGGGGCTGGAGGAGGTCAACTCCTCCCGCATGCTGCGTGAGTGGCTGGCGGAGCAGGGCTTCAAGGTGGAGGAGAACTTCCACGGCCTGCCCACCGCCTTCCGGGCAGTCTACGGCTCCGGCAGGCCGGTGCTGGGCTTCCTGTGCGAGTACGATGCGCTGCCCGAGGTGGGCCACGGCTGCGGCCACGACCTCATTGGCGCCGTCTCGGCGGGAGCTGCGGCTGCCCTGCGGCAGACGGTGGACGCCGTCGGCGGCACCCTGATTGTCTACGGTACGCCCGACGAGGAGGTCACCTGTACCAAAGTACAGCTCACCGACGAAGGGGCCTTTGACGAGCTGGATGTGGCCCTCATGCTACACCCCTATCAAAAGACCTGCGGCCGGATGGGGAGCATCGGCATCTATCCGGTGCAGTACGAGTTTTTCGGAAAGAAGTGCCATGCCAACGAGGCCGGGCCGGGCAGCGACTGCATCAACGCCCTGGACGCCGCCGTTGCCGCCTACCTCAGCGTCAACCAGGTCAAGCAGTACCTGGACGCCAACATCTACGGTATCCTCAACAGCGGCGGCACCCTGCCCAACATCATCCCCGACTATGCCAGCCTGCGCTACTACATCCGCTGTGACCAGGAGTGGAAGACCCGTCGGGCGGTGGAGCGCATCAACCGCTGTGTCCAGGGGGCGGCGGACAGCATGGGGGCGGAGCTGAAGATCACCCAGTACCTGTGTCCCACCCAGCCGCTGCTGCTCAACGAGCCGCTGCTGGATGCCTATGAGGCGAACATGGCGGCGCTGGGTGAGCCGGTCGTGGTGGAGGAGGCCAACCGCCTATCTACCGACGCGGGCAACGTGAGCTTCCGGATACCCACCCTCCACGCGATGCTCGGCATTCACGGATGTGGGGGTGTCGATCTGCATACAGAGGAGTTCGCCGCCCGAACCGTGACCGAGGAGGGCCGGGAGGCCACCCGGCTGGGGGTCTGTGCCCTGGCGGGCGTGGGATACGACCTGCTCACCCGGCCTGAGCTGCTGGAGGCTGTCCGGGCCGACTTCCAGCGGGGCATCCGGGAACAGGACGAGAAAGGAGTTTCATCATCATGCTATTGAAAAATTCTATCACGGAGGACAAGACTATCTGGGCTGGCCTGAACCACCCGGAGCTCCCCCTGGAGGAGGCCGACATAGCTGTGTTCGGTATCCCCTACGACGGCGGGGTCAGCTTCCGCTCCGGCACTTGTGAGGCGCCCCAGGAGCTGCGGAAAATCACCCACACCATCTCGCCCACCACCGAGGATTTCCGGGATATCTCCCCTGTGAAGGTCAAGGATCTGGGTGACTGCGTGGGGAAGGACCGGGACGAGATGTTCGCCGAGGCGGAGGAGCTGGCCTATCAGGCCGTGAAGGCGGGAAAGTTCTTTACCATGATCGGCGGCGACCACTCGGTGACGATCCCCGTCCACCGGGGCGTCAACCGGGCGGTGGAGGAGGACTTCGGTATCATCCACATCGACGCCCACTTCGATCTCTGCCACGAGATGCACGGGGACATTCTGTCCCACGGCTCCACCGAGCGGCGGGCCACCGAGCTGTCCCACGTGGGGGACAGTGACCACCTCTACTTCCTCGGCATCCGCTCCATCGAGTCCGACGAGCTGGAGTTCTACCAGAACAACAAGATCAACGTCCTCTCCGCCGCTGATGTGGACCACCTGGGGGTGCCGGCGGCACTGGAGCGGATGGTGTCCCACATGAAGCGGTTCTCCAAAGTCTATATCACTCTGGATATTGACTGCCTGGACCCCGCCTATGCCGCCGGTACCGGCACGCCCCAATTCGGCGGCCTCACCGCCCGGCAGCTCCTGGACCTGCTGAAGGGCCTTTTTGACGGCCTCAACATCATCGGCATGGACGTGGTGGAGGTGGCCCCCAGACTGGACCCCTCTCTGGCGGCGCTGTTCGCGGCCCGGAAAATTATTACCGAGTGCTGGGCCCACCACTACTTCAAAAACCTCGCCCGTGCGTAAGCAGAGAGAAGAAGACCAAGCGCATAAAACACGGCCTCCGGTTCAGGCGGAGGCCGTGTTTTATGCGCTCAGAAAAACTTTTCAGACCGTTCATCCGTCCAATGTTTAACAGCCACTGCGGCGGTATACGTTTGGATGAGGTGAGCTTAATGAAGCGGATAGGTGCGCTGCTGCTCTGCGGTATTCTGCTGCTCCCGGCCGCCGGAGCTTCCGGCACCCCTTGGCCGGCCTGGGCAGCCGAGGCGCTGGCCTGGGGACGGGAAAAGTCGGTCAGCCGGGCATTTCTGGCCTCGCCGGGACAGCGTTTGACCCGCGGAGCGGTGGCCCGGCTGCTCTATGAGTCGGCAGGGCAGCCCGCTGCGCATGAGGAGTGCCCTTTCTCTGATGTGTCTGAAAAGGATGCCGTAGCCGTGGGCTGGGCAGCAGGGCAGGGCTATCTCACTGGCGTGGGAGATGGAACCTATGAGCCAGGCCGCCCTGTCACCCGGCAGGAATTTGCCGCTATCCTCTGGAGACAGGCGGGAACACCCGAGGTACCGGTCCAAGGACTCGAGCGTTTTGGGGACGCCGGCACTGTGTCGGAATGGGCGAGGGATGCTGTGCTCTGGTGCCAGCAGGCCGGGGTAATGGCAGGCCGGAGCGGGGATAAACTGGCCCCAGAGGATACCATCACCACAGCGGAGGCGTTGGTCATGCTGGAGCGGGCCGCCGGGCTGCCCGATGTCGGGCAGCTCCGGGACGATCTGGAGATCCTTGCCGCACACCACCGGCCGGTGGGCTCCCAGGGGGAGGCCGATGCAGTCCGGTATCTGAGGGACCGCTTTGAGGAAATGGGGTACAGCGTCACTCTCCAGCCCTATACCGACGGCCAGGGCCGCACCGGGCACAATGTCGCCGCGGTAAAGGCGGCCTCTGTTCCCGATGCGGATATCTTGGTGCTGTCCGCCCATCACGACAGTGTGCCCACTGCCTATGGGGCAAATGATAATGCCTCGGGTGTGGCTGCCCTGCTCTATACGGCGGAGGCGCTGAGGAATGTACCGACTGATACGGAGGTGCGCTTCCTCAGCTTCACCGATGAAGAGAACGGTAAGAATGGATCCCGGACCTACACCGCCTCTCTGACAGAGGAGGAGCGGACTCGGATAGTCGGTGCGATCCAGTTCGATATGCTGGGCGGACTCGGTTCCACAGGGACTTTGGTGTGTACTGTAGACGGGGAGGCGAACTGGGTCAGCGACCTGCTTCAGAAAAAGAATCCGGGGTTGGAGAGCGGAGTGGAGACCGCCAGCGACCATACCTCGTTTCAGCTCTCCGGAATACCTGCTGTCCTGCTGATGCAGAGGGGGCGGGGCTACCTGTACCACTCGGCGGCGGATACGGCGGAACAGCTGGATCTGTATGCCATTGCGGCTGCCGCTGACAGCGCAGCAGCCGCGGCGGAGGAGATCTGCTCGGCCGATACCCCCTCCTACCGGGCTCTGGCCCGGGAGCAGGGAGAGAGAAGCGCCTACCGCCAGACCAGACAGAATATGATCTATTTCGGCAGTTCCAGAGCGGATACTGAGGCGTACATCGGAGCGGCGGGAGAGCCCGTAGGCGCCAGTGAGATATCCGGGGAGGGGTGGACCGACACCTATGAGACCTACCACTACTCCATGCGCTGGTTTGACAGCAAAGTTCCTATGAGTACCTATTACCAGTACCGCAACGGTTTTCTAGAGCGCATTGAGCTGCGGCCGGAGGAAACCGGCTATACAGGGGAACAGGTACGGGAACTCATTGAGGCGATGTATGGCTCCCCCGTATCAGAGGAGGGGGGACAGACCGGCTGGTCCGACCCCATTTACAGCAAATATATCACGCTGTCCCGTGACGAGGAGGGGTGTCTCGTTACGGTGGGAAATTACTCCGTGGGCATCACCAATGTGCTGGCCTCCTATCCGGTGAGCGGCGGTCAAGCCGTCATCAGCGATCCGGAGGATGCGGCGGTATGGAACTATCTGTGTTCGATCCTCCCGCTGGAGGCCAGACAGAAGTTGGCCGAGTTCAACCTGTTTACGGACGGTACCAGTAATGTCCTGGCCTATACCTCTCCCATTCGGGAGGAGGGCGTTACGGACAACACCCGCTTTTCCATCAGCATTGACTACTTCGATGTGTATGATGAAAACGGGGAGAAGCGGGACTGGAGCAAACTGACCTACACGATTTTACACGAGTATGGCCACGTCCTGCTGGAGGACGAGACACAGATAGACCTGACCGTGGGCAGGGACACTCATGACCCGGCGGGATTTGTGGAGGGGGCCTTCCGCAGAGCGTTTTACGATGCGTTTTGGAGGGAGCTTGGAGTCAGCGGCGCAGGTGATTACGACAGATCGCCTACTCACTATGTGAGCCGTTACGGGGCCAACTACTTCCATGAGGATATCGCCGACACCTTTGCCGTCTTTGTGTTGGGTGGGGAGCCTGGAAAAAACACTGTGGCAGAGGAGAAGCTGCGCTTTTTCTGGAGGGACCCAGATATGACGGCGCTGCGGTCCGCTGTCCGGGAAAACCTGGGGTTGGAGTGGCCGGAGCGAGCTGACACCAGCAGTTCCAGCCCCACGCCGCCGGTGGCCGCTGCTCTGGAGGAATTGGAACAGAAGCTGATGGAAGCGATTGTAGCGGTGGAGCAGCCGCCCGCCTTAGCATGTGCGGCACCGGTCGGTTCGGCGGAGCTGCCCATGGCTGTTAAAAACCTGTACTACAGCATCTTATCCGACCATCCGGAGTACAAGTATGCCTATGATCTCACTTCAGAGGTAGGGGAGGACGGACTGCTCCGCTGTAAAGTGTCCTATATGCCCTACCGTACCGGCGCGTATCCCGCCGGATTTCAGGGAATAGAGGTGGATGGCCTGGATCGTCTGGTGGAGGTGGCGCGGGGTGGACTGTCACAGGAGAGTATTCCCATCCGGATTACCGAGCCCACTCTGACAGTGGATGCCATGAACCGGGCGCTTCAGCAGGTGGGCGGAGGTTGGCTGTTGTGCCAGCTCAGCCGTGACGGCACCGCTATCACGGTCACGCCCCAGGGCGGCCTGAGCCGAGAGGAGGCCCTGAACCGGCTGGCTCAGTCAGAGTGCCTGGCAAGGCAGGTTTATGAGGAAATCGTCACGGCGGAGATGGGGAAGGCTGCACAGGCTGAGGCGCTGTATGCTTACTTGACGGAACAGGTACGTTACGACTTCCGATACTACAGCCAGCCCGGTGAGATGCCCTACAGCGCTACCACCGCATACGGGGCGCTCCATGACCATCTAGCCATCTGCGGCGGCTATGCCCAGGCGTTCCAGATGCTTTTACAACAGGCGGAGATTCCCTGTATTACCGTCAGTGGGAAGATGGGTGGAGAGAACCACATGTGGGTTCTGGCCCAGGTGGACGGCCAGTGGCTCTATTTTGATCCCACCAGCGACCGGGGCAGGGTTGATTACGGTTTTCAGTACTTCGGAGTGGGAGAGGATGCTCTGTTCCGCTATACCTGGGACCGGGAGGGGGCGCGCAGTTTAACGGAGGCGCTGTTTCCCTAATCGGGAAAATTGGAAAACGGCAGTGACGCATACCCCTGTATACGTCACTGCCGTTTTCGGCTGCCCGGCGAATCATCGTCATGGCCTCGGCGCAGATGATAGGCATCGCATTGGGCAGGCGAAAGAAGCGTGTGGCGGTTTCTGCTTGGATGATGTTGTCCAGAGCGCGTACTGCGCCGCCCCATCAGCCGGGCTGAGGGCTTGTCTCCCGAAGGGATCAGCGCATGCCTGCTGTGCAATATGCAGATATGTGGAATCACCATTTTGACTTCCCCACTGGGACAGTGCTCTCCGCCGGACTCTATATTGATCACACCCGGGGCAAAACGCAGCCAAATTTCTGATTTTGGGTATGCAAATTAAGACCGAGACGTTTGCTCTATCCCGGCCCCTGTCCTTCTGCATCCCGGCAGTCCTCCCAATCCGGGAGACGAAATAGGCGGTTGAGGACGGTCCGCGTCTGCCGAGAGAGTCAAGCTGCCATGGCTCAAAGCGCCGTGCCCCTCTTGGGGACGGACAGGCGGGAGAGCTCCACGCCCTCGTGCTCCAGCAGCCGGAGCTTGGCGGCGATGCCGCCGGCATACCCGGTGAGGCTGCCGCCGGAGCCCACGACCCGGTGGCAGGGAATGATGATGGAGATGGGGTTGTGGCCCACCGCGCCGCCCACTGCCTGGCTGGACATGGAGGGCCTTCCCATCTGCGCCGCCAGCGCCCGGGCAAGAGCTCCATAGGTCGTGGTTTCTCCGTAGGGTATTTGGCACAGCAGCCTCCATACCCGCTGTCGGAACTCCCCGCCAATGGGGCACAGGGGCAGTTCGGAGGGCATCGGCTTTTCTCCAGCAAAATACCGGGCCAGCCAGTCCCGCGCCGCGTCAAAGACGGGAAGCCCGTCCCGCTCCTCCAGCGCCTCCCGCACGGCTCCGCCGAAATACTTCTGCCCCTCCAGCCAAAGGCCGATCAGGTGCTCCCCATCGCTGCCCAGCGTGAGCATCCCCAGCGGGGATGGGCAGACCGCAGAATAGTACATCCAATTCCTCCTTTTTGATCAATCAGATGGATTTCACAGCGGCACCGCAGGCCGCCTGTCAATGAGATCATAGCACAAAACGCACCGATTTTCTCCTATGAACGTTCCAAGCCAACAAAAGGGGGTTGACAGGAGCGGGGAATATGTGTATCATTACACTAACGCTTTAATTCGTTAGCGAGATAGAAGGTGATTCAATGTCGCAGTTTCTAAACGGGGCGCTCCGGCGGCTCACCCCCTATACGCCGGGGGAACAGCCCCGGAATCAGGCATACATCAAGCTGAACACCAATGAATCTCCCTATCCCCCGTCGCCGGGGGTACTGGCGGCGCTGAACCGGGCGGAGGGGGAGAACCTGCGCCTCTACTCCGACCCGGAAGCGGTGGAGCTGAGGGAGGCGCTGGCGGCCCGGTACGGGGTGGAGCGTGAGAATGTGTTTGTCGCCAACGGCTCCGACGAGGCCCTCAGCTTCGCCTTTCTGGCCTATGCCGCCGACGGCCGGGGGGTGGCCTTTCCCGACATCAGCTACGGGTTTTACGCCGTGTTCGCCCGCCTGTACGGCATACCAGTCCGGCAGGTGCCCCTGCGGGCGGACTTCCGCCTGGTGCCGGAGGACTACAATCACCTGCATCGAACCATTGTGCTCGCCAACCCCAACGCCCCCACCGGCCTGGCCCTGAGTCGGGACGAGGTAGAGGGGATTGTCCGGGCCAACCCGGATGCGGTGGTGGTGGTGGACGAGGCCTATGTGGACTTCGGCGGGGAGAGCGCGGTGCCCCTCACCGCCCGCTATCCCAACCTGCTGGTGGTGCAGACCTTTTCCAAGTCCCGCTCCATGGCGGGAGCCCGGCTGGGCTACGCCATCGGGGATGCGGCCCTGATTCAGGATCTGGAGGCCATCCGCTTCTCCACCAATCCCTACAACGTCAACCGCCTGACCCTGCGGGCAGGGGCCGCGGCCCTGGCGGAGCAGGACTACTACGACGCCAACTGCGCGGCCATCGTGGACACCCGCGCCGATACCAAGCGGCGGCTGGAGGCGCTTGGCTTCACCTGCACCGACTCCAGGGCGAACTTCCTCTTTGCCCGCCATCCGGCAGCGGACGGCGGGGACCTCTACCGGAGGCTCAAGGAGCGCGGGGTGCTGGTGCGCCGCTTCGACGCCCCCCGCATCGGGGACTATATCCGCATCACCATCGGTACCAGGGCCCAGATGGACGCCCTGCTGGAACGGCTGGAGGGACTGCTATGAGAACCGCCCGCATTGCGCGCAAGACCAATGAGACCGACATCACCCTCACCATTTGTCTGGACGGCCGGGGGGTGAGCGCCATTCAGAGCGGCGTGGGCTTTCTTGACCACATGCTCACCCTGCTGGCCCGCCACGGGCGGCTGGATTTGGAGCTCACCTGCCGGGGAGACACTCAGGTGGACGACCACCACAGCGTGGAGGATATCGGCATCGCTCTGGGGGACGCCGTGGCCCAGGCCCTGGGGGAAAAGCGGGGGGTGCGCCGGTACGCCTCCCTCCACCTGCCCATGGACGAGGCGCTGATTCTGTGCGCGGTGGATCTGTCCGGCCGGGGGGGCTATTACGATGCCCTGGACATCCCGGCCCAGAAGATCGGGCGCTTCGACACCGAGCTGGTGTACGAGTTCATGAACGCCTTCGCCGTCCACGCCGGCCTCACCCTCCACCTGCGGAGGGTGTGCGGCCGCAACTCCCACCACATCGTGGAGGGGGCCTTCAAGGCCCTGGGCCGGGCCCTGCGGGAGGCGGCGGCCATTGATCCAGAGGGCCGGGACGAAATTCCATCCACAAAGGGGATGCTTTGACCATGCAGGAGCGGCTGAACCGGCTCTATGAGCAGTACGGCTACCGAAAATTCAAAATGTCCCGGTTTGAGGATTACGACCTCTACGCCCAGAACCGGGATTTTCTGCGGCAAGACCGCATTATCACCTTTACCGACGCCGACGGCGCCCTCAAGGCCCTCAAGCCGGACATCACCCTGTCCATCATGAAGAGCAACGGAGGAGACAGCGAAAAGGTGTACTACAACGAGAACGTCTGCCGGGAGGTGGGGGGCGCCTTCCGGGAGATCCTCCAGGTGGGGGTGGAGTCGGTGGGGCAGATTGACCCCTATGCCGAGGCAGAGGTCATCGCCTTGGCCGCCCGCTCCCTGGAGCAGCTCTCCCCGAAGTACGTGCTGGCTCTGTCCGACGTGAGCTTCGTGGGCAGCCTGCTGGACCAGATGGGGCTGTCCGCCCCCGTGCGGGGGAAGGTGCTGGGCCTCGTTGCCCGAAAGAACGTCCCAGGCTTGTGCGTCCTGGCGGAGCGGGGGGAGCTGACCGGGGAGCAGGCTGACGGCCTGCGGGAGCTGGTGGAGCTGTACGCCCCTCTCAAGGAGGGGATTGGCCGGGTGGGGCGGCTGGCCAAGAGCAACGCCGCCTGGGAGGCCCTGCGGCAGCTCTCCCTCACCGCCGGACTGCTGGAGTCGTTTGGGCTGGAGGAGCGGGTGCGGCTGGATTTCTCCCTGGTGAACAGCATGGACTACTACAATGGGGTGATCTTCCAGGGCTTTCTGCCCGGCCTCCACACCCCGGTGCTCTCCGGCGGGCGGTACGACAACCTGCCCCGTAAGATGGGCAAGCAGGTGGGGGCCATCGGCTTTGCCCTGTCCATGGGCTTGCTGGAGGAAAGGGCGGACGGCGGACGGTTTGACGCCGACGTGCTGCTCACCTATGGGCCCGACGCGGAGCTGGCCGGGCTGGCAGCCTTTGCCGAGGCCCTGCGGGCCTCCGGCCGCTCCGTCCGCTGTGAGCGGGCGGGGGGCTCCGCCCAGCTCCGCTGTCGGACTGAGCTGCGCTACCGCAGCGGCATGACACCGGAGGAGGTGGGACTATGATCAATGTGGCGCTGCCCAAGGGGCGGCTGGGGGAGAGGGCCTACGAGGCCTTTGCCTCCGCCGGGTACGACTGCCCCGCGATTTTGGAGAAAAACCGCAGGCTGACCTTTGAAAACAGGGAGAAGGGAGTGCGGTATTTCTGGGTGAAGCCCTCCGACGTGAGCATCTATGTGGAGCGGGGGGCGGCCGACGTGGGGGTGGCCGGCCGGGATATCCTGCTGGAGTACGAGCCCGACGTGTACGAGCTGCTGGATCTGGGCATCGGCCGGTGCCGTATGTGCGTGGCCGGGCCAGAAAACTTCTACGACGCGCCCGGCCGAACCCTCCGGGTGGCCACCAAATTCCCCCACATCACGGCAGAGCACTACACGGCCAAGTCCCGCGACATCGACATCATCAAGCTCAACGGCTCCATCGAGCTGGCTCCCATCCTGGGCCTGTCCGACGTGATTGTGGACATTGTAGAGACGGGCAAGACCCTGCTGGAAAACCACCTGGCGCCTTTGGAGACCATTGTGGACATCAGCGCGTGGCTGATCAGCAGCCGGGTGAGCTATCAATTCAAGCATCAGGAGATCGCCGCGATGCAGGCGGCCCTGGCGCGGAAGCTGTGAGGCGGTCATGATCAAAATATATGATATCGAAACGCTGGAGGAGCGGGAGATCCTGTTCCGCGGCGGAAGCGGGGCGGACGTGTCCGCCCCGGTGGCGGAGATCCTCCGGGCCGTGCAGGAGCGGGGGGACGCGGCCCTGCGGGAGTATACCCTCCGCTTTGACGGCGCAGCGCCGGACGCCCTGGCGGTGACGGCGGAGGAGGTGGACCAGGCGGCGGCGCAGGTGGAGCCGGCCTTCCTGGCCGTGCTGGAGGAGGCCGCGGAGCACATCCGGGCCTACCACGCCCGGCAGAAGCGGGAGAGCTTCGTGATGACCGAGCGGGAGGGCGTGGTGCTGGGCCAGCGGATCATCCCCTTGGCGCGGGTGGGTATCTATGTGCCCGGCGGCACCGCCGCCTACCCTTCCACCGTGCTGATGAATGCCATTCCCGCCCGGATCGCCGGAGTGGGGGAGATCATTATGGTGACGCCGCCGGGGCGGGACGGGGCGGTGAACCCCCACATCCTGGCTGCAGCCAAAATCGCCGGCGTGACCCGGATCTACAAGGTGGGCGGCGCCCAGGCGGTGGCCGCCCTGGCCTACGGCACCGGGACCATCCCTCAGGTGGACAAGATCGTGGGCCCCGGAAACGCCTACGTGGCGGAGGCCAAGCGCCAGGTCTTCGGCCGGGTGAACATCGACATGATCGCCGGGCCCTCCGAGGTGCTGGTACTGGCCGACGGCCGCTCCAATCCCGCCTGGGTGGCGGCGGATCTGCTGAGCCAGGCGGAGCACGACCGGATGGCCGCCGCCGTGCTGGTCACTGACTCCCGCCCCCTGGCCGAGGCGGTGGCTCATGAGCTGGAGCGGCAGTTGGCCGCCCTGCCCCGGGCAGAGACCGCCCGGGCCTCCCTGGAGGCCAACGGCAAGCTCATCGTCTGCCGGGATCTCCGGGAGGGCATCGCGGTAGCCAACCGCATCGCCCCGGAGCACCTGGAGCTGTGCGTGGACAACCCCTTCGACTACCTGGGGGAGATTCAGAACGCCGGCTCCGTCTTCCTGGGCCGTTATAACCCGGAGCCCATGGGGGACTACTTTGCCGGGCCCAACCACACTCTGCCTACCATGGGCACCGCCCGGTTCTACAGTCCCCTGTCGGTGGATGACTTCGTAAAGAAGTCCCAGTTCAGCTACTACACCCGGGACGCCCTGGCCAGGGACTACCGGAAGGTGAGCCTGTTCGCCCGCAAGGAGGGCCTGGACGCCCACGCCAGGGCGGTGGATATCCGGTTTGAGGGGGGAGAGGCATGATCGCCATCATCGACTACGGGGTGGGCAACCTGTTCTCCCTCAAGAGCTCCCTGGCGGCCATCGGCCGGGAGGCCGTGGTCACCGGGGACCGAGCGGTCCTCCGGGCGGCCAGCCACGTGATCCTC
Organism: Flavonifractor plautii ATCC 29863; assembly: GCF_000239295.1. Taxonomy (GTDB): domain Bacteria; phylum Bacillota; class Clostridia; order Oscillospirales; family Oscillospiraceae; genus Flavonifractor; species Flavonifractor plautii. The sequence continues at coordinate 58,289 of NZ_JH417835.1, forward strand.
CCCGGCGTGGGGGCTTTCGGCGACGCGGCGGCCCGGCTGCGGGCCGTCGGCATGGCGGAGGCGGTACTGGAGGCCGCTGCCGCAGGCAAGCCCGTCCTGGGCATCTGCCTGGGGATGCAGCTCCTCCTGGAGCGCTCCTTTGAGTACGGGGAGCACCCCGGCCTGGGCCTCATTCCGGGGGAGGTGCGCCCCATCCGGGACGTGATTCCGGCGGGGCTGGCCGTGCCCCACATGGGCTGGAACGCCCTCCGCTTCCCGGCGGAGCGGCCCCGCAGCCCCATTTTCGCGGCTCTGGAGGAGGGGGAGCACGTCTATTTCGTCCACTCCTACGCGGGCTTTGCCTGCGGAGAGGGGCTCACCGCCTGGACCGAGTACGGCGCGCCTCTGACGGCGGCGGTGCAGAGAGGAAACGTGTACGGAACCCAGTTCCACCCGGAGAAGAGCGGGGATGTGGGACTGCGGATTCTCAAGGCATTCTGCGGATTGGAGGGTGAAGCATGATTCTGCTTCCGGCTATTGATCTCTATGAGGGAAAGGTAGTCCGCCTGACCAGGGGGGACTACAGCCGGATGACGGTCTACCGGGAGGACCCTCTGGACCAGGCGAGGGAGTTTGAGGCCGCCGGGGCGGCCTGGCTCCACACCGTGGATCTGGAGGGGGCCAGGGACGGCGCCACCCCCAATTTCCGGGTGGTAGCGGAGCTCTGCCGGTCCACCGGCCTACAGGTGGAGGTGGGCGGCGGCATCCGCACGCTGGAGGCCGTGGCCCGCTACCTGGACGCGGGGGCGGCGCGGGTGATCCTGGGCACTGCCGCCGTCACCGACCCCGTTTTTCTCCGGACCGCACTGGACCGCTTCGGAGATCGGGTGGCGGTGGGGGTGGATCTGAAGGACGGGGCCATCGCTATCCAGGGCTGGCGGGAGACCGCTCCAGAGCCGGCGGAGGCCTTCTTCCAGCGCCTGGTGGACTGGGGGGTGCGGACCGTCATCTGCACCGATGTCTCCCGGGACGGTATGCTGGGGGGGACCAACGTGGCGCTGTACCAGTCCCTGGCGGAGCGGCTTCCCCTGCAGCTCATCGCCTCTGGCGGCGTGTCCTCCCTGGAGGAGTTGAGGCGGCTGAAGGCGCTGGGCCTGTACGGCGCGATTCTGGGCAAGGCCCTTTACACCGGGGCCCTGTCGCTGCGCGACGCCCTGGGGGAGGTGGAGTGACATGGTGACCAAGCGTATCATCCCCTGCCTGGATGTACGGGACGGACGGGTGGTAAAGGGAGTCAATTTTCAGGGGCTCCGGGACGTGTCCGACCCGGTGGCTCTGGCGGAGCACTACTCCCGCTCCGGTGCCGACGAGCTGGTGTTCTACGACATCACTGCGTCCCATGAGGGGCGGAAGCTCTTTACCGATATTCTGACCAAGGTGGCCTCCGCCATTTTCATCCCCCTCACCGTGGGGGGCGGCATCCGGGGGCTGGACGACTTCGAGCGGGTGCTGGCCTGCGGGGCGGACAAGGTTTCGGTCAACTCCGGGGCTGTCCGGAACTCCGCTCTCATCGGGGAGGCGGCCAGGCGGTACGGCGACCAGTGCGTGGTGCTGTCGGTGGACGTGAAGCGGGTGGACGGGAGCTACCACGTATTTCTGAACGGCGGCCGGGTGGACACCGGACTGGATGCCCTGGAGTGGGTGCGCCGGGGAGTGGACGCCGGGGCCGGCGAGGTGGTGGTCAACTCCATGGACACCGACGGGGTGAAGGGCGGCTTCGATGTGGAGCTGCTGAGGGCCGTAAGCCGGGCGGTGTCCGTGCCGGTGGTGGCCTCCGGCGGCGCAGGGAGCGCCGCCGACTTCGCGGCCCTGTTCCGCGCCCTGCCGGAGCTGTCCGCCGGGCTGGCGGCCAGTATTTTCCACTTCGGCGAGGTGACCATACCTGCGCTGAAGCGGGTACTGGCGGAGGAAGGGGTGTGCGTGCGGCTGTGATTGATGTGCAGACGCTGAAATTTGACGAGAAGGGGCTCATACCCGCCATTGTGCAGGATGCGGAGACGGGGAGGGTGCTCACCCTGGCCTACATGAACCGGCAGTCCCTGGCCATTTCCCTGGAAAAGGGCCTGACCTGCTTCTGGTCCCGTTCCCGGCAGGAGCTGTGGCTTAAGGGGGAAACCAGCGGCAATTACCAGCACATTGTGGAGCTGCGGGCCGACTGTGACCGGGACGCCCTCCTGATCCGGGTGCGGAAGGAGGGGCCGGCCTGCCACCTGGGCACCGACTCCTGCTTCGACGGAGCGGTATTCTTTGCAAGGGAGGAGAGATGACATGGACGAGCAGTTCAGCTATGAGGGGCTCTACCGCCTGCTGGAGGAGCGCCGGGCCAAGCGGCCGGAGGGCTCCTATACCACCTACCTGTTTGAAAAGGGCCTGGACAAGATTTTGAAAAAGGTGGGCGAGGAGTGCACCGAGGTTATCATCGCGGCCAAGGACCGGGATCACAAGGAGACGGTCTATGAGCTGGCGGATCTGGCGTACCATGTTCTGGTGCTGATGGTGGAGGCGGGGATCTCCCTGGACGAGGTGAGGGCCGAGCTGGCCGGCCGCCACGTCATCGACCACAAGGTGAAGCAGGAGAAGATGGCCTCCGACCAGGCGGAGTGAGGAGAATTTGCACACAGAGCGAAGGAGCCCCTGGAGCCGCAAAGCGGCTCCAGGGGCTCCGGTTCATTTGTACCGGCCCAACTGCCAGAAGGCCACGGCGCTGGCCGCCGCCACGTTAAGGGAATCCACGCCGCGGGCCATGGGGATGCAAACTGTATAGTCGCAGTGGGCCACCGTTCGGGGGGAAAGGCCGTCTCCCTCGGTGCCCAGGACGATGGCCAGCTTTTCTGCGGACACCAGCCGGGAGTCCTCGATGGAGAGGGCTTCGAGGCTCAGGGCCATGGCGGCGGTCTGAAAGCCCAGGGCCCGCAGACGGGCAAGTCCCGGCTGGGGCCAGTCGGCGGAGCGCGCCCCGATATAGGTCCACGGGATCTGGAACACGGTGCCCATGCTGACCCGCACCGCCCGGCGATGGAGGGGGTCGCAGCAGGTGGGAGTGACCAGCACCCCGTCCATGTGGAGGGCTGCCGCCGAGCGGAAGATGGCCCCCACGTTGGTGGGGTCCACGATGCCCTCCAGCACGGCCACCCGCCTGGCGCCGGCGCACAGTTCCTCCACGGCGGGCAGGGAGGGGCGGCGCATAGCGCACAGTACCCCGCGGGTCAGCTCGTAGCCCGTCAGGGCGGCCAGGGTGTCCCGGCCGGCAGTGTAGAGGGGCACGTCCCCGCAGCGGGCGAGGATGTCCCGGGCGGGGCCCTCCAGTTGGCGGCGCTCCATCAGCAGGGAAACGGGCTCATATCCGGCGTCCAGGGCGTGGCCGACTTTGGGGCTCTCCGCGATGAACAGGGCCCTCTCCGGCGCGCGGCGGCTGCGGAGCTGGGCCTCGGTCAGGCGGGCGAATACGTCCAGTTCGGGGGCGGAGAGGTCGGTGATCTCAATAATGTGGGGCATGGCGTTCACCTCGCTTATTCTTGCTTGCCTTCATTATACCGCCGTCCGGGCGGAAGGGCAACGGAAAACAGCCGCGCCGCCTCCCAACATGGGAGGCGGCGCGTGGGGTACAGGAGCATCCCGGCAAAGCACTGGCAGGCCAGAAACAGGATGCCGGCGGTGACCAGGGGGGCCAGCCGTCCGGATGGGCCGGAGGCGAGGCGCTCCCGCAGGGAGGTAAACAGGAAGGTTAGAGCGCCGAAGGCCGCGCCGCCCACCACGGCAAAGCGCACGGCCTCTGTCCCGGCGGTGAGCCCGGCGGCCCAGGGGAGCAGGCCGAAGGTGAGGGCGCCCAGCAGGAGAGTAAGCCCCCAGTTCCGGCGGGGAACGCCCTTGGAGAGATAGGCCTCTGCGGCCAGGGCCAGCAGGGAGCAGGCCGCCGCCGCGGGCAGGCCCACGGCAGGGAGCACGGCGGCGGGCAGGAAGACGCGGTAAAGAACCGCCGCCAGGCAGCCCAAGCCCACCACGGCGGCCAGGGCGGTATTCAGAGTATATTTCTCTTGCATGGCTTAACCTCCCCACTCGGTTGCGCTGGAGCTGACGTCCGCGCCGGTGACAAAGGCGGAGGCGGAGTTGACCGCCTTGACCACCGCCTTGGAGGTGACGGTGGCGCCGGTGAGGGCGTCCACGTTGTCCCCTACGGCCAGCTCGCCCCGGCTCCAGACGAGCTGGGAGAGAAAGCCTGCGTCGGACAGGGCTTCCGCCCCAAGGCCGAAGGTCTCCTCCATCTCCCGCACCACCGCACCCACCACGGCGCCGTCAAAGTCCACGGCCACCAGCATGGTGATATCTCCGGCGTAGCCGGCGGTGACGGTCTCGAGAATATAGCCGGTGGACCCCCGGTGGACAGCGGCGATGGCGGTGTCCTCACCGTTGTAGGCCTCCTCGGTGAAGGGAGCGCCGCCGGGGAGCAGGGTGTCGAAGAGCCTGGCCTGTTCGGCTGCGGCGTTCTCCGCCGCCGTGGGGGCCAGTCCCGCCGAAAGGGCCAACAGGAGCACAAAGACGGCGGCCAACACGGCCACGGGCTTGATCAGGGCTTTCACATTCATCCGGCCTTTCCTCCTCTCACAGCGCCGAAGCGCACCGGCGGCAGGGCCTTGTCCAGCGCCCAGGCGCAGGCGTTCATCAGCAGAATGGCGTAGGTGACCCCCTCCGGGTAGAGCCCGAAGTAGCGGAACAGCACGGTCAGCGCGCCGCACCCCACGCCGTAAACCAATTGGGCCGCGGGCAGGGCGGGGGAGGTGGCGTAGTCGGTGGCCATGAACAGGGCGCCCAGCATCACACCGCCGCCCAGCAGGCTGTAGAGCATCCAGGCAACGGGGTCCTCCCCCTTATAAAATACCAGGGTGAGGAAGGCTACAGTGCCCAGGTAGGCGGCGGGGATACGCCAGGAGATGACCTTCCGCCCAAGCAGGATGGCACCGCTGATCAGCAGGGCCAGGGCGGAAACCTCTCCGATGCAGCCGCCAATGTTCCCCAGGAGCATGTCGGCCGGGGAGGCCGCGGGCAGGGCGGGCATCACCATGTCGTGGAGAGGGGTGGCGGCGCTCACCACATCGGCGGTGGAGCCGAAGAGGGGCAGCTCCGCCCCGGCGGGGGCGTAGCGTACCAGCCAGGCGGGCCACAGCAGCATCAGGAAGGCCCGGGCGGCCAGCGCGGGGTTGAAGATGTTCTGGCCCAGGCCGCCGGACAGGCCCTTGACCACTACAATGGCGAATACGCCGCCCACCGCCGCCAGCCAGTAGGGGGCAGTGGCGGGGAGGGTGAGGGCCAGCAGCAGCCCGGTGACGGCGGCGGAGCCGTCCGCAATCGAGCCGGGGGACTTGGTGACGGCCCGGAAGGCCCACTCGGAGGCCACGCAGGAGGCCACGCTCACCAGGGTTAGCAGCAGGGCCCGGAGACCGAAGAACCATACCCCGGCCGCCAGGGTGGGCAGCAGGGCGAGGAGCACCGTGCCCATCAGGCGGCGGGTGGTCTCCCCGCTGCGGATGTGGGGGGAGGAGGATGTGATCAGCTTCACGGACGAATTCCCTCCTTTAAGGCTTGTTTCGCCGCCCGGAACCGCTCCGTCAGGGGGAGCTGGCCGGGACAGGTGTAGGAGCAGCAGCCGCACTCGATGCAGTCGGTGACGTGGAGGGCCTGGAGGGCGTCCAGATTCCCGGCGGCCTCGTAGCGGTAGAGGTACAGGGGCTGCAGGTGCATGGGGCAGACCTCCACACACTTGGAGCAGCGGATACACACCGGCCGCTCCGGTGTGGGATTGGCGCTGGTGAGGCAGAGCACCGCGTTGGTACCCTTGAGCACCGGGGCGGCCAGTTCACCCTGGGCCGTACCCATCATGGGACCGCCGGAGAGCACCTTACAGGCGTCCTCCGTGAGGCCGCCTGCGGCCTCGATGACCTGGGCAAAGGGGGTGCCGATGCGGACAATCAGGTTTTTGGGCTCCTTTACGCCCTCGCCGGTGACGGTGACGATGCGCTTGGTTACCGGCTTGCCCTCGTACACCGCCCGGTAGACGGCGGCCACGGTGCCTGCGTTAAACACGGCGCAGCCCACAGAGAAGGGCAGATGGCCCGGCGGCACCTGCCGGCCGGTAACGGCCTGGATGAGCTGTTTCTCCGCCCCCTGGGGGTAGCGGGTGGGCAGGACGGCCAGCTCCACTCCCGGCCAGTCGGGCAGGTGCCTGCGCAGGATGGCGATGGCCTCCGACTTGTTGTCCTCCACGGCGATCACCCGCCGGTCGGGATGGAGAGCGGCATCCAGCGCAGCCAGTCCCCGGAAAATCTGCTCCGGATAGCTGCACAGCAGGGCGTCGTCGGCGGTGATGTAGGGCTCGCACTCACAGGCGTTCACCAGGATAGTGTCCACCCGCCCCTGGGCGGTGACGGCCTTGATGTCGGTGGGGAAGGTAGCGCCGCCCATGCCGACGATGCCCGCCTCCCGGATGATGGAGAGAATATCGTTGGGGGAGAGCCCCTCGTGGGTGGCGTGAGGCTCCAGTGCTTGGGCGGGGGTGTCCTGGTAGTCGTTGTCGATGACCACCGACAGTACGGCCCGGCCGGAGGGGTGGGGGCGGGGCTCTACGGCGGCCACGGTGCCCGACACCGAGGCGTGGATGGTGGCGCTCAGGCCTTCGGCATCGCCGATCTTCTGGCCCAGCTTCACTGGCTCTCCCGCCTTGACCAGAGGGGTACAGGGCTTGCCGATGTGCTGAACCATTGGGATGACGACCTGGCTTGGAAGGGGGGCGGGGGTGGGGGCCGCGCCGCGGGAGAGCTCCTTGCGGCCGGCGGGATGTACGCCGCCCCAGAACAGATGTCTCATGCTTTCACCTCATTTTTGAAGTCAGGTGCGGAGATAGGCGGAAAAACCGGGGCTGAATACCTCGCCGCCGGAGGCGTCCACCCACATGGCCTCAGCCCCATAGCGGTCCAGAAGGGCCTGCCCCTCCGCCTGGGGGAGGGTGAACAGGGCGGTGGAGAGGGCGTCGGCCAGGCCGGAATCGGCGCACAGCACGGTGACCGCCCGCCAGTAGGCGGCGGGGCGGCAGGTGGTGGGGTCGATGATGTGGTGGTAGCGCACGCCGCCCACGGTGTAGTAGCGCTGGTAGTCGCCGCTGGTGACTACCGACACATCGCGGACGTAGAGGGTGTGGAGGAACGCTCCGCTCTCCCCACCGGGGGCCTGGATGCCAACTACCCAGTTCTCGCCTCCAGGCTTTGGGCCGGTGGCCCGGACGTTGCCCCCCACGCTGAGAAGCAGCCCATCCGGCGCGGCGCGGCATACCTGCTCCACGGCATAGCCCTTGGCAATGGCCCCAACGTCCAGCCGGAGGGCGGGATCGGTGATCTGCACGGTGGAGGCGGCCTCATCAATGATGACAGAAGAGAAGTCGGCGTGGCGAGCGGCCTCCGCCAGAGCGGCGGCGTCGGGGAGGGCGGCGGAGGCGGGATCGCTGATGCCAGCCTCCCGGGCATCATGCCACAGGGCCAGCACGCCCCCCAGGGCGGCATTGACCTGGCCGCCGGTGCCCTCGCAGAGGTCCCGGCAGAAGAGAAGCAGGTCGATGATTTTGCGGTCCACAACCACGGGCGCCCCGCCGGCGGCGTCGTTTACCGCCTTGAGGTTGACCACGCCGTCATAGTCGCTGTAGATGTCATAGAGCTGGTGGTACTCCAGCAGCGCGTCATGGAGGGACTGGGCGGTGGCCTGAAAGTCCTCCTCACTCTCCGCATAGCCCACCACGGTGGTCACGGTGTCAAAGAGGGTGAGAAAGGTGGCCTCATACCGCTTCGCACCCTCCTCCTTCGGCGCGGCAGGGGATGCGCAGCCGGCCAGCAGGAGGACGGACAGAAGCAGGGGGAGCAGGCGACGCATCTCAGGCCCCTGCCTTTTCCACCAGGGTTAGGAAGTCGCCCACGCCGATGGTGACGGAGGCGGCGAGATCGGCATCGCCCGCATTGCCCTCCTCCGTGACGGCGATACCAGTGGCCTCGGCCACGGTCTTGCCGGTAACATAGGAGGCGAAGGCGGCGGCTTGCTCGTCCCACTCCTTGCCGATGGAGCTGACCTTCCCCATGCCGTAGTCGGCACCCAGTTCATTCTTGGAGGGCTGCGCAGCGGAGAGGTCGGTGGTAATGGTCCCGGCGGCGTTAAAATTCACGTTGGCCTGTACCGCGTCGATGACCATGCTGGTGATGGTGTCCCCGCTCAGGGTGAGGGCTCCCACGGTGGCGTAGGCCTGGGCCAGGCCATCGGCATCGCTGGTAGCGTCCGTGCTCTTGGCGGCATTGGTGGTGGTGGTCAGCACCAGCCGGTCGCCCTTGGAGGCCCCCAAATGGGAGGCATTGGCCGCAGCCTGCTCAATCGCGCTGATGTATCCTCCGATGGACATGGTGACGGAGGCGGTGAGGTCCGCGCCGGTGGGCTTGCCCTCTTCACTAATGGAAATGCCTTTCACCTCAGGGATGGTCTTGCCAACCACATAGTCCGCCAGGGACTGGGCCTGCTCGTTCCACTCCCTGCCGATGGAGCTGATCTTCCCCATACCATAGTCGGCGCCCAGCTCGTTTTTGGAGGGGATCGTGAGGGTGAGGTCGGAGAGAAGCGCGCCAGAGGTGTCAAAATTGAGCTTGGACTGGATGGAGTCGATAACGCAGTCGTAAATGATCCCGTCATCGCCCACCGTGACGGCCACCACAGTGATGTCCGCCTGGGCCAGGCCGTCGGCGTCGGCGGTAGCGTCCTTGCTGCTGGACACAGAGGTGAGAAGGGCCAGGCCGGTCTTGACGGGGACACCGCCGGGGACGGCGGCAGGGGGCGTCTCCGGGCTGGGGGTGGGGGTTTCGGCCTCCGGGGTGGGGGCGGGGACGGCCACCACCACTGTGGTGCCGCAGCCGGCCAGCAGGCCCAGGGCCAGCGTCAGGGTCAGGAGCAGGGCAAGCATTCGTTTCATGTCGATACCTCCGAAACTTATTTAGGGGGATGGGTTCCTTTCATCTCAAAGTGGATCAGGAAGGAGAGCAGGGCCCGCAGCAGAATGACGGCACCCAGCACCAGAAGCTCTTTGAGGTCCCGTACCAAGACGGTCTTGAGAATCTCGGCGGCCATTTTGAACTCCAGGCTGAGGGCCAGACCGTTGGCCAGGGCGAACTTGACGTCGCAGGGGGTGCGGGTGAACAGGCTTTTCAGGTAACGGCCAAAGGCGCTTAAGGCCGAGACCGCCACAATGAAGATACCCATCAGCTCCAGCGCCGCAATGATAGTGGGCAGGATACGTTCAATCAGTTGTTCCAGCATGTGCGGCCTCCTTGCTTCGCCGGCGCATGGTTTTCAGGGCGATGAACTGACTCAACAGCTCCACGGTACCGGATACCCCCAGGGGACCGCTGTCCACCGTCAGATCATACCGGCCCACCTCGCCCCACTTGGCTCCGGTATGCAGGCCATAGAGCCGGGCCCGTTCCCGATCCTGGCGCAGCGCCTCCCGGGCGGCCTCCGCCGGGGACAGGCCGCGCTCCCGCATCAGCCGCTCCACCCGCTGTTCCATGCCGCAGTGGATAAAAATCCTGTTCAGCCCCGGCTGGCCGGACAGAACATGGTCGGCGCACAGGCCCACCACCACGCAGGAGCCGCGTCCCGCCAGTGAGCGGACGGCCCCTTCGTCGGACTCCGCGTCGCCGCAGGGGATCTCCAGCCGGGCGGCCAGCCGCCGACCGATCTCCAAACCGCCGCTGCCATAGGTGTGCCCAATGGTAATCAGCATAGTATACCCCCTTTCCCACTGTTTGTTAAAAGAATAACAAATGAGCCTTAACAGGACATAGATAGAACCTTAATATTTGTTAAGGTATACACAAAAAATACGCCCCCGCACGGTGCGGGGGCGTATTGGAGTTCAGGTATCCTCATCCGGAGGCGTGATGGTGGGGAAACGGAGGAGCATGGTGGTGCCCCGGCCTGGGGCGGTGTCGATGGCGATGGTCCCCTTGTGCTCCTCCATTACCTGCCGGACGATGGCCAGTCCCAGGCCGGTGCCCTTGCCACGCTCCTTGGTGGTAAAGAAGGGCTCAAAGATGTGGGGGAGCACCTCCGGCGAAATGCCGGAGCCGGTGTCGGAGACCTGGAAGCAGAGAAACTCCCCCTCCGGCCGGGTGGCCACGGTGAGGGTTCCGCCGCCGGGCTCCATGGCGTGGTAGGCATTGAGGATCAGGTTGAGCAGCATCTGGGAGAGCTGGATCTCGTTGCCCCGGAGCCACAGGTGGCGGCAGGCGAGATCGGTGCGCACCTCCACATGGGGCGGCCGGGCGGGGGAGGCTACGGCGAGCACCTTGCGTACCAGCTCATCGGGGGATACATACTGGAAGGTGAGAGAGGTGTTTTTGCGGGACAGGTCGGACAGCCGGGCGATGATCTCCTTGGCCTTGCGGGAGGAGTTGTAGATCTCCAGCACGTTATCATACAGCTCCTCGGCATCAGAGGGCAGTTGCTCCAGCACCAGAATGGAGTAGCCCATGATGGGGGTGAGCAGATTATTAAACTCGTGGGCGATACTGGAGGTGAGTGTGCCGATGGTCTGGAGCCGGTCATGGTGGGCCAGCTCCTGATTCTTGCGGTTGAGGGCCTCCATGGCGGCGTTCTTTTCCTGGAGCAGGGCCAGCTCCCGCTGGGCGCGCTCGTTGCGCCGCCCGGAGCGAAGGTTGAGACCCGCCAGCAAAAGCACTCCGGCGATCACCAGTCCGCCGCCGGTGGTGAGCAGAAGGGCGGAGCGGCGGATGGGCCGCGATACTTAGTCGAAGTCTTCGGAAACGCCTACGGCGAAGATGCCGTTGTTTCCTGCGGCGGGGATCACCGCCATGCGGGCGGTGTAGCCCTCCGCCTCATAGAAGCAGGCTCCCTCCTGGCCCTCCCTCTGGCACTGGAGCAGAAAGCCCAGGCCAGGCTCCCCGGCGAGACCGTCCGCCGCCAGCTCCACACGTATCTCCTGACCGGTCTGGCGGAGCAGGACCTGGCCGCCCGCGTCCAGAAGGAGGATTTGATCCCGGGGAGAGGTGGTGAGGCCGCCGGCCACCTGCCGGTAAAAGAGAGAGAGGTCCACCAGCGCGGCGTACCACAGCCCCCGCTCCCCCTCCAGTTGGAAGGAGAGATAGACGGTGCCGTTCTCCGCCACGCAGGGGCGGACACGGTCCCGCCCGTCCAGGCTGCCCCCGACGGGAAACGTATAGCCGGTACGTCCAGAGGCGGAGAGCAGCACCCGCCCGTCCTGGAGACAGAGAAAGTCGGTGATAAGGGCCTCACGGATAAGAGGGTTGTTCTGGAGCAATTGAAGGAGCTCCTCCGGCTGCCCGGCGAGGCAATCGGCCTCCGCATCGGTAAAGTTCTCCAGCCGGATGAGGTAGTCCAGCTCCCCGATAAATTGCTCCAGGGCGCCCGAAACGCTGCGGTCCACCGAACGGGCCAGTCCGTAGAGCTGGCTGTCCGACTGCTCCAGCAGGAGGGTGTCGTAGCGGCCGAAGCTCTGTACGGCCAGGGCCAGGCCGCCAACGGTGAGGAAAAGAACCAGGATCATCAGAAGAAGAACAGGAGGCCGGCGCTTTTTTTGCCCCTCCATACCACACACCCCCTTGTCAAATTCCGGCAGATTCTTTATACTGAAATCATACTGGATTTCAAACCGGCTGTAAAGGGGGAGAAGCACAGTGGCGGATACGGTGCTGATTGTGGACGACGATGAAGCCGTCCTCACCATGCTCTATAAGGTCATCCGGAGCAACGGAATCGAGGCGGACACGGTGGCTTCCGGAGAGGAGGCCCTGGAGCGGACGGCGCAGCGGACGTACGACCTGATCCTGCTGGACGTGAATCTAATGGGGATGGACGGTTTTCAGGTGGTACAGACCCTCCGGCAGCGGGGCGTCCGGACCCCCCATCATCATCGTCAGCGGACGCAAGGAGGACTATGATACTCTGTATGGCCTGGACATCGGGGCAGACGACTATGTGACCAAACCCTTCAACCCCGTCACTCTGGGGGCGAAGGTAAAGGCCCTTATCCGCCGTAGCCGCAACGGCCTGCCTGGGGCGGACAGCCTCATCACCGCCGGACCCTTCACCTACAACACCAGCACCCTGCGCTTTTATAAAAACGGGGTGGAAATTCTCCTCTCCGCAAAGGAGAACGCGATGATGAAGCTGTTTATCGACAATGTCAACCGCATTTTCTCCAAGGATATGCTCTACGATCTGCTCTGGGGAGAGGCCATCATCGACGAGAACGCCATCATGGTCTATGTCAACCGCCTGCGGGCCAAGATTGAGGAGGACCCCGCCCGCCCCGCCTACATCCAGACGGTGCGGGGGCTGGGCTACCGCTTTGTGGTATAAAGAACCGTCTGCGGCTTGACAAATTCCGGCGAAAACGCTAGTCTATAGGTACAAATGTATACTGTTCCGAGTCCGTCCGCCTACGGGGTGACCTAGGGCTGGCGGACCGATGGCCCCGGCTGGGGCCGCAGGGTGCCGCGGGAAACGGCGGTGCCTTCCGTGTTTGAAAAGGAACGACAGTCCGCGGCGGCCCTCTGCACAGGGACCGCCCTGCGTTGCCGTATCCTTTTTTAGGATGCGGCGTTTTGTTTTGCCCCAATAAAGAGGAGATGCTGTGTGATGCACATTTTTTTGACCGGCCCGCTCCAGAGCGGAAAGTCCACCGCCATCGCCCGCTATCTGGTGGGGCGGCCGGAGGCCCCCGGCGGGTTCCGTACCCACTGGGATCGGGCGGGCGGCCGGCTGACGCTGGAGCTGCTGGAGACGGGGGAGACCCTGAGCGTTGCCACGATGGAGCCCCATGGCGTGAGGGCCGACCGGGCCGCCTTCGACGCGGCGGGGGAGCGGCTGCTGTCCGCCCCGGCGGGGCGGCGCTCCCTGCTGCTGATGGACGAGCTGGGCTTTCTGGAGCGGTGCTCTCCGGTGTTCCAGCGGGCGGTCTTTACCCTGCTGGACGGCCCCACGCCGGTGCTGGGGGTGCTGCGCCGCCACGCAAAAAGCCCCTTCTGGGGCCCTGTTTCCCGCCGGGCGGATGTCCGGCTGCTCCCGCTGACGGTAGAGAACCGGGCGGAGATCCCCACTGAGCTGGCCCGTCTGCTGGGCTGAGGTGAGAGAGGAGGCGCAAGTCCTTGTCCAAGACAGAACACACCGGCGGCCGGGTGCTGCTGGCATTGGGCGTACTGCTGGCGGCGCTGTTCATCCTCTCCTTCCGCCTGGGGCGGTATGGGGTGGACGCCGGCACCACCTGCCGGATTCTGCTCTCCCACCTCCTCCCCCTGGAGCAGACGTGGACGGGCAACGAGTACACCGCCGTCCTGAACATCCGTCTGCCCCGCATCGTTCTGGCCTGCCTGGTGGGGTGCTGCCTGTCCAGCGCCGGGGCGGCCTACCAGGGGGTGTTTCAGAACCCCATGGCCTCCCCGGACGTGCTGGGGGCCTCCTCCGGCGCGTCCTTCGGGGCAGCGCTGGCCATTCTGGCGGGCCTGGGCAACCAGGGCACCACCCTGTCCGCCTTTTTCTGGTCCCTGGCCACGGTGGTGCTGGTCTACCTGGTGGGACAGCGGGCGCCGGGAGACCGGGTGCTCAACCTGGTGCTGGCGGGCATGGTGATCAGCTCTCTGTTCACCGCGGCCACCTCCTACCTCAAGCTGGTGGCCGACCCCACCAACCAGCTCCCGGAGATCACCTACTGGCTCATGGGCAGCCTGTCGGGCACCCGGCTGGCCGATGTGGCCCGGATCCTGCCCGCCATGGCCGCCGGGCTGCTCCCCCTGTTCCTCCTGCGGTGGAAGCTCAACCTGCTCACCCTGGGGGACGATGAGGCCAGGGCCATGGGAGTGAACGCCCCCCGGCTGCGCTTTCTGACGGTGGTGTGCGCCACGCTGGTCACCGCCGCCTCCATCGCGGTCAGCGGCATGATCGGCTGGGTGGGACTGGTGGTGCCCCACCTGTGCCGCAAGCTGGTGGGGAGCAACTTCAAGGTGCTGCTGCCCTGCTCCATGCTGGCGGGGGCGGCCTTCCTGCTGCTGGTGGACAACCTCTCCCGCAATCTGCTGGCCACCGAGATCCCCATCGGCATCCTCACCGCCTTCACGGGCGCGCCCTTCTTCCTCTATCTGATGCTGCGGAAAGGGGGTGCCCGGTGATGCTGGAGGTGGAACACCTGTGCTTCTCCTACGGAAAGCGGGAGGTACTGCGGGGGGTGGACCTGCGGGCGGAGCCGGGGGAGCTGGTCTTTGTCCTGGGGGCCAACGGGGCGGGAAAGACCACCCTGTTCCGCTGCATCCTGGGCCTGCTGCCCGGCTACCAGGGGTGCGTCCGGGTGGACGGCTGCGACGTGTCATCCCTGGCGCCCCGCGCCCTGGCCAAAAAAATCGCCTATATTCCCCAGACCAGCCATATGATCTTTCCCTACACGGCGCTGGAGCTGGTGCTCATGGGCACCAACCACCGGCTGGGCCTCTTCTCCGCGCCGGGCCGCCGGGAGCGGGCCATCGCCATGGAGGCCCTGGAGGAGCTGGGGATCGCGGATTACGCCCACCGGAGCTTCGCGGAGCTGTCCGGTGGAGAGCAGCAGCTTGTACTGGCGGCCCGGGCCCTGGCTCAGCAGGCCCGGCTGCTGCTGATGGACGAGCCCACCTCCGCCCTGGACTTCGGCAACCAGGTGAGGGTGCTGGAGCGGGTATCCGCCCTGACCCTGCGGGGGTACACCGTCCTGCTCTCCTGTCACAACCCACAGCATGCCATGCTCTATGCCCAGCGGGTGGTGGCCCTCCACGACGGTCGGGTGGCCGCCGACGGCCCCCCTGACCAGGCCTTGGACGAGGCGCTGATGCGGAAGCTCTACGGCGTGCCCGCCCGCTTTGTCCGCACCGGCGACGGGGTACTCATCGCCCCGGTGCGCAAGTCCATTGTCCTGTGGACCCCCGACATGGTGCGCTTCATGGCCGACGCCATCCGGGTCAACGGGAGCTGTGCGGCCATGGCCGCGGCCCTGTCTCAGGTGCTCCCCCCGGGGGCGCGGGTGTGCGACGCGGGGTGCGGGCTCGGCGGGTTGAGTCTGGCGCTGGCCCACTACTGCGGCGCGGTGGTGGCGGCCGATCTGTCCGCCGAGGCCATCCGCCATCTGGAGGCACAGCCCCTGCCTCCCAACGTGGAGCCCCGGCGGTGCGATGTGCTGGCCGACACACCGGAGGAGCCCTACGACGCTATGGTGTTCTGCTTCTTCGGCCGCACGGATGAGATCCTCTCCGCCGCCCGTCGGCAGTGTACCGGCACGGTGGCGGTGCTCAAACGCTGCGGCCGGGATCACCGCTTTTCCAGGGGGAAGGACCACCCCCGGCAGGGCTTCGAGGAGCTGTGCCGGGCGCTGAAGGAGAGGGGCATCCCCTACCAGAGCCGGGTTTTAGAGCTGGATATGGGCCAGCCCTTCCGCTCCCTGGAGGACGCGGCGGTCTTTTTCCGCACCCACAGCCGGGACGATCCGGCGGAGCTGACCCCCGAGGCCCTGCAAAGCCGCCTTCAGCGGCGGGACGACCCGGAATTTCCGTGGTATTTCCCGGTGAACGAGCCCATCGGCCTGCTCTGGTTCCAGGCCTGCGAGATACCAGACAAAGAAAAGGAGAGATGATACCATGAAAAAGCTGCTCTGTACCCTCCTGGCCCTCAGTATGCTCCTGGGGCTGGCCGCCTGCGGCGGCCCCGCGCCCGCGGAGAGCCCCTCCGCAGACCCCGCGCCGGCGGTGTCCACCCCCGCCCAGCCCGAGGACGGCTCCGCCTCCTTCACCGACTCCGTGGGCCGCACCGTGGAGGTGCCCGCGGAGATCACCAGCGTGGCGGTCTCCGGCCCCCTGGCCCAGATGGTGCTCTTCGCCCTGTGCCCCGACAAGCTGGTAGGCATTGCCGACGAGTGGGACGCGAGCGCCGAGCAGTACCTAGCTACCGAGTACTACAATCTGCCCCTGCTGGGCCAGCTCTACGGCGGCAAGGGTGAGCTGAATCTGGAGACCCTCTTGGGCTCCGGAGCCCAGGTGGTCATCGACGTGGGCGAGCCCAAGGACACCATCGTGGAGGATCTGGATGCCCTCCAGGAGCAGACCGGCATCCCCTTCGTCCACGTGTCCGCCACCATTGAGACCATGGGCGACGCCTATCGGAAGCTGGGCGAGCTGCTGGGCATGGAGGAGGAGGCCGAGACGCTGGCCGCCTACTGCGACGAGACCTACGCCATGGTCAAGGACGTGGCGGAGCACGTGGAGAAGGCGAACCTGCTCTACATCACCGGCGACGCCGGCCTCAACGTCATCGCCCAGGGGTCTTACCACGCCGAGATCATCGACCTGCTGTCCAACAACCTGGCGGTGGTGGACTCCCCCTCCTCCAAGGGTACCGGAAACGAGGTGGACATGGAACAGCTCATGCTGTGGAATCCCGACGTAATCCTCTTCGCTCCCGACAGCGTTTATGCCTCCGTGGGGGATGATCCGCTGTGGCAGAGCCTCACCGCCACCCAGAACGGCAGCTACTATGAGGCCCCCATGGGCCCCTACAACTGGATGGGCTTTCCGCCCTCCGTCCAGCGTTATCTGGGTATGCTGTGGATGGCAAAGCTCCTCTACCCCGACGCGGCGGATTACGACCTCCAGGCCGAGGTGACCGAATACTTCGACCTCTTCTACCACTGCGCGCTCACTGGAGAGCAGTACGAGGCCCTGATGGCCAACTCGATCGGGAAGCAATAAAATCACACATCCCGGCCCCTTTTTGGAGGCCGGGATGCTTGCATAGGGCGGTGGATTACGCGTACAATAGGGAAAAAGGAGGGGAGCACATGAAAATTGCCATTGTGACCGGGGCCTCCTCCGGCCTGGGGGCGGCCTTTGTCCGGCGGCTGGACGCGCTGGGCGGGCTGGATGAGATTTGGGGTGTGGCCCGCCGGGGGGAGCGGATGGAGGCACTGGCGGCGGAGCTGCGCACCCCGATGCGGCCGCTGGCCCTGGATCTGACCCGATTGGAGAGCGTGGAGAACCTGCGGGTTCTCATGAGAGCGGAGGCGCCGGAGGTGGCGGTGCTGGTTAACGCCGCCGGGTTCGGCAAATTCGGCACCTGCGCCGAACTCACCCTCCAGGAGACCTGCGGCATGATCGACCTGAACTGCCGGGCTGCCGCCGCACTCACTGCCGCCGTGCTCCCCTACATGGGGCGGGGAAGCCGGGTGCTGGAGATCTGCTCCTCCGCCGCCTTTCAGCCCCTGCCCGGCTTCAACGTCTATGCCGCCACCAAGGCTTTTCTGCTCCGGTACAGCCGCGCCCTGCGCTGGGAGGCGGCTCCGCGGGGCATCCGGGTGACGGCGGTGTGCCCAGGGTGGATCAGAACCGATTTCATGGACGTGGCCAGGGATACAAAAAACGGGCGCACCGTGCGGAGCTTTCCCTTCGCCCAGCGGCCGGAGACCGTGGCCCGGCGGGCCCTGCGGAACAGCCGCCTGCTGGCCGTCACCACCTGCGGCCTGCCCGCCCTGGTCCAGCGTGTGGCCAGCAAGTTCCTGCCCCACTGCTTCATCATGGCCTGCTGGGAGGGCCTGCGAAGGGCATGATACAAAGCGCCCGGAACCAAACGGCTCCGGGCGCTGCGTTTATTTACGCGGCAGGGAGTTCAGGTAGTCGCCGACACCCCGTGCCACGCCCTCCATCAGCTTCTGCTGATAGGTCTCGTCGCACAGGCGGGTGAGTTCCTCTACGTTGGTCATAAAGCCGGTCTCCACCAGTACGGCGGCCATGTTGGTCTCCCGCAGGACCACGAAGTTGGCCGAGGCGATACCGCGGTCTACCGCGCCGCTGGCCGCGCAGGCGGCGTCCTGCACGGCCTGGGCAAAG
Organism: Flavonifractor plautii ATCC 29863; assembly: GCF_000239295.1. Lineage (GTDB taxonomy): Bacteria > Bacillota > Clostridia > Oscillospirales > Oscillospiraceae > Flavonifractor > Flavonifractor plautii. The sequence continues at coordinate 76,279 of NZ_JH417835.1, forward strand.
GCCTTGCTCCGGCTGCTGGTGGGGTAGTAATAGGTATAGAGCCCCTGGAAGGTGGGGACGGTGGGGGCGGAGTTGCAGTGAATGCTCACGAACAGGTCGGCGTTGACCCGGTTGGCCAGCTCGGAGCGCTCGTACAGGTCTCCGGCGGTCTCCCCGTCCCGGGTGAGCACCACGTTATAGCCTTCATTCAGAAGGATGTCCCGCAGCTTGTAGACCATGGACAGGGTGAGATCCTTCTCATAGATGTCCACCCCGTTGGCATCCGGATATACCGCGCCCAGCGTTTTCCCGTCGTGGCCGGCATCCAGTACGACGGTGTACTTGTTGGGGTCAATGGGGGGCAGCTCGGGGGAGACGGAGGGAGTGGCGGTAATGCGCACGCCGCTGCTGCCCGCCTCCACGGTGATATTTTTGGCGTAGCTGGCACCGCCCTTGAGGTCCAGCACCACCCGCAGGGTGTGGGGATAGCCATACCCCAAGTCGTTCCCGTGCTGGTTGTAACGCACCGAGGAGAACACATCGCTGTCCACCGGCAGGGCGGCCTCACCCTCCAGAGCGCCGGAAAACACCGCGCCCAGGAGGTCCACCGCTACCCGGTCTCCCAGATCCACCACCCGGTATTCCGGTATATGGTCGGTGGCGATGGTCACCACGTGGGAAGAGGCGTCCACCGAGATGCCGGTGACATACCCCTTGTCTCCGGCGGCGGGCGTGTCGGGCGTGGGCTCGGGGGTCGGCGTCGGTGTCGGCGTGGGCTCCGGCTCCGGGGTGCCGGGGGAGGTGAGGATAGCGGTAAAGGTATCGTTGTCCCAGTCCACGGTGGCGCCCAACTGCTCCGAGACAAAGCGCAGGGGGACCATGGTGCTCTCCCGGCCCTCCCACTTAACCACGCCAGCGGGCACACCACCGGGCAGCTCCATGGCCTGACCATTGACCAGTGCGGTGGCCGAGCCCAGGGTGAGTACGATGGTGCTCTCCTCCCGCAGGAGGATGACCTGACGGGTTTCCGGCACCCAGGTTACCGAGGCGCCCAGCCGTTCCGCGATCAGGCGGACGGGCACCAGCGTGCGGCCGTTCTGTCCCGCCGGGTACTGCACCAGGGCGGGTACATCGTCCGGTGTCAGAGGCGAGCCGTCCAGCGTCAGGCTGACCCGGTCGGTCTGGGTCAGTTCACCATAACGCTGGGTGGTCTCGTCGTAGAAGTAGACGGAGAGGGTCCCCGCGGGACCGGCCGCCCAGGCGGACAGCAGCCCCGCCAGCAGGGCGAGGGTGAGCAGGAAGGAAACGGCTTTTTTCATGGCAGAACTCCTCGGCGATAGATGCTAATATTCTACCTTATTCCACAGGTGCCGTCAAGAAAGGACCGCAAAAAAGGTTGACATAAATTTATGGCAGGCACTTTGACACGCTACTGTAAATGTGGGCAAATCCCTTGCGTTTTGCGGCAAAACTTGTTATGATAAACATTAAATACAAAGCAACGGAGGGAATACCCATGCTGAAGATCACCTGTGAGGGCGTGTACTACAAGAACGGGGGCTTTGTCCCGGCCAAAGACGGCCCTGCGGCCGGCTTGCCCGCGCCGGAAAAGGCGAGGGAGGGCACCATGGCCCACGCGATTCTGAAGGCCCACAATACCGGAGACAATATGGAGGAGCTGGCCATCCGCTTCGACGCCATGGCCTCCCACGACATCACCTATGTGGGCATCATCCAGACCGCCCGGGCCTCCGGCATGCAGGCGTTCCCCCTGCCCTATGTGCTCACCAACTGCCACAACTCCCTGTGCGCCGTGGGGGGCACCATCAACGAGGACGACCATGTGTTCGGCCTGTCGGCGGCCAAGAAGTACGGCGGCGAGTTTGTCCCCGCCCACCAGAGCGTCATTCATTCTTATATGCGGGAGCGGTACGCCGCCCCCGGCAGGATGATCCTGGGCTCCGACTCCCACACCCGCTACGGCGCTTACGGCACCATGGCCATCGGCGAGGGCGGTCCGGAGCTGGCCCGGCAGCTTTTATCAAAAACTTATAACATCCCGTACCCGAAGGTCATCGCCATCTACCTCACCGGCACGCCCATCCCCGGTGTGGGCCCCCAGGACGTGGCGCTGGAGCTCATCCGCTCCACCTTTAAAGACGGAGTGGTCAAGAACGCGGTGATGGAATTTTTCGGCCCCGGCGTAGCCAACTTGTCCATGGACTACCGCTCCGGCATCGACGTGATGACCACCGAGACCACCTGCCTGTCCTCCATCTGGCCCGCCGATCATACCTTGAAGGCCCACCTGGCCGTACTGGGCCGGGGAGAGGCGTTCAAGCCCCAGGCCCCCGCCGACGGGGCCTACTATGACGGACTCATTGAGGTGGAGCTGGACAAGATCCGCCCCATGATCGCCCTGCCCTTCCACCCCTCCAATGCCTACACCATCAAAGAGTTCAAGGAGAACATGGATGAGCTGCTCCACCAGGTGGACGAGGACACGGTGCGCCAGCTCAAGCTCAAGAACCGGCCCGCCTCACTGAGGGAGAAGATTGTGGACGGCAAATTCCGGGTGGATCAGGGAGTCATCGCCGGCTGCTCCGGCGGTACTTACCAGAATATCGTGCGGGCGGCCCAGATCCTGGACGGCCGCGCCATCGGCTCCGGCGAGTTCTGGCTGTCGGTCTATCCCACCAGCCAGCCCGTCAACCTGGAGCTGACCCGGAGGGGCTACATTGCCTCCCTCATGGCCGCCGGCGCCTCCATCCGCTCCTGCTTCTGCGGTCCCTGCTTCGGCGCGGGCGACGTGCCCGCCAACGGGGCTTTCTCCATCCGTCACTCCACCCGTAACTTCCCCAACCGGGAGGGGAGCAAGCCCTCCGACGGGCAGGTGTCCTACGTGGCCCTCATGGACGCCCGGAGCATCGCCGCCACCGCCCTCAACGGCGGCGTGCTCACCGGGGCCGACGAGCTGCCCTCACCCCCGGCCGATCCTGCCGAGGAGCCCTTCGCCTACGACGACACCCCCTACAAGGCCCGGGTCTACTTCGGCGTGGGGCGGCCCGACCCCTGCCAGGAGCTGGTGTTCGGTCCCAATATCGCCGACTGGCCGGAGCAGGTGGCCCTGCCGGAGAACCTGCTGCTCACGGTGTGCTCGGCCATCTATGACCCCGTCACCACCACCGACGAGCTCATTCCCTCCGGCGAAACCTCCTCCTACCGCTCCAACCCCGTCAAGCTCTCCGAGTTCGCCCTCAGCCGCAAGGACCCCCAGTACGTGCCCCGGGCCAAGGAGGTGCTGGCGGTGGAACGGCTCCGCCGCACCAATCCTGGTGATCCCCGGGTGGGGGAGGCCCTGCTGGGCCATGACCCGGCGGATACCGGCCTGGGCTCCCTTGTGATGGCCCTCAAGCCCGGCGACGGCTCCGCCCGGGAGCAGGCCGCCTCCTGCCAGCGGGTGCTGGGCGGCGCGGCCAACCTGGCCGCGGAGTATGCCACCAAGCGCTACCGCTCCAACGTGGTCAACTGGGGCATGCTGCCCTTTATCGCCGAAGACGTGAAGGACTGGAACCTCCAGCCAGGCGACCGGATCTACCTGCCCGGCATCCGCGCCGCCGTGGACGGCGGGGCGGAGGAGGTATCGGCCGTCCTCCTCCAGAACGGCACGGAGCGGCCCGTCACCCTCAAGCTTCCCGGCATGACCCGCGAGGAGCGGGACATCGTGCTGGCGGGCTGCCTGATCAACTACTACGCCAAGTAGGGGCGGCCTGTGGCCGCCCGCCCCTGAAAAAGCGGGGAAGCGTAGGGGCCGATGCCCTCATCGGCCCGCCGTTTTCCGGAGCCCTTTACATGTGGCCGTATGGTTGGGAAGGAGGGAGGACTTGTATGAGACGGCATCTCCTTGCATTGCTTGTGTGTGTTCTGCTCTGCCTGATGGTGCTCCCAGGCACCGCCTCCGCCGACAGCGGGCCCAAGCCCGCCGTCACCATCACGGTGGTCAACGCCCCGGCGGGGGAGTACTACCTGGATCTGCTCGTCACCGACCCCGGCGACCATGCAAACATCGATCCGGCAGACTACGATCCCAATCTTCTCCAAGGGCTGCGGGACTGGGAGGTGGACGGCTGGTACCCCGCCCTGGCGGGAGGCACCAGCGTTCCTCTGTTCGGAGATCTGCGGCCGGGGGAGGACGGTACCCATCGTTTTACCTACTACGGCCTGCCCCGCGCCTTTCGTATCGCCGTCTCCGGCCCAGACGGGGCCTGGGCCACGGCAGAGCCCTTTACCCGCACGGTGTTCTACACCCATCTGACGTACGACTGGGAGACCAACTCCATTATAAGGGCCACCTCCCCGGCGGGGTTCTACGGCGTCCAGTTTTTATCCACCCTGGTGCCCACCCTGCTGGTGGAGGGTGGGCTGCTGTGGCTGTTCGGCTTCCGAGCCCGGCGGGACTGGCTGGTGTTCCTCGCCGTCAACCTAGTCACCCAGGCGGGGCTCCACCTGTGGATCGCGGCAGACCTGGTTTCCATCGGCGATTCTGCCCTTCAGTATCTGGTGCTCCTCGTGGCGGAGGTGCCTATTTTGCTGGTGGAGCTGATTGCCTATGTGTTCCTGCTGAAGGAGTACAGCGGGCTCCGCCGGGCGGCCTACGCCGCCTGCGCCAATATCGCCAGCTATGCCGTGGGTTATCTTCCTCTCCACTGGGCGGTGGAATTTCTGGCCCGGTGAGAAGATTTGTTTTACACGGGCGGCAAAATACGGTATAATACGATATGCCGGGTAGGAATTACCCGGCGTATCGCCTGTTTTATTGAGATAAGGGGAAGTATATGAAAAAAATCCTTGCGGGAGCGTGTCTGTTTGGCCTTCTGCTCTCTGCCTGTACTCCTGCCGCCGAACCGGGGGACGACGGCACGCTTCACATCCTGGCCACCACCTACCCGGTCTACCTGTTCACCACAGCGGTGACCGAGGGGGCGGAGGATGTGGAGGTAAGCCTGCTGGTCAACCAGCCCACCTCCTGCCTCCACGACTACACGCTCACCGTCAGTGACATGAGGGCCATCGAGAAGGCCGATGTGCTTGTGATGAACGGTGCGGGGCTGGAGGACTTTATGGGCGACGCCCTGGCGGCCTCTGACGCGGCGGTGATCGACTGCTCGGAGGGCATTGAGCTCCTGCCCGCCCTGGGCCACGAGGGCCACGACCATGACACCGAGTACGACCCCCACATCTGGATGTGTGAAGAGTCAGCACTGGTTATGATGAATAATATTCTTCATGGCTTAGGGGCGTTGGACGAGAAAAATCTGGATTGCTACCGTGAAAATGCCGCTGCGGCTGCGGCCTTGGTGCCAGAAGATGACGCACGAATGGAGAACCTAGCCTGTCCTTATCTGATCACGTTCCACGACGGGTTTCAGTATTTTGCTCTGGACAACGGCCTGAACCTACTGAAGTCCATCGAGGAGGAGGAGGGGGCGGAGGCCTCCGCAGCTGAGATCCAGGAGGTTGTGGATCTGGTGAGGGAATATGAAATTCCAGCTATCTTTACCGAGCGCAATGGCTCTGAAGCTACCGCCCGGGCCATTTCCCGGGAGACCGGCTGTGCGGTGTACCAACTGGACATGATCATGAGCGGCGACGGCACGGGCATCCAGCCCTACCTCGACGCCATGCAGAAAAATATCGACACCATCGCGGAGGCATTGGGATGAGCGTACACAAGCACGGAACCACAGGGCCCGGCTGTGCCGGGACCTGCTGTCTGAAAGCCACCGACCTTGGGGTGAGTTTCGGCGGGGAGGAAGTATTGAGAGATGTTTCCTTCCACCTGCACTGCGGGGAGATCGTGGCCCTTATCGGCCCCAACGGGGCGGGAAAGAGCTCTCTTTTCCGTACCATCCTGGGACAGGTGCCTCACACCGGAACCATTGAGTTCCAACGGGCAGTGGGCGACAAGACCCGGCCGCTGATCGGCTACGTGCCTCAGTCTCCCAGCTTTGACCGGGGAGACCCGGTCAGCGTGTTCGACTTCTTCTCCGCCGCTATCTCCCGCTATCCGGTGTTCCTGCCCTCCCCCCGGAGCCTGCGGGCCAGAGTGGGTGCATGTCTGGCCCGGGTGCATGGGGAGAGCCTGCTGGACCGGCGGATGGGGGCCCTCTCCGGCGGTGAGCTCCAGCGTGTGCTGCTGGCCCTGGCGCTAGAGCCGCTGCCCCACATTCTGGTGCTGGACGAGCCCCTCTCAGGCGTGGACATTGACGGGGAGAAGCAGCTTCTGGACATGTTGGACGAGATCCGTACCCGCTATGACCTGTCCATCCTCCTGTCCACCCACGACTTCGCCACCCTGGGCCAGTTTGCCGACAAGGTGATCCTCCTCAAGGGCACGGTGCTGCGGGTGGGGCCGCCGGATGAGGTGCTGGCCTCGCCGGAGTTCCAGGAGGTCTTTCACCTGAACCTGGGGAAAGGGAACCTGGGGAAAGGAGGGAGGGGCTGATGGATTTCCTGGCCGGGCTCCTGGAGCCCTTTCACTGGCAGTTCATGCGCAACGCCCTGCTGGCGGTGCTGGTAATCTCGCCGCTGTTCGGCCTGCTCTCCACCATGGTGGTCACAAGCCGTATGTCGTTCTTCTCCGACGCGCTGGGCCACTCCGCCTTTACCGGCATTGCCATCGGCACCCTGTGCGGCCTGGCCGATCCCCTGTGGATGGCGGTGCTGTTGGCGGCGGTGTTTGCCCTGCTGTTCACCTATGTGCGCCGAAAGTCCAATATGGCCAGCGACACGGTCATCGGCGTCTTTTCCTCCACCGCCGTGGCCCTGGGTATCTTTATTGCCACCTTCGGCGGCGGCAGCTTCACCCAGTACAACAGCCTGCTCATCGGTGACATTCTCAGCGTGGAGCCCGCCAAGATCGCCCTGCTGGCGGTGATCCTTTTGGTTGTGGTACTGCTGTGGCTGTGCTCCTTCAATCAGCTCATGCTGTCCTCCATCCACCCTGCCCTGGCGGACAGCCGGGGGGTGGGGGTGTTCTGGCAGGAGGCGGTGTTCTCCGCCGCCATCGCCGTGGTGGTCACGGTATCCATGACCTGGGTGGGTCTGCTGGTCATCAACTCCCTGCTGGTGCTCCCCGCCGCCGCCGCCCGGAATGTGGCCCGGAACATGCGGCAGTATCACCTGTTCTCCTTGCTTGGGGCGGTGATCTCCGGCCTGGCGGGGCTGATGACCTCCTATTATATCGGCTCTTCCGCCGGGGCGTCCATCACCCTCTATCTGGCGGTTTGGTTTGCCGTCACCTTTCTCCTGCGAAAAAAGTGTATATAAGCAAGAGCACCGCGGAAGCTTGGCTTCCGCGGT